>JAFVBZ010000040.1 GCA_017479645.1 Ruminiclostridium sp. | reverse complement strand
CACATCAGCTCGACAGCCTGCAATACCGTGATCGCCAATGTTATCCCTATTATCAGCCACACATAATTCGTACCGCTTATCTTCATCTTCCGGTTGCCTATTAGCATGATGATAAGCGCGGATAACAGCAGCAGCGTAATAATATAGTTGTCCTGTATGTATGTGCCGAATGTATATGTCAGCAGCGGGATCACCGGTTTTCCGTCAGTTTTATTGTTTATAGATTTTAGAATTATTATAGCATAATATTCTGAGTTTGTAAACAGAAAGATCAATTATTGAAGACATAAAAAATGATCTCCCGAACAGAGCCGCGATCCGGCTCTATTCGGGATATTATTATTCAATATCATCATCAACCACAACAAACGACTGCTTCTTCGTCTTGACCTTGCCCGACATCGGAACTTTCATCTGCTGCGGCGGAGGCGGCTCCTGAACGGTAATGACTTTATGGATATAATAGATTTATCTCTGTTAGACCTAATGTTTTTGGAACGAGTAATCTATGCCATGCAACTTTATTATTGGGGAATACCTTCTCATAATATACGTCATATAATAAATGATCTGTTTAATATGAGATTAGTACTATCTGATTAATTTAAGGTTTAACTAAAATGCCGCCTGCCAATGAATGACAGGCGGTTGAATGTTATTCGTTGAGTATGTCGAGCATTATCGATGCCCCGAGCCTAAATCCTCTTTCAAAATCCGCCTCACATTCAAGTTGGGTCTCGACGTGTGGCGCATCTGTGTACTGGTCAAGAAGTTCTTTACAGTCCGGAAACTGATCAAGTAACCGCTCCTCGGTTGAACAAATCAGCTCACGATTATCTATGCAGCGCTTGGTGTTGGGAGCGGGTTTCTCGCACGGACAAATCTCTCCATAGTAAAGTTTGTTAATGATATTATTCATTGCGGTATCCTCCTGTATATTTTGGTAGTATTAAAATGCTTAGAAAATATACAGAAATAGCCAAAAGATTGTACCTTATTTGTACCTTGTTTTTACTAAAATGTACCTTATTTTTCCGAAAATTATTCAATGAGATTAAAAGTTGAATGGCGATAAACCGCAGTATAATCGCATTTATTCAAATATATTAATATTCAGCAAATGTTCGCTTGACAGTTCAAGTCCTATCTCCGCAACCAATCCATAGACCTCTTGAACGGCTTTGTTAAGCCATTCAAGAGGTTTTTCCTTTTATGCTGAAATGGTGCTTGGACATTGTTTGGACATTGTTTTTAATGAAATATACCTTATTTTGCCGAAATCATTCAATTAAAATAAAGATGAATAACGTTAATCCGCATTACAATCAACTTAATTTAATTTTGGCAGAATAGTCTTTAGCTCAACTTGACAGTTCAGCATTCTATTCCCCGGCATACATCTGGGAATACTTCTCCGTTACATCGGTAGGCAGTTCAAAATGCTGGAAATCTTTCCGATCCGTCCAGTTTCCGCCCCACTCAAAACCTTTTTCAATAAAGAGATTATAACACAGATCACCTTTTTCGATCTTGTAATCGAAGTTTTGTTCCCGATCCAGGTAATCTTTTCCTGTTGCAGGTTCGATCACTTCTTCCTTAGTACCGTCATCATTTGTCACGATCTTATGGTAAGGATTGTACAGCGTATTGATATCTACTGCCATTCCCAGCCCGTGTTTTGATATCCTGTTCGTATGGGAAATGAAACGGAAATTAAAGCAGGAAGAGTTATTATCCCGCATCATAACTTCGTCATCTGCCATATAATTGTCGGGAAGCACCATTCTCTCTATGGGATAGTCAGCATCATACAGCTTTTCAAAGATCTCCGGGACATCTTCTGCGATCAGCTTGTGAACCACCATTTCTCCCTGATGAGTATTTCCGTCCTTATCCTTATGCAAAACCAGCAGATAACGAAGATCTTCACGCGGAACGATACAGTCCGCTTTATATGTATTTCCGACTTTCATTCTGCTGAACAGATCGTCGGAGATCTCCTGTATAGAAAAGCCTTCCCTGTACTCGCCCTTTTCCGTTTCTTCCGTATGTGACACTTCCGGCATTATCCGTCTGTAAATTGCCTGTATCCGTTCTGCATGCCGATAAAAGTGCAGCAAGCGCAACGATCATTGCAGCAGCAGACATTTTTCTTTTCATAGCTATTCCCCTCCTCAGATATCCATTACCGGAATATATCAGTTAATGATCCGGAGCACTGTATGAGCATTGTGAATGTGGGATCATTTCCCCTGCTCGACGCTCTTTATCTCATCTTTCGACGCGCTCTTCAGAGAGTATGTATCAAAGGCGGGATCGTGCGGCAGAGCGATCTGTATATCAGTAAGCTTGTCAAAGAAAGCTGTTCCCTTTTTCAGCGACAGGTCAAAGACATGACCGCCCAGTTTCCTGTCCTCCGAAATGAAATGCAGATGCCAGCCGGAAGCATTTATGCCGTCCATATAGTCGGGGTAATATACGCATACCAATGTTCCGTTTATATTATCAAAGTAAAAAGCTCTCTGTGTCTCACTCAACGCGTCCTTAAGCGTAACATGGTGCGCTCTGAAACCCGATTCGCTCCGTGCGCATATCCTTCTGAAGCTTCCGTCTATGCGAACCATATACATACTGTTCAGCCCGAAATCTTCCTCAACACGAAGATCGAGCCATTCTTTGAGTTTCGCTATATCGCCCGCGCCGTCGATCTCAAAGCAGCTGTCCGCACTAAAGAAAGTCACAGACGAGAAAGGAACACCGGTCTTGCTGTCAGCTTCGCTTACATCTCCGTTTTCATCGGCTCTGTAACAATGACCGTCAATTACGATCATTTCCCCGTTTACATTCTCAAATGTTCCGAGTCCGATATCGCCGTGCCGCATAAGCTCGCCGACTTCTACGACTGTTTTGGAATATCCCAGTGCCAGTGCCTGCAATGTAGAGACCTGGAACATTTTAGCATCAGTTTTCCTGTACATTAAGATTTGAATTCACTCCTTTTAGAGCAGCGGATAAAAAGCTTGATCAGGACTGCTTCTCCGGTAATGCCGGAATACGTTCAAAATATTTTATACACAAGGGGAAAAGGAACGTCACATAGAACATCTGAATAAAGCAGGAAGTGATCGTAGCGCCCACACCTGGGATCCAGCTCTTTATCAGAGGTATAAGGATAAGACTGATCGCATAATAGCTTAAGAGCCCGGTTGTGAGTCTTGTTATCCTCGTCACCATAGGTATGTCGGTAGAGAATTTAACAAACCGCTTTTCAAGTATCCAGCCTATCAGAAAGCCAACGCACCAGCCAACGCCTTTGTAAGTATCGTTTGCCATTTTCGCGCCGTCCACCAGCAGTTCACCCGCTTCGTTATAGTCCATCGGATAGGACTTTACCGCAGCAAATACCGCAACCGCAACAGCGGCAGCGATTCCGATGCATGCCACCATTATGTCCTTTCCGGGATTCTTATCCACCCATGCGATAAGCTTGCCGGTCAGCCACATCATAAGCAGACCTGCACCTGCGCCTACCAGGATATCCTGCGGTGTATGCACACCCAGGAAATTACGGCTGAACGCGATGAGTACAACAATAGCGCCAAGTGTGATACGAAGCCATTTGGAAAGCTCCCTGCGTATCGCACCGCCGCCGTACAGCGCCGCGGCATTCATACTATGTCCGCTCGGGAAGGAATATCCGGTTGCAGCCGCCAAAGCATCGCTGTCAGGCACGATACGAGCATCTCTGATCCAGGGACGATATACGCAGGCTGTCACCTTCAGCAGTCCATTGACCACTCTGTTGCCGCTCCAGCCCATCAGAAGGTATCTGCCGAAGTTCTTGTCGGCGCACCAGTAGATCAGTGCAATTATGATAAGCACCGTATTCATTTCACCGATAAAGCTCATCTTTGTCATAAAATCCGTCAGACAAGCACCGGCTCCGTTTCTGAATTCCTGCAGTATCAAAAGGATATCGATGTCCATATCTTTTCCTCCTTAATCACGATCGGTCTCATTCACGATTATAACACAGCATCTCTGCGCTGTCAATAAAACAATGGCGGAAACTTCTGTATCAGCACCGCAATTTCGGCTGCATTTTCCGCTATATGCGTTATGAAAGCCGTATTACACAGCGGAAGCCGAATGAAGCATTATTTCCGGTCTGTTTGTGCAAAATAGTCACGCTTGCTGAACATGGCAGTAACAAAGTGCGACAGGAGCCTTCCGGTAGTAAGCCGGCATATATGAACGTTGTTTTTTTGGTTCGCCAGCATTTTCTCTACAAAAAAGCGTGCGACTATATCCGGTGTTTCTGCGACTATGTTGTAGAAACGCTTTGTTTTTTCGGGAAGTTCTATCTTCTGCCCGGTTCCTGAAGCATTGGTAAGAAAATCTGTCACCATTATTCCCGGAGAGAGCCTTCCGGCTATGACCCTGCTGCCCCGTTCTTCAAGCTCTTTTGCGAGCGCGACAGTAAAGTGCGTGACCGCTCTCTTGCTTGTACCGTACATATTGAACCCAAGCATCATGGCATCATTGCTGCCGTAGCCCTCAAGATTGTATATCGCTCCTCCGAGCGGCTGATCTTCCATAAGCTGTACCGCGATCCTGCTTCCCATAACGGCACCGCGGAGATCTATATCCAGAAGGGTATCTATCTCGTGTTCGGTAAGCTCCCATACAGCTTTCAACGGCTGATTCACGCCTGCGTTGTTTATCCATATATCGACCGTGCCGAACTTCTCTCTGGCAAGATCGGCAAGCTCACGAAGCTGCTCCGCAGATGTGACATCTGCGCGAAAGCCTGCAGCACTGCCGCCGCCTTCTATATCCTCCAGAGCCTTTACCGCAGCTTCAAGCCTTTCTTCGCTCACGCCGTTCAGCATGACGTTCCAGCCGCATCTGCAAAATTCCTTTGCCATCTCAAATCCGAGACCTCTCGTACTTCCTGTTATCACTGCTGTTTTCATAGCATATCCTTTCGTTTGTTCTTAATGCAAAATTGCAGATATATTTTAATACAGGATCTGTTCAGATCTGCTTTGTACACACTTCCGTATCGTCATCAATGCGGAACTGCGCTCCTGATATCGACTTGCTCCTATTACAATTATAATATATTGCAGCCCGTTTGTCAAATATCTTCACAAACAGTCCGCCTGTGCATTACTGAATAAACCGGGCATTACCGGCATTCACGGGTAATGGTATTGACTTATACCAAATGAGGTGATATTAATATGAATGTATGTACTCATCTCTCTGAATTCATCACTGCGATCAACTGATTTTATACTGATCAAGGAGCAATTAAAAAATGGACAGAAAACACATTGTATTAATTGCTGCAGCACTTTTCATTATACTTTCCGCTGTTCTCACCGCCTGCTGACACAGAACAAACGGGCGGTGATCTGAGAAAGGTCATCATTGATACGGACACCGGCGCCGATGACGCTTCTGCGCTGATCCTTGCCGTAAAAAGCGGAAAGCTTGACATACTCGGCGTTACAACGCTTGTCGGGAATGTTGATCTTGAGCAAAGCACCAGAAACGCTCTGGCGGCACTGGAAACAGCAGGCTCGGATGCTCCCGTTTACAACGGTTCGTCCGAAAGATACAAGGGTAAAAAGATCGAAGCATTCAGCGTTTTCGGCTCGGACGGCATGGGCGATGCGGGTATTGTAAATACAACCGGGAAAGCGGAAGAAACCGATGCGATAGACTTCATTCTCGAAACCGTAAAGAAGTACCCGAATGAGGTGGAAATAATCGCGCTCGGCCCGGCGACAAATATAGCAAAAGCAATTGAACGCGAACCCGAAACGATGCAGAAAGTGAAGATGATCTGGTCAATGGGAACTGCCGGATTCGGTCACGGGAACGCTTCCCCTGTTGCGGAATTCAATACTTATGCAGACCCGGACGCATACAAGATCATGCTCGATTCCGGAATAAACATCACAATGAAGCGATCAAATAACAGATAAGGGGAGAAACTTTCTGAAAAGCTTCTCCCCTTCTTATTATCAAAAGCAATACCGGCGCATTCAGGCTTTTGCAAGCTCGTCCGCTCTTATCAGCGCGGTATCTATGTGGGAACAGAAATTCTCTTCCCCGACTTCTACATACAGTCCCGCTTTCTGCATTATATGCATAGGCTGTTCGTTTACATGGGAAAATACTACTTTCACGCCCTCGCGCTCACAGCGCTTTACTATCCGGGAGAGCGTTTCAACTCCCGAAGCGTCGATCGCGGGAACATTTCTCATTCGAATTATAAGCACGCTTATATTCGTATCGTCAAGCATATACCTGAAACGTTCCGAAGCCGCAAAGAACATAGGTCCGTTTATCTCATAAACGCGTGTATGAGCAGGTATCTTCTTTCTCAGGATATTGTCCGCGTCTGTTTCCTCATCGTCAACATCTACCCATGCGTGCGCTTCCGTAACATCTGCCATTCGCTTCATGAAGAGTATCGCGGCAAGCACCATACCTACGCCTATTGCAATGACAAGATCGAATACAACTGTCAGTACCACGGTCACGACAAGCACGAAGATATCGCTTTTCGGCGCTGTCTTGAACAGGTTTCTGATATTGCGCCAGCCGCACATATTGTATGCCACAACAAAAAGTATCGCCGCCATTGTCGGCATCGGTATCAGCGACGCATACGGCATAAGCGCTATTATGATGATAAGTACGACGACGGAATGAACCATTCCCGCAACAGGTGTGCGCCCGCCGTTGCGGACATTTGCGGCTGTACGCGCTATCGCGCCGGTAGCCGGTATTCCGCCGAAAAGAGCCGAACCGATATTCGCACAGCCCTGTGCTATAAGCTCCATATTCGGGCGATGCTTCGAGCCTATCATACCGTCAGATACAACACAGGAAAGCAGCGATTCCACCGATGCAAGTATAGCTATGGTGAACGCATCGGGTATCAGCTCACGAACGCTGTCAAAGGTGATCTCCGGTATAGTGAGAGAAGGCAGAGCAGAAGATATCGTATAAAGATCGCCGATAGTGTTCACTTCCATGCCCGAAAGCGCAACTGCTGCCGAACAGACTACGACTGCGATAAGCGACGCAGGGATCTTGTCAAGCTTTTTAGGCCAGAATATAAGGATCGCAAGAGAGAGGAGCCCTATAAGGAACGCCTGCCAGTTGAATGTACCGATACAGCTAACGACTTCTTTAAGCTTATCTATCGTTTCTATGGGGGAATTGGTGAATGTAAGCCCCATAAAATCTTTGAGCTGACCGATAGCGATCGTTACGGCAATGCCGAATGTGAAGCCTGCCGTAATAGTTCCGGGAATGTATTTTATCAGATTTCCGAATCTGCAGAATCCCATCACTACCATGATAAGTCCCGCCATTACGGTAGAGATTATAAGCCCGTTCATTCCCTGCCGCGCGACTATACCCGCGACGATAGTGGCGAATGCGGCAGTAGGTCCTGCGATCTGAACACGGCTTCCGCCAAGGAACGCAACTATAAATCCGGCGATCATCGCAGTATAAAGACCCTGCTCCGGGTTCACTCCGGAAGCGAGCGCAAGTGCGATAGAAAGCGGGAGCGCGATAATAGCAACGATTATACCCGCAGTGATATCCTTGACAAGCTGCTGCTTTGAGTAATTCTTGATAACCGAAAAAAGTTTCGGTTTGAGCTTTTCCTCGGTAGGTTTGTTTACAGTAGTTCCCATTTCTTTTATCTCCTTTTTTGATGCGTTTCATATTATACTACTGCAAATGCCCATAATCAAGAATTATTTTCGTCAAGCCGGGAATTTTGTAGCCTTTCATATTTTTTCCGGGTTATGTTGAAAGATTTAGGTTCTGATGTCTTTTCCGACAAATATCGGCAGCATCTCCCGGTGTTCACGATCGAAGATACATCTATATCCGCAATTTCATAGCATAAAACTTATAAGTCCTGTGTAACTTTTCAAATAATATTGTTTTTTTTACCAAATTCTATTGATTTTTCTTCCGGAATATGGTATAATAGATACAAATCAAGGCGTTAAAGCATTGAAAACGGGATAGGAGATGTTATTATGCAGATCACAGCATTTAATCCACAGATCATCACAAAAAATGCAGAACCGATAATCAGGCTGTTTGAAGAGCTTGGATTCGAGAAACGGCACACCAAAAAGGATATAGGCGACAAAAATGTTGTCGATGTTGTCATGAAGAATGCCGAAGGGTTTCATCTTGACATTTCTCAGCCGGAAATGGAGCTTCCCCATGATATCCAGGCTATCCGCATTAACGTAAGAGATTTTGAAGAGACCTATGACCTGCTTATCTCACGGGGATTCAAGAATTTTTACGGCGATGAACGGGTTTATACGCCAAGTTCAAAATCCGCCATACTGCTGGCACCTTCAGGATTTGTTATAAATCTTGTTGAGCATATCAAAGACCACAACTGACACAGGAGGTATTTACATTGAAATTCACATCATTCAACCCGCTTATTGTCACTAACAAAGGTGAAGAGACGATCAGACTTTTTGAAGCGCTCGGCTTTGAAAGACAGCATACCAACAGCAATGTTGACGGCCGGGACATCACAAACATTACAATGAAGGATCCCAACGGCTTTAAGATCGATATCTCCAACGCCCCCAATATCAAGCAGGATCTCACTATCATCAGAATGAACGTTGACGATTTTGATGAGGCTTACAAGTTCCTCACAGACAGAGGCTTTGTTAATCCGAGCGGAAAAATCGTTGAAATGAAGTCGTCCAAATCGGCAATGATGAGATCACCCTCCGGGTTTGCATTCGATCTCTGTCATCACATAAAAGATCACGACTGATCTTACAGCCTGTCCGGGAAACCGGGCAGGCTGAAAACTGTTTTTATGGCATACTTCCGTTTGAAGTGAAACTATGAATTTACTTGAAGAAGCGATAATCTATTCAACGATCACCCCGTACATACTCCACCCCCTTGAAGTCGCGCAGAAACTTTCCGGAATGACCGATGATAAAAGCACAGATCAATGCGTATAAAAATCTATTAAGAAAGAAGTTATAATTATCATGCTAAAAAACAATCCTGTAACGAAATTTCATCTTATCGTGATGTTTATTATGATGTTCGGCACCATAGGCGGCGCTGTAAACTTCATTATCGGCGCTGTAAGCTCCGATACATCATCTGCACTGTTCTCAAATATCACAAACATCGTTCTTATGGCAGTGATACTGTCAATGCTCATTATGGGCGCGGTATATATCATAAAAGGCTACAGCAAGCAAGCCGCAGTCTTTTATAAAGCCTTTATGTTCCTGCATGTAGGCGTATGTGTCCTGTCAATTATCATAAATCTTGTTTTCTATACTGTCACTCCGTTAATGATCGTCATCTGTATTCTCTATGCAATAAAAGCCGCCGATCTTCTGATCCTTGTATTCCGGAAGGATCTCGGCAGCAAAAAGACCTGGATCCTTTTCTATGTCATATTCGGATTGGATATAGCGTCACTGATCCTCGCTTTAATAAACATGCTGAATGTCGGATTCGATTTCAGCTTTACAGGCTACATTACCGCGCTTATCGCAGACGGAACGATCGGACTTTCCGTAAAGGGCAAATACGAGAACAAATCAGCACGCGGCAGCAAATAAAATCCCGGCAAACAACAAAGCGAGCGCTCTGTCCGGTTCGGACAAAGAACGCTCGTTTTTTTGATCTGATCGTTTTGCTCTGTTTATACTGAATCAGTATCTATCCGCAGACAAAATCAAGTAATCTCGTCACGATTCAGATATGCGCGCAAAGCGCGCTCCATAATTGTGCATTGTGAATTGTGCATTGTGCATTTTTCTATATTTCGACAGAAATATAGAACTATGTATCACGCAAGAAACAGCTTTTTCAACCGGCGGATATCCTCATTGCTTACAGACAGTGTCTTCTTTACATACTCGGTGATGCTGCCGTATTCGATCTGCACACGGGTAAGCGCATACTCCAGCGGGTGAGACGATATGATACCGGCTGTCGTCAGCCCCGGGCGCATTTCCGTAAGCTTGTGGATTTCCGGATCCTTGCCCGAAAGCATGTACTCCTCGATTATCAGATTTTCATGGAATCCGAGCACGGAAAGCAGCAATGCGGCAGCTACTCCCGTTTCGTCCTTGCCGAGATCGTCATGGAACAGCACCGTTTTGTCACCGTATGTAAGAAGCAGCTCAAAGAACCGCTTGTATGCCCGGTTTGCAAGCTCCCCGAACAGCATTTCGGCATAAATTGCAGACTCGCTCGGAAAGGAGTCACTGTTTTTCTCTGTTTCCGGCACAAGAACGGGAAGATTGAAGTATTTCACGCCCGGTATTTCCGGGTCACGGAGATGCGCGGATTCCCGTACAGAGCGGAAGTCTATTATCGTCCGCACTTTATACTTGTCCTTAAGAAGGCGCAGATCGTCCATTGTCGCACCGGCAAGTGCTCCCGAACGGATAAGCTTACCGGGAAGAAGCCTTTTACCGTCTTCATTCCTGTACCCGCTGATATCACGGATATTCCTGACATTGTCAAGAATGATACGGTGCTCGGACAAAAGCACTTCCCTTTTTTCCTGTGGCGGACGAACCTGTTTCATAGCAGAACCTCTTGATAAATAGCCTTATAGAACTTTCCCCGACAGATAATCCTGCCGGGGAAAGCCCTAATATTGAAGAAAAGAGTGGTGTCGGTCATTTTTACCTTGACGTTTACGATATCACCTTCGGCAACAGTCGTCCACTTTCCGTCAACGTAAGCTTTAACGGCGCACTTGAATATCTTGCCTTTTGAAAATCTTCATTACTTTGCTAATTATAGCACATGAACCGTTCAAAAAGCGCTCAAATACCGTTATCGAACCGTTATCAAATGTGAAATTTATGTGAATATTTCGCAAAATATATATGAAATCAGATTAATTTCTCCCAGCCGAAATACTTCGGGATATCCGAAAGTTCACCTACTATGCGCAGTTCTCTGAAATCTATCGCCGTCTTTCCGTATTTCTTTATTAACAGGCTTTCCGCTCCGACATTGCGGAGTTCTGCGCGCATATACATCACAAGCTGTCTCAACGATGTCTGCTTGTCCTCCGCACCGTTCCACAGCACTTTTATAAGCTCGCTGTTTGTGCAGTATCCGCCTTCCCTGTAAACAAGATATGCGAAAAGCTCGGCTGTGCGGCGGTGACCGAAATCAAGCAGGTTCCCGTCTATGCGCACAGAGAAAGGACTGCACTTTATCGTGAATCGCTCCACCGGCATCTCCGGCGGTATCCGCAGATGAGCGATAGCACGGCGGATATCGGATTCGTTTACCGGCTTAGTGAGAAATGCGCTCGGAAAAACGTCATGCGCACGGTAGGCATACTCCGGGTGTCCTGTCACAAACACGATATTGAGCCTGTTATAACGCTCCTGCAGTATATCCGCGGCTTCTATCCCGCCCATTCCCGGCATCTCTATATCAAGAAACGCTATCTGCACCTCGTCCGTCATCAGCGAAAACGCTTCGTCCATATTCCGCGCTGTAAGATGCGTTCCGCAAGGATCTATCCTCGTCAGCATATCCTTCATAAACCCGGTCACAGCGGGCTGATCGTCTACCGATATCGTTATCATCTCTGCTCTCCCCTGCTGCGCTTACGCGCTTGTCTTTGCAGACAGCACAAGGGCTGCGCGCCCTTGACCTGCGGCAGCGTGACGCTGCACCCTATCTTAATGTTACAGCCAGCCGAACTCGTTGGGAATGCTTTCAAGCGAACCCTCATAGTCCAGCCGCCCCATATTTATGCCGAGCTTGCCGTACTTCTTGACGATTATGGAATGCACGCCGGCTTCGGTAAGGCAGTCCCTCATATCCATAGTCAGCTGGCGCAGCGCTCCGCCCTTGTCCGGATCTCCGTCATAAAGAATGCCGAGCAGCTCTCCCGTGGTGCAGTATGCGCCGTTTTTGTACACGAGGTATGCAAACAGCTCGTT
>JAFVBZ010000006.1 GCA_017479645.1 Ruminiclostridium sp. | reverse complement strand
GGTATTGGGACTGCTCTTCGGTTCACTGCTCGGCTACCTCATAGCGATATTTGCGGCGACATTCCCGAAATTCGGCAGCGGCGGACTTACGATAGTTTCCGCATTCAACGCAATACCGATAGTTGCGCTCGCGCCGGTAATAATCAACTGGACAAAGGATGTAAGCTCCGAGGCGGAGGTCAGGAGCACATTCGCTAAGATCATAGTTGTGACGGTCGTAAGCATGGCATCTATGAGCGTCAACGCCTACCGCGGGCTTACAGAGCTTCCCGTATTCTCTGACGATCTGATGAAAACGTACGCGGCGGGCAAGTTGACGGAATTTACAAAGCTCCGGCTCCCGAACAGCGTTCCGTACATCTTCACTGCACTGCGCGTGAGCGTCCCGGGAAGCGTTATCAGCGCACTTGTCAGCGAGTATTTCGCCGAGTACGTCATCGGCGTAGGTCGGCAGATACGTGAAAACATATTGATAGCGCAGTATTCCACCGCGTGGGCTTACATCGTGACAGCCTGTATCGTCGGCATAGTGATGTATGCGATACTTATGGTGATCGAAGCGCTGGTCATGAAAAAGAGAAGATGACCGTCAATAGTTAAAAAGAGCGGGAAACAGCTCTTTAGATAAAAACAAACAACAATGTGCAGAAAAACTAAAGGAGGCAAAATTCTATGAGATTTTCCAAAAAGACAATGGCAGCCATGCTCGCTGCCGCAATGATCGTATCGGCATTTTCCGCGTGCGGATCTTCTTCCGGAAGCGCCGGAACAACAACAGCAGCCGCAGCAACATCGGCAGCGGCAACAACAGCAGCCGCAGCAGCGGCAGGCTCGTCTGACAGCGGCGCCGCAATGAGCGACAGTGACCGTATAATCTCCGCCGCACAGGCAGGAAAAGTCGGAAACTGGGGACTCGGCAACGAGTATGAGATATTCGCGCTTCTGACAAAATACGGTCAGGAGAACAAGTTCCTGTCACAGGCGTTCGACATGGACGGCTTTGACGATGATTCGATAACCCTCGCGTCCGCGATGACCTACAATGAGCTCGGACTTGTACAGAACAGCTATGAAGGCGGTTACGGCTATGGTGACACAGTCGGCATCATTGATATGAACAACGAAGGTGTTGCGATGCTTGAAGATAATCTTTTCTGTACAAAGGCATTTGCCGAACAGAACCCGAATACCGTGAAAGCATTCATCTCCGCTTCTATGAAGGGCTGGAAATATGCTTGTGAAAACCCTGAGGAGGCTGCACAGATAGTATTTGAAGCCGGATCGTCCGTTTCTTCCGATCATCAGGCATATATGGCTTCCGAGGTAAAGAAGCTGTGTGAGACAGATACGAACGGCAATACCGTGACCGATTATGGCAAGATGGACGAAGCGGCAATGCAGCAGACTCTCGATCTTGCAAAGCAGTACATCTCCCTCGATGACAGCACAGCGGCTGAGAAATTACAGGCGCTCACCCTTGACGATATCCGCAGCACAGCATACTGGACAGACGCTATGGCAGGCAGCTTTGACGCTCCCGAAAAGACAGATGTCTCAATTCAGCTCAAATGGCTCCCGCAGGCGCAGTTTATGGGTTATTTCGTAGCAAAAGCAAAAGGCTACTATGACGAGGTCGGACTTAATGTAACAATAGTCTCCGGCGGCGGTGATATTGGTGAAACAACAGCGGTAAACAACGGTACTGTAGATTTCGGCGTAACGTGGGTATCGAACCTTATATCCGCAAACGCGGGCGGTATGGATCTGCTTGAGATCGCACAGGTATATCAGCGCTCGGGTCTGGTTCTTGTGTATAAGAAATAAGAGGAGAACTTGATATGGATATGATAATCAAAAACGGAACAGTCGTAAATGCGTCCGGCGCTTTCAAGGCAGATGTCGGTATTGAGAACGGAAAGATCGTCTGTATCGCAGACAGCATAAGTGTCGGCGACTGTGAAAATGTTGTTGACGCAAGCGGAAAGCTGGTGCTGCCCGGTGCGATAGATGCCCATACTCACCTTGCTATGCCCTTCGGCGGCACGGTATCATCGGACGATTACTTCGCGGGAACAAGAGCGGCTGCGTGCGGCGGAACCACCACTGTATTTGACTTTGCGCTACAGGATTTTGGCGAAAAGATGACCGATACCGTAAAGCGGCGTGATGCGCTCTGCGCGCCCGTTGCGGCAGTTGACTACTCGTTCCATGTTGCGGTAAAAGATGTTGAGAATGGACTTATCAACGGCATCGGCGAATGTGTCGATATAGGAGTTCCGTCATTCAAGGTGTTTATGGTGTACGATTTCGGAGTTACCGACGGCGTATTCTTTCAGGTACTGCAAAAGGCAAAGGAGGTCGGCGCTCTGATCGAAGTCCACGCCGAAAACAACGAGCTTGTGAACACACTCACAAAGAAGTATCTTTCCGAGGGCAATACAAGCGCTTGGTATCATTATATGTCACGTCCGGAATTTGTCGAAGGTGAGGCTGACGAGCGTGCCATACAGTGGGCAAAGGCGACCGGCGCTCCGCTCTACATAGTCCACCTCGCGGATAAGCAGGGCGTTGAGGCTGTTACGAAGGCAAAGGACGAGGGATATGAGATCTATGCGGAGACCTGTCCGCAGTACCTCGAATTTACAAGTGAAGTATATAAGCGCGAGGACGGCAGGAACTTTGTCTGCTCACCGCCTATGAAGGGCAAGGAAAGTCAGGTCGCGATATGGGAGGCTATAAAGCGCGGCGATATCGACACCGTTGCTACCGACCACTGCCCGTTCCAGTCGTATGAGAAGGACTGGGGCAAGGACGATTTCTCAAAGATACCGAACGGCTGTGCAGGCATTGAGAATATGTATCCGTATATGCTGTCGGCGGCAAATATCGGACGGATAAGCTTTGAGCAGGCTGTGGCGCTGTGCTCGGCAAATCCCGCAAGGATATTCGGCTGCAAGGACAAGGGCGCGGTCTCTGTCGGCAAGGACGCGGATATCGTGATCTATGACCCGACAATTGATTTTACGATAACGAATGAGAAGATGCACTCCGACTGCGACCATACGATATGGGAAGGCGTGACAGTTCACGGCTATCCCGTTCAGACCTACTGCCGCGGCAAACTGGTTTACGACAACGGCGAGTTCGTCGGTGAGAAAGGCTACGGAAAGTTCGTCAAGTGCAGCTTAAAGTAAGGTGATACGATGCTGAAGATCAGAGAAGAAGCGGCAAGGTGTCTGCTGTGTGCAGACGGTGCCTGCACCAAGGTCTGTCCGCAGGGCTTTGACCCTGCAAGAATGATACGCGCGGTACGATTTGAGAACGAAGCCTGCGCCGGCATCTTCACAGATGCTGCAAAATGTGCGGAATGTGACGGTGCTTGCGAAAAAGCCTGCGTACATTATGACTTTCCTGTGAGGATACGGGATATGGCAGCGCAGCTTCCGAAACCTGTGGAATACAGTTCCGAGCCCGATCTCTCGATAGAATTCTGCGGCGTTCGGTGCGAAAATCCGTTCTTCCTTTCTTCCTCTATCGTTGCGGGCGACTATGATATGGTCGCCCGTGCGTTCGAGGCAGGCTGGGGCGGTGCAGTATTCAAGACGGTGGGCTTTCTGATACCGGAGGAGGTGTCTCCGCGCTTCGGCGCTATCGGAAAAGAGGGAACGCCGTTCATCGGCTTCAAGAATCTTGAACAGATCTCCGACCACCCGCTCGAATACAATCTCGGTGTGTTCAGGCGGCTGAAGGCGAACTACCCCCGGAAGGTGCTGGTCGCGTCAATAATGGGGCAGAACGACGAGGAATGGGTGCAGCTCTCGAAGCTGGTTACCGAGGCTGGCGCGGACATCATCGAGTGCAATTTCAGCTGTCCTCACATGAGCGGCAGTGGGCTCGGCTCAGATGTCGGGCAGGATCCCGCTCTCGTGAACCGCTATACCGAGCTTGTCAAGAGCGCTACGCATCTTCCGGTGCTTGCAAAAATGACCCCGAACATCGGGAATATGGAAGTTCCGGCAATTGCGGCAGTCGAAGCAGGCGCAGACGGTATAGCGGCAATAAACACTATAAAAAGCATTCTCGGTA
Source organism: Ruminiclostridium sp. (assembly GCA_017479645.1). Classification (GTDB taxonomy): domain Bacteria; phylum Bacillota; class Clostridia; order Oscillospirales; family Ruminococcaceae; genus Ruminiclostridium_E. The sequence goes on along the minus strand of JAFVBZ010000006.1, from coordinate 5,609 downwards.
TAAACACCGATACGCTTGAAAGCAGCCCGTCAGTCGGCGGGAAATGCTCGGTCTCGGGATATTCCGGAAAGGCGGTCAAGCCGATAGCGCTGCGGTTCATACACGACCTTGCGAAATGCCCTCAGCTCTCACAAATGCAGCTCAGCGGTATGGGCGGTATCGAAACGTGGCACGACGCGCTCGAATTCATATTGCTCGGCTGTAGGAATATTCAGGTGACTACAGCGGTGATGCAGTACGGCTACCGTATCATCGATGACCTTATTACGGGAACGAAAGCGTATATGCAGTCCCACGGTATAAAGAGCATTTCCGAGCTTGTGGGGGCTGCACTGCCAAATATGGTACCGGCGGATATGCTTGACCGATCAACAGTTGTAGTCCCTTCATTCGACAGCGTAAAATGTCTCGGCTGCGGAAGATGCTATCTGTCGTGCAGAGATGCGGGACATCAGGCGATAAGCCTGACGGACGGCAAAGCGAAGCTGAATGCATCAAAATGTGTAGGCTGCCACCTGTGTATGCTTGTATGTCCGTCAGGAGCGATAACGGATAAGACCAAGCGTATCAAAAAACCGAAAAGGGGGTGATCCCCTATGGCGATCTCATTATCACAGCTTTGCGAAAATGCGGAGAGAAGCTATTCCATGAGACTTGCGGCAGGCTCCGGGGGACTGGAGAATACCGTGCGATGGGTGCATATCGTTGAGGACAGCGAGGTGCCGGATTTTCTTCACGGGAACGAGCTGATATTCACCACAGGAATCGCACACCGGGGTAATGAATGGCTCAAAGACTTTGTAGTGAGCCTTAAAGCTAAGGGTGCGGTAGGTCTGGTGATAAATATAGGTCCGTATATTGCATCGGTGCCGTCACCTGTTATAGTGTACTGCGAGCAGAACGATTTTCCTCTGTTCACGATACCGTGGACTACAAGGATAGTGGATATATCCTACGATTTCTGCCGCAGGATAATCGGCAACGAAAAGCATGAAAGTACGATAGGAGAAGCGTTCAGGGCAATAATCAAAACCCCGGACGATCTGAGGAAATACAGTGATTTTCTGAGCCGCGCAGAATTCGGAGAAAAGAGCAAATATACGGTCATATCCGTATGTGTTACTTCGGGAGGCAATAACATCACAAGATCAGCTGTCCAGTCAACGGATATGAGGATATGGAGAACGATTAAATGCTCAAATTACCATTCTACGCTGTTTATGCAGAACGGTGCTCTCATTGCTGTAAGACAGAACTGTACCGATGAGGAGATAGACCGGTTCTGCTCCGAGATCGAAACGATCACCGATAATACCGAAAGGAATGTCTTTATAGGCATATCACATAAGGTGAACGGGCTGATCGCGGTCGGCGAGGCTTATGAACAGGCGGACGCGGCAATGCTTATGGCTATGCTGAGTGAAATACCGAGGGCTCATTACCGTGAACTCGGGATAATGAAGCTCGTGTTCGCTGTGAAAAACAGAAGCGTGCTGCGGGAGTTCGTAAGGGAGAATCTTGGCACGCTGAGGCGATTCGATATAGAACGCAACGCCGATTACTGCGACACTCTGAAGCTGTATCTGACATATAACGGCAGCGTCAGCGAAGCCGCGGAAAAAGCCGGAGTACATCGGAACACGATAAATCTCAAAATGCGCGCGATAAAGGAAATACTCGGAAAAGAGCTTGACGACAACGCGAAAAGCTCACTTATACTTGCATTTCGTATCGAAGAAGTGCTTGAACTGTATGACAAAAGGAGTGATTTTTAATGGCAACAGAAAACATCGCGGAGAAGATAAAGCACGACCACTGCACCTATAATTTGCAGTCGTGGTCGAAGCAGAAGGGGCTTGATCCTATCCCGATAAAAAAAGCAGAGGGGATCTATATGTGGGATTATGACGGCAACCGCTATACCGATATGTCCTCCCAGCTCGTCAATCTGAATGTGGGTCACGGCAACCGCGATATCATCGACGCAATAAAGGAGCAGGCGGAGAAATACTGCTATCTGTCACCTTCCTACGGCAGCGAGCCGCGCGGTGAGCTTGCAAAGAAGATCATAGAGCTTATGCCCGACAATATGGGCAAGGTGTTCTTCACCAACGGCGGCGCGGACGCAAATGAAAACGCGGTAAAGATAGCGCGTATGTTCACAGGAAGACCGAAAGTCCTGTCACGCTACCGCAGCTATCACGGCTCAACATTCGGCGCGGGAAGTCTTACCGGCGAACCCCGCAGACAGCCCCTTGAACCGGGAGTTCCGGGCTTCGTAAAATTCTTCGACCCGTATGTTTACCGTGACAACCTGCCGTTTAAAACGGAAGAAGAAGCCTCCGCATACTATGTGAAGCGGCTCCGTGAGCAGGTCATTTACGAGGGCGCGGAAAATGTTGCAGCGATAGTAATGGAGACCATAACCGGTTCCAACGGCGTTATCATACCGCCGAAGGGCTATCTTCCGGGAGTACGGAGGGTATGCGATGAGTTCGGGATAATGATGATCTGCGACGAGGTAATGGCAGGCTTCGGACGCACGGGAAAGATGTTCGCGTTCGAGAATTTCGACGTGAAGCCCGATATCGTGAGCTTCGCCAAGGGCGTTACCTGCGGTTATGTGCAGCTCGGCGGTGTAGCAGTAAGCAAGAAGATCGCGGAATACTTTGACGATCATCTGCTGTCCTGCGGGCTCACATACAGCGGACACCCGCTTGCCTGCGCGGCGGGTGTGGCGTGCCTGAACTTCTACGAAAAGGCTGATATCCTCGCAAATGTCAACAAGTCCGGCGCGGAACTCGGCAGATGCCTTGAAGAAATAAAGTCCAGGCACAAGAGCGTCGGCGATGTGCGGTATATCGGTTTGTTCTCAGCCATAGAGCTTGTAAAGAACAGAGAGACCCGTGAGCCGCTGGTGCCTTACGGCAAAGACCCGGACGGCATAATGGGAAAGCTTATCGGAGCGCTGAAAAAGAAAGGCTTTATGACTTATTCCCACGAAAATATGATACTCATTTCCCCGCCCCTCATTATCACTCCCGAGCAGATACGCGAGGAAATGACAAAGGTCGATGAAGTGCTTGATGAAGCGGATAAGCTCACAGATTAGGAAGGAAGTGGAGCCGTATGGCAGAAATACGCTATAAAGACGCGGTCGTGTGCAGGCTGTCCGATTTCGTCACGCCGGATAAATTCAGGACGGTGACCTATGAGCAGCTTCGTTATCCGGGCGGGATAACCGAGATACCGGTGGAGATACTGCTCAAAAAGGATACGGCAAAGAGGCTCAGCTTCAAAGTCCCGCGTGACGGTATGCTGTACGGCTTCGCACGGATAAGACCGGCAGTTGAGAAAAAATTCGGAGCGGAGAACGCAAAGCTCTACATAAACGACTGGGACGACAAGTTCGTGATGATATTTGAGCTTGAAGGTAAAGGTGAAAAGGCATACATAGTCACCGCGGACGAGGTAGTATATCTGATCGAGAACTGTACGAGAGTACCGCAGCAGAGAGTTCCCGCGAAAAAGGGCTTTATTTTCAGAAAGGATAAATAATATGTATAAATGCAGCGAAAAAAGAATGGAAGACAAGATCACCACATTTTCAAAATACGGTGACGCGGGTCACGGCGGTATCACAAGATACTCGCTGTCCGATGAAGCAATTATGGCAAGAAAAGAGTTCATCGACCGTATGCTGAAAATCGGAGCGAAGATCGAAACAGATGATGTTGCAAACCTTTACGCTACTATTCCCGGCAGCGACCCGGACGCAAAGCGCATAGTAATGGCGTCGCACTGTGACTCCGTAAAGAACGGCGGTAACTATGACGGCATTCTCGGCGTAATGAGCGCAATGGAAGTACTCGAAACGGTAGTTGAGCAGAACATTCCCCACAAGCACCCTCTCACCGCTATGATCTGGACGAACGAGGAAGGCTCGCTCTATCCTCCGGCTATGATGTGCTCCGGTATCGTGTGCTATGACTACCTGCCCGAAGACATCAGAAGCAAGTTTAAATACGAGGATATGATGCAGTCAAAGAGCATTCTTGACCCGACGAAAACATTCGGTCAGGCGCTGGAAAGATCGGGCTTCAAGGGCGATAAGAAATGCAGGCTCGACCCGGACAGATACCTTTATATGTTTGAGACTCACATTGAGCAGGGACCTATCCTCGAAGATGCCGGAAACGACATCGGCGTAGTTGACTGCGTACTCGGAATGTTCAACTACCGTATAAAGTTCTTCGGTCAGACCACCCACGCGGGAACATTCCCGATGCCGAAGCGCAGGGACGCATTCTACGCGGCTGCGCAGGCGCTTTGTTACCTGCACACGGAGATAGATAAGCTCGGATATTCCGATCTCGTCTATACCACCGGTGAGGTAGTTTGTCACCCTTGCGTACATACCTGTGTACCGGATTATTTCGACTTCTCTTTCGATGCAAGACACGAGAAACCCGAGGTGCTTGAAAAAGTTCTTGCTATCGTCAAGAGCCTTGCGGACAAGGAATGGTCGGGCTGCACCTGCACCGTCGAAAAGGCTTGGAACAGAGATACCGTTTACTGGGACAAGAAACTTGTGGGATATGTAAAGGCTGCTGCTGAGGAATGCGGAGTTTCGCATCAGTATATCCACTCCGGTGCCGGACACGACGCCCAGTTCGCTTCGTATATGCTGCCGACTACGATGATATTCGTGCAGTCAAAGGACGGACTCTCTCACTGTGAGCCGGAATTTTCATCGGTAAAGCATTGCACCGAGGGCGCGACCGTTATGCTGAACGCCGTTCTTAAAGCCGATAATGACTGAGGTGCGGACGATATGAGCAGAGAATTTATTGTTCCCGCGAAGATATATACCGGAGAAGGCGGTCTGGAGCTTGCAGAAAAAGAACTTTGTACAATGGGTGACAGGGTGCTCATCGTTACCGACCCGGTGGTGATAAAGCTGAACTGCTTTGAGAAGCTGACAGCAATGCTTTCAAAGAACAGAGTTCCATACACGATCTATTCCGATGTTATGGGCGAGCCTACCGACACGATAGTAAACGCGGGACTGGCAAAATACGAGGTCGAGGACTGCGACTGCATGATAGCGGTCGGCGGCGGAAGTCCGATTGATACGATGAAAGCGATAGCGGCACTTTCTGTGAACGGCGGGAAGATATCCGACTATATGGGTAAGGTGATAAAGGGGAAAATGCCGCCTATGGCAGCGATACCGACAACAGCCGGTACAGGCTCCGAGGCGACAAAGTTCACGGTCATCACCGACAGCAAAACGGATATCAAGATGCTGCTGAAAGGCGACTGTCTTATCCCGTCGCTTGCAGTCATCGACCCGGCGTTCTCAATATCCTCGCCCAAAAGCGTCACCGCTTCGATAGGTCTTGACGCTCTCACTCACGCGGTGGAGTCTTATACGTCGCGTCTCGCCCAGCCCCTTACCGATGCCGTTGCAATATCTGCTGTCAAACGTATTTTCATGAATCTTCCGACTGCATACAGCGACGGAACAACTACCGAAGCAAGGACGCATATGTCGATCGCTGCGCTCGAAGCGGGTATTGCGATAAACAATGCATCCGTTACGATAG
>JAFVBZ010000039.1 GCA_017479645.1 Ruminiclostridium sp. | reverse complement strand
CGTCCTGACAATGGATAAACCCGTAGTCTATGTAGTCGGTGTGCAGCTCCCGAAGCTGCCTGTCAACCGAACGTTTTATCGTGTCAATATCGAGTGACCAGCCGTAGGTGCCGTTGGTGTAATCGGCACCGAAGTGTATCTGATAAAGTATATCCTTGCTGACATCTTTGAACGCCTCGCCATATATCGGGAAGCTCGCTCCGTCTCCGGCTGCAAGGTCGTAATAGTTGATGCCGCCCTCGTAAGCGTATTGTAATGCTTCCACAGCTTTCGTCATGCCAGCCTCAAACATATATGCCGAGCCAAGGCCTATTTCGCTTATCTTATCGCCTGTTCTGCGGTTTGTTCTGTATTTCATGATCCTGTACCTGCCCTTATTTTATAGAAATATTATATCACAATTGCTGTTAAATTGCAACATAGACACTTATCAAGTAATTAAATCTTGATTTGTGTTGCTTTTCTATTGCTAATTATCCTGATTTGTGCGGTCAGCGATTTGTCAAATGACAGTATAACGTATCTGCTGCTGTACATGGCAGGATCGTTGTAATTAAGATGTATGATGCCGAAACAAAAGCTCATTCCAGCTGACAAAAGTAACTTTATCATAAAAATCAAAGCATCACTATACCAGAACTCCACAAACACTTCCTTGCAATATGCATAAAAGTACGCTATAATATTATTAACAAAGGCGCTTTTGAACTTGACAAGGAGTGATGAAAATGACGATAGGAGCAACAATAAGACATCTTCGGCAGGAACAGGATATAACGCAGGAACAGCTTGCGGAGGCTCTCGGTATAACCTCGCGGGCGGTGAGCCAGTGGGAATGTGACCGGACTGCACCGGATATATCACAGCTGCCCGCGCTGGCATATTTCTTTGAAGTTACGACAGACCGATTGCTGGGTGTGGACATAAAGCGCAAGGAGGAAGAGGTGCAGAAGATATTAAAGCATATTCAAAAATACCAAGAGCAGGGCGATCAGGAGAGCGCGGCAAATTATCTCAGGGAGCAGCTGAAAATTTATCCCAACGAGCCGGAACTGCTTACTACTCTCGCATCTGCTTTGCGAGAGTACTGGTTCGGTCAGGGTAAAGCAGATACAGAGGAGCTTAAAAGGGAAAAATCAGATGAAATAATAGCTTTGTGCGAAAGGGCGTTGAAATATTATAAGCCTACCGAGAACAACAGCTTTCCAAAGCAGCAGCTTATTATTCATTACATCTATGATCTGCACGATAAAGAGAAAGCAAGAGAGATGGTAATGTCACTGCCCAATGTAGGCTGCACAAGAGAGATGTTTTTAGGCGAACTGTATGAGGGAAAAGAAGCTCTCGAACGCAGGCAGTCTGCGTTGCTTTGGAGCTTTACACAGATGCTGCATAATATGTTCTGGAATATATCCTGTGAGGATTCATACACCTATGAGCAGAAAATAGAGATACTAAAAGCAAATGATGCTTTGATAGATCTCATAACGGGAGGCAAACCAAACTTTTTTCATTGTGAATTATCGCTTAATGCAGCAACAGAAGCGAAGTGGTATTTAAAGCTCGGCGATGAAGAAAAGGCTCTCGATATGCTTGAAGCCGCATACGACCATGCGGATAAATACGAAACCCGTCCCGAAGGAGAAAAGTATGCTCCCTGTTGGCTTTCAGAGCTTGACGACAAGCAGGTGTATGTTCACAAAACTGGTCCCGATACGGATTATGACAGTGTTTATAATATCATCATAAAACCGGATAATAAATTCTGCGAAACATTTGCCGGCAACGAGCGTTTTGAAAGGCTTATGGAGAAGCTGAAGGGAAAGATCAGCAAATAATGTTTTGCACCATACCTTATCGGGCGATATATAACACAAAACCGGAGCATTTCAACCTTGCTCCGGCTTGTTTTATGTAATTCTTTTATAATCCGAGTTCGGAATAATAATCATTAAGATAAAGGGTATATTTTCGGAAGAATCGAAATTTATCACGGCTCGATACCAAGCATATCCAGCCACATTTCCATATCATATAGGCAGTATGTTCCACCCATATCCGTTACGGTGTATTCCTGTATAGATGCTATTTCTTATGTTTGAGCCATTCCGCTGCCAGCCTTGCGATAAAACTGATGTTCACAAGCCGCTTTCCTGCCGGAAAATGTCCGCTTTTCTCAGCCTGTTTATAGTATATTCGTGCTGTACGGGCGCTTTTCGGCACACCTAGTCCCTTGTCATACATATATCCCATATTATACAGCCCGGTCATATCTCCCTTTGAGCATGAGCGTTTAAGCAGTTCATGCGCTTTCCGATAGTCCTTTTCGACACCCTCACCGCAAAGGTACATACCGCCGAGACAGCCTTCCGCTCTTGCGTTTCCTCTTTCGGCTGCCTTCTTATACCATTCGGCGGCGGTCTTCATATCCTTTTCAACGTATATACCGGAGCTGTATAAATGTCCAAGCTGCTGCATCGCGTCTGCGCTGCCTTTTTCGGCTGCGGATACGAAAAGCTCATACGCCCTGCCGTCGTCACGCTTCACTGCCTGTCCGTCATAGTACAGAATGCCGAGCATATATATCCCCGGAACATATCCATGCTCCGCTGTCAGACTTATGTACTCAAATGCCTTTCTGAGATCCCTCTTGATATCCTGGGCGTCATAGTAAAGTCTGCCGATAATCTCTGTTACTTCGTCATTCCCGCAGGCTGCCGCACGGTCGTAAAGCTCCGCAGCTTTCTTCTCACTGTACGGTACTCCGTTTCCCTCGCTGTAGGAAACTCCGAGATAGAAATATCCGTATGCCTTTTCGTTTTCGGGAGCGTCCGGGTCGTCAATAAGCCTTTGGTATAATTCTGCGGCTTTCGCACCATTCTTCTCTACCCCCAGCCCCTGTGCATACATCAGCCCGAGAAGTGCGCAGGAGAGGCTGTGACCTTGCTCCATGCCCTTAGAAAACAGTCGGAAAGCTCGTCTGTTATCCTCATCGCTGCCGCCGTAACACTCCCGACCGAGATATACCAGCGCAGAGAACATACCGTGCTCCGCAGCCGGCATTATCCATTTCTCAGCTTTGTCATAGTCTCTCTGAACACCGTGACCTTTGATATATGCGTTCGCGACATTCTCCATACCCTGCGGAATGCCATTTTCAGCCGCCTTCATAAAAAGAGTGAATGCCTTTTCCTGATCTTTCGGTACCGACAGACCGTTATTATACAGTATCCCGAGGTTGTTGCAAGCCTTGTAATCTCCCTTTGCGATACACTCCTCATATATCACACGGGCTTTTTCGCAGTCCTTTTCAACTGCATAGCCATATTGATACATAACTCCGACATGGTTGTGCGCGCTGATATTACCCTGTGCTTCAGAAGCCTTATACCATTTCAGCGCTTCTTCATAGTTCTTTTCCGTACCGCTGCCGAGGCGGTACATATCACCGAGCCTGTCCTGTGCTTCCGCGTCACCGGCCTCGGCTTTTTGCTTGGTTATTTCTAATTCTGTCATAACTCAGAAATCGAACCCTTTCACTTATTATCGCTCATTTCATCAGATGATATGGTCATAATCCTGTCATTATGTTCGTCGGAGATCCCGGTACTGTACATTTCAATAACTTCTTCGGTCACGGTGTATTCGGTTTGGCGTTCTTCCTCGTTGATATCAATTGCTGCGGCGAGTATCCGACCGTTCATGAATTCATAGAACTCCTGCATCACTGCGAGCTGAACGGGTTTAGCTATACTTGATATTATGTACAGCACTACATAAACGGCGATCATGTTTTCCCTCAATATAACAGCAATTATAAGTTCCGGTACGGTTATGGCATAAAAAGGCAGAAGCATAACAAAACACTTCCACTTATACCCCTCCATTGCGTTTTCGGAGATCTTCACAGCGCGGTCTTTGGGCATTTCCGGAACATCACAAAGCATATACGGCACCAGCATAAGATCATAAGAAACAATAACTCCCGGTATTATGAGCATGAGCGTGGCAAGAAAAATATGTATATATTTTCTCCATAACACTTTCACTGCATTTCCGCGTCCGCTCACAAACCAAAACAGGTTTCTGACATTTATCCTGCCGGACTTTGCCTGCATGAAAAACTTTGCCTCACCGGCAAAAATGACATCTGACCAGAAGTAAACTCCGATACTTGCAGCCAGATAAACAAGCAATAATATAAGAAGCAGACTGATATTGTGTCCCGCGCACACAGCCGCAGTCCGGTATAAGTACTCTTTAAGCTGATGCAGTCCCGAGGTCAGCAATATTCCTATTGCACAGGTGAAAAATGCGGCAGGATAGCACTTCTTTAACTCTGCAAAAGCTTTTTTGTATATCTCCGAATAACTCATAATTAAACCACACTTTCTTTATCGACTCTATAAAGAATAACGAATGAGAAGCGAAAATGTTACGGTATTATTTGAAAAAATTTCAAATTTGTGAAAATACAACAAATATCATGCCGATATATAGTGCAGGGTTTACAGTTAATATTTGTACCACAAAGAAATTATATCATATTCTTGAACTTATTTCAATGAAAAAGCGCAAGAATCAGATGATACGTGCGCTTATTTTTTATTATACCGCCAAGGTCGAAGTATCATTTGTCTTACTCACAGCTATCTTCGCCGCCATAGCCGCGACTGTAAGCGACGAGCTGCCGAAGTCGTCATTTTCGGCTTCACGCTTCTGCTCAGCCTTGAAGTGACGGTCGAGAAGTTCAAGGAGAGAATCTACCATATCATTACGAGGTTCATCGTCATATCCGAGTTTCTCTTGCATCATTACATACCATTCTCTGGGGTGTTCAACAGCGGTATCCCATAATGGATTAAAACGCTCGGTATTGTAGCCGTTTGAGCGTTCACATATACCGGTGATAAGCGCCTGTACCTTTACGGGGTCATCTGTTTCTTCTTTAAAATATGTATATCTCATCACGGTTGCAAGATCATCAGCAATAGCTAAAGATGTCAAAATATCCATATTACTGTCAGCTGCGGAACCGTAAATATTGCGGGTTTGTGTATGTGCGATCTCAACCATACCGGTATCGGGGTCGATCGTGAAGAACTCACCGTGGTTCAGGTGCGTAACATCGCCGTAACTGTCGAAATGATTTTGCAGTACATCTCTGAGCGAATCGCCGTTTGCAAGTCCGGTTTGCAGCTCTTCGACAAATTCGTTGAATTTTCCCGGGTCGATTCGAACTTGAATACAATTTCCATCCTGACAAAGTTCAAGAAATTTTTCTCTTTTATTATCAAAAGCTTTATCATATTCGTTGTATGATACTATACCCCATTGTCCCATGGCGAGCTGGAGCTTGTGCGCATTGGATACAATATACATATCCTCAAGCTCGTCGTCGAGCATTTCCAAAGCATTCGAGGCTATCGCATTCACGCCCCTTACTTCACTATAAGAGAAAGCCCCTTGCAAGGCTATACCGAAATCGGAGCCGTCTGTATTTGATATTGTTTTGCGTCTTGCGGTGAACGTCTGTATAGTGTTATTAATTGCTATATTATTCATAATCTCCTCCGTCATTTGCATTCCAAAACACCATTCTTATATGTAAGATAGCACTTCATATTCCTGAATTTCTCATATTCACCGTTCTCAACGGTCTTAATTGCGCTTCTGAAAGCTTCACGCATATTTCTCGCCCGTACTATAGTCTGTCGTTCTTCTCCTGCTGCATCTACATTATCCAAAAGCTCACCTTTAGCGTTCTCCTTGATAAAAGTATCAAGCTCCTCCGGCAGACCGACGATATTTCCCTCATCATCGAGCGACAGATCAAATACTGTGATACCTGTTCCTGAATCTTCAAGATGTCTTACGGCAGCTTTAAGCCACATTCCCGTAAACCCACTTTCCTGTTGCTTGTCTCTATTTACGGCGTAATAGAAATTGGACATTCTCTGTCCTGTAACGACATTCTCTCCGTACTTTTCCTTATTATCGGCACGCTGCAAAAACAGATCAGCGACGCGGCGGTTTGTCTCTTCATCATTCGCGCCGCTGACCTCAACATTCCTGCCCCATACGCTGAATGTAATCTCTTCATCGGGAGCAAGCTTGATCCCAGCTTCGGACAGCATATCTGCAATCGTATTCTGCATAATATTCTGCTCACGGACGTGATTTGCTTCTCGCATTACATCGCCCTCAATTCCGGCATTTACGAAAGTTCTCATTACTTTCTTTTCCCACGGTTCGAGCTCCGCACCGGTCTTATATTTTTTGATAGCGGCTTCTCTGTCTGCAGATACTTCAGGAGAATCCCATATTCGCAGAGGAATCCTGTAGTTTGGATTATGTCTCCATTCTCTTTCCTCGATAGAAGCGTTATCACCTTTTAAAGCCTGTCGATACCAGCAATTCAGCTCTTCGGGACTGCACTTATGTCCGTGTTTATTGTAATAGTAGTTGTCGAACTCCTCCAAAGTGCAATTCTTAAGAGGTTCACCGCTATTAAGCGTAGCTTCTATTTCTTCGTTTTTCAACTTTTGTTTTGCTTGATCCGACAGCTCAAATGTAACAGCGTCCCCACTTCTCGCAGCCGGCACAAACAGAGTTGTCTGCTGAACGGGCTGCGGTTTGGTACGACGCTTGGTCTTGTTCAGCGATTCAAGAAGTATCTCGATCTCGCTTTTGTCGCGCTTTATGATATTCTGCTTGTTGTAGATACCTAAATCCATTTTCCAGACCTCCCGAAAATGCCCATATATTATTATATCGGCAGAAATCGGAAAAAGTTTAGTGTTTTTCGGAAACAGGGTGCAGAATAGCACCCACGTTTATATGCAATAATCAAGCTGTGAAGCGGCAGTGAAGCCTCCCGAAACAGTTGTCTTGTTTTTTATCTGATTTGAATATTCAAGATAAGTGTCGTGATACAACTTTGAAAAGAAGATACCGACGCAGTTTTCCTTTGGTGTGCTGAACTTATGAAATCCGCTGTTGGAGCTGTAACCGCCTACACGGTCGCCGTTCTCGTCAAATATATCCATGCATATATGACCATTAGGGTGTCTGCTGCCCGAATATGAGCCATTTCCGCTGTCAAACTTTCCTTCCGCTTTAAGAATGTATTCGAGCAATGTTTCGGGGTTTTCTCCTTTTTTGAAAGCATAGTTCTGTATATCCTTATCGAATTGTGCCAGTGCCTCGGAGAGAAGCGTGTCCCTGTCGGGTGCAACTTCGTCTCTGAGCTTGAAGAGAAAGCTGCGAAAGGAATTGCTTTCGTATTTTCCATCTCCGAGTGCGTCGTTGTAAGCGATCTCCCGCATTTTATTGATGTTTTCCTCAGTCATGACATCTCCGGGGCTTTTTCGTTTCTTTGTTCTCGCAGGCGATTGGCGCCCATAAGCCTTGTTGATACTGTTTACTAAACTCATGCTTCCTACAAACATAAATAACCTCCATGTGCTTTCATATTACAACAACTTACTGAATATCGACCCGCTCATTGCCG
>JAFVBZ010000038.1 GCA_017479645.1 Ruminiclostridium sp. | reverse complement strand
GAATGTGCTGTTTGCGGATTCAAGGTCATTCATGTTCTGGTCAAGAGAGTCCTTGGTCTTAGCGATACTGTCATTGAATCTGCCGGTATAGGAGTTGACCTTCTCGATAGCCTTATCTACCTCGGAGACCATAAGCTTTATCTGTTCCGCAAGCTTTTTGACTTCTATTGCGACAACTGCGAAACCTTTGCCGTTTTCACCGGCTCTTGCAGCTTCAATTGAAGCGTTTATCGCCAGGATATTGGTCTGATCGGCAATACCGGTTATGCTCTTGGTGTATTCGTCGATCTCCTTAACGGAAGAAACGAGACCTGTGAATATCTCATTCATCTCGCCGAAATCGCTCTTTACAGCTTCTGAGCTTGCTCTGAGCGTATCCATGTGCGCCTGGGCATCGCCGACTGTCAATGATATATCGTTCTTTACGTTCTCAAACTGACCTGCCGCATTGCCGAGGGAGCTGAAAACTTCGCCGAAATGGGTCATCTTCTGCTTGAGTTCTTCGTCACGCTGAAGAACGATATCGAATGATTCCTGTATGCTGCGTATTTCCTCAAGGGAAGCGACTTCCTTCTTTGCAAGTTCCTTCTTCGATTCCTTGATGCTGTTTGAAATGCAGACAAGCGGATAGTAATCCGGCTTGCTGCTCTGATTTTTGTTTTTACCGAAAGATATCATATTATTCTCCGCCTTATCCGAATACTACGCAGCTCATGGTCTGATTGATGAACTGGTCATTGTAATGTTCGCCGTTTCCTACAAATCCGCAGAAGCTTCCGAGCTTGCTCATGGACTGCAGATAGCTGGTAAGGAAGTTATGTTCCTTGAAATAAAGGTATCTGAAAGCGCAGTTTACTGCGAAAACGCCGGATATATTGCTGAAATCAGCCCTGATACGCGATATGGTCTCCGCGGCGATCTCCGCGTGGTTACCGATCTGAAGAAGGGTAAGAACATCGGAATCATTGACCTGTCTGTAACAGCACAGACCGCTTCCGGAGGGCTCTTTAAGCGAAATAATGCAGATCTCGTTACCGGTTATCTTGCCGAAGGGGTTTGAGAAAGTCTGCTTGGAGATATCACGCTCGGAGATGCCGAACTCGTTCATATATACAGCTTTTGCGGGCTTGCCGTTAAGCTCGCCTATGTAGTACTTTGCTCTGTCTGTACCGCTGGCGATGAAGCGTCTGTCGTCCATGGGGCGGTACAGGTTTTCCTTGTAAACCTTGACCTTGCCGGACTCATTGCGAACGATCGCATAGGCACAGGCATCCTGATATACAACACCGTTTACGGAGACTTTTCCGTCGAAAGCTGTACCGCCCATAAGGGATATCCCGGATTTTTTGAGAACAGTGTTCATGGCCGCGATCGTCATAGCATCGTTGCCGGTGCAGAAGTCGATGCAGACTGTATTGTTGCCGTTTGCATTGACCTTTCGGACATTGCTCTCAAATTCGCTGATGTCTTTCATAGGCATAGTCGATACCGAAGTAAGTATGCCTACGGCAGCTCTTACGCCGGACATAGCAACCAGTCCGACTCCGCCTTCACGAAGACTGCTGCTGTAGAAGTGACCGGTGGTACCGATGCTCGGGATATCGGGGTATTTGGCATGAAGCTCTGCGACGTGATTTTCAAACATATCTCCGTTGGAGATCATAATGATAAGATCAGCGGAGGAGACATTTCCGAGCAGGGACTTAAGATCGCCGTTATCGCTCTTATAATAAGTCTGTTTCACTGTTATGCATCCTTTACGATAATATAAGCTGCCTATATAGGCACACAAATATTATATCATATTTCAAACAATTTTTCAATACTTAAATGGAATTTTTTTATAAAAAAATACAACTTTTATTCTGTGCTTTTTAAAAAAAACGGCTATACCGCATAAACAGCATGTGCAGATCGCGCCGTCAGAACCTGTAATGAATATCTATATCGGTTCCGTCAATAACTATCCTGCTGATGCAGACGGCTACAGCCTGCTGGCGTTCTTTCATGGAAAGCCTGTTCCACTGCTCCCGCAGGTTCACTACCGAATTCAGCCTTTCTGTGATATCGCTTGCAATGCTATGGTTCTTTTCCTCGTCAGCGATCTGTCGGCTGACAGATTCAAGCTCCGACTTGATATCCTCAATTGTTTCAAGCAGCACTTCATCTCCGGAACCGGCATACAGATTGTACAAACGTTTCAGTTTCATTGCAGCATCATTGTATCTCTGTTTAAGGATCTTCAATGCCGATGCTGAAACGGGAGTGATATCGCTTCCGGGAACAATGCTGTCGGTGCGCCGGAAAAGGTCCTCTGTAACTGCCTTCTCAACGAGTTCGGCATCAACCTTGTCATTATCGCAGCTGCTGTCTTTTATCAGGTATTTCTTTGAGCTTTGCTGTGAGTAGCAGTAGATCTTTACCTTGTCTTTGCCCCATTTCTGATACCTCATCTTTGCGCCGCACCGTCCGCAGTAGAGAAGACCTGTGAGCAGGTAAGATGCAGGGACAGCCTTTTTTGTGGAGCGCCGTTCATGTTCACGCTGAACTCTGTCCCATAGCTCCCGGTCAATGATCGCTTCATGTTTAGCGTCATAAGTCTCGCCTCTGAATCTGATCTTTCCGAGATAGGTGACTCGTGTGAGGATATCGGTTATCTGCTTATCTTCGGAAACATCGAACATCTCCGAAAGCTGAGTTGTGGAGTAGCCCTGAAGGTACAGCTCATAGATCTGCTTTACATCTTTCGCGTGTTCGTTTGGGACAAGGACATCTTTTCCGGGGTCATAGTCGTAACCGAAAGGCACTCTGCCACCGCCCATCCAGAGCCCGGATTTAACTCTTTCCTGCATTCCCATTCGGGTACGTTCCCGGATATTTTCACGCTCGAGCTGGGCGAATACAGACAGAATACCTATCATCGCTTTCCCGTATGGGGTTGTGGTATCGAAGTTCTCGTTAAGGCTTATGAAGTTGCAGCCGTTCGGGATAAAAACATCTTCGAGCAGAAACACGGTATCTTTCTGCGAACGGGACAGTCTGTCGAGCTTATAAACGACGACTGCGGATACCTGTTTGCTTCTGATGTTGTCTATCATTCTCTTCATTTCCGGACGTTCGATATTGCTTCCGGACCAGCCTCCGTCAATGTAGAATTGGTAGTCCGTTATATCTTTCAGCCTGCAGTATTGTTCAAGCTTCTGCTTCTGTGCGTCAACGGAGTAGCCTTCTTCGTACTGGGCGTCGGTAGAGACCCGGATATAGAGAGCTGTGTGCATTGCCCGCCTCTTTTCCTGCCATTAATTGTTCAGCCGGCTTCGTCGATCTGAACTGAATGCTCGTCGGAACGAAGACTGCTGAATGTTTCCAGCAGTTCCTTAAGCGGCGTGAAATCCCTGATATCCGAATCGGTGATGATATCTCCGGTGCTGTTGTAGCAGTTCCGGATAGAAACAGTCTGATCGTGCATAGTTATTCCTCGCTTTCAGATAAAGTATTGGAAAAACTACGGCGCTTATTCGCCGGAATAATACTGAATTAGTATATCCATAGACAAAATCAAGTAATATCGTCACGATTCAGACATGCGCGCAAAGCGCGCTCCAAAATTGTGCATTGTGAACTGTGAATTTGTCTATATTTCGATAGAAATATAGCATAAAACCCGGATAAGACAAAAATCCCCGGTATCATTGTGATACCGGGGCAGTGTTATTCTTCGCTTCCGTTAAAGTTTAAGCAGAGCATTGTTATATCATCAAACGGGTCTATCAGACCGACAAATGTATCTATCTTATCTTTCACATATACAAGCTTGTCTTCCGCAGATAATTCTATACCTTCGTCAAGTGCCGATATCAGTGCTTCCATTCCGAAACGCTCACCCTGTGAGCTCTTCGCTTCGGGAACGCCGTCGGTGTACAGGAAGATGCTGTCGCCTTTTCCGAGAGTGACCGTAACGTTATCGAAGTCCATATTTTCCATTGCTGCAAGCGGAGGTCCGTTGTCGCTCTCCAATACGGAATACCCGCTTCCGGCGCGCCCTATGATCGGGTATTCGTGTCCGGCGTTTGAGTATTGTATCTCGCCGGTCCTGATATCCATTATGCCCAGCCAAACGGTAACAAAAAGCCCGGATTTGTTGTTCTGGCAGAGAATATTGTTCACATTTGCAAGTATTGTTGCGGGAGTACCGCCTGCCATTGCCTGGTTTCGTATAACAACTTTGGCAACTACCATAAACAGTGCGGCGGGAACACCTTTTCCGGCAACATCAGCCATAACGAGAGCAATGTGATCCTTGTCGGTAAAGAAGAAGTCGTAGAAATCTCCGCCGACCTCTTTGGCAGGCGTCATTGTTGCATAAAGCCCGAAATCATTTCTATCCGGAAAATCCTTAGGAAGCATATCCGATTGGATCTTAGTAGCAACACCGAGTTCTGCGCCGATCCGTGCCATCTCACGTTTTTCTGCCGAAAGTCTTTTTATGAGCATAAGTATCGATAACAGCAGCAGAGTAAATACAAATGTTATCGAAAACAGGATATAAAGAACGTATCGCGATACTCTGTCCGAAACTTCGGATATTGAAGTGCGGGGTACCAGAGTAGCATAGCCCCAACCGTGCATACCTATGGGAGTTATTGCCGCGAGCATCTGCATTCCGTCTTTCTCATAGGTGAAAACGGTCTCCTCATCGTTGTCTGATGTATTATGTATCATACTGTAAAGATTGGTATCATCATCGCTGATAAAAGACGTCCCCGTAGTATAGGCGAGTATGGTTCCGTCATCGTCAAAAAGAACATTTGCACTGGCGGCGCCGAAGCTTACGGTACTTACGAGGGTATTCAGAATATCTTTTGTGAAGGTGCCGAATACCACACCCGTAACTCTTCCGTTCTTTTCTATCGGAACCGCAAGATAAAGAACTTCATCGCCGTCTTCATCGATATATGTACTCTGGGAAACAGTATCTGTACCTGTCATTGCTTCCTTGAAATAGTCGGTAAGCATTATATTGCCGGAAGAACGTCCGTTATAGTTGATAGTCGCGCCTGTTGTGTTTGCAACGCCGATATTTTTGAAATCACCGATACCCTTTGTCTGCATAATTATAGTTTTCATAGCGTTATAATCGGAAAGATCAATATCGCGGAAGTACCTGACCTGGGATTCAAGCATGGTAAGCTGATCGGCGAGCTTGGTATTGAAAATAGCCGCCATAGCCTTTGCGTTCTCGTTCATATATGTACGTGTAGTCTGATCTATTACAGCGGTAGTTCTGTTGCCGAAAATGATCATTGAAACAGTCAGAAATATCGCGGAGAAAAAAACGACAATAATGATTACAAGATAGGATTTGATGAATTTTTTCATATATGACTCCCATTAAAGGTTTATGGAGATAATAACCCATAATCATTCTATCATAAAACAGATATTTTGTCAATAAAAAGACCGCCTTCTTCTTAAAAGACGGTCTGTAATGATATATCAGTTTATACTTTTCAGAACTTCGTCGATAAGCTCCTGACCATAGATCTGTGAGAATACGTCCATAACACCGGAGGTTGCTTTCTTAAAGGGTTCGAGATCGGGATAGTTCACTTCCATACCGGCTTCCTCAAGCTTTGATACAAAATCCTCGGTCTGCTGTTTAACGAGTTTCCTATCTTCGGTTTCTGCTGTTTTGGCTGCTTTTTCTATGATCTCGCGGTATTCCGGCTTCAGTCCGTTCCAAATCTCATTGGAGATAGTGAGCGGCATGGCGTCATAGCTGTGGTTAGTGATAGAAAGGTACTTCTGAACTTCGTAGAGCCCATTATTGTAGATTACGGGGATAGGGTTCTCCTGAGCATCGAACTGTCCGTCGCGTATCGCGTCTTTAAGCTCGGCAAAAGGGAAGCTCTTCGGATTTGCTTTAAGAGCCGACATAGTCTCCATAACGATCTGGTTCTCGGGTGTGCGTATATTCAGACCCTCCATATCGGCAGCGCTGTTGATCGGACCTACTTTTTCGGTAGTTGTGACACAGCGGAATCCGTTGTCAAAGTATGCGAGAACGTGCATATTGAACGGCTCGAGATCGGAGTTAATGTTCTGCATAGTGTCTGAATCGATGAATTTCCATGCACTGTCAAAATCGCTGAAGAGGAAGGGAAGTGCCGATACGCCAATCTTTGTGGCGTAGGAAGCATAGTTTCCGGCGCTGGATACTGTCATTCCAATGTTTCCGTCTATTATGCCCTTGATGAGGTCGCCGTCACTGCCCAGCTCTCCGGAAGGGTGTATCTCGATGATAACATCGCCGTTTGTTTCCTTTTCGACG
>JAFVBZ010000037.1 GCA_017479645.1 Ruminiclostridium sp. | reverse complement strand
TCAGCTCGCAGCTTTTGTGCCCCGAAATATCCGGGATCTCTTCGTCGCTCACAAAACATACTATGACACGCAGACCGTTTCTTTCCAGTCCGGTCACAAGTGCATCTGTCTGTGCGTCCCATGAAGACAGTATCAGAAATGCCATTGAGCTGTCCGTTATATCCTGTCTCCGCAGTGCTGACTCATAGAGCAGTGAGTGAGTATTCTGACTGCTGAATGCTATTTCCGAAATTGCGCTGCGGAACTCCTCGAATTTCCATGTGTTTTCCGCCGAAACACGCACCATGTCTTCATAAAGATGATACTCGGCGGAGCAGATATTGTTTCTGCTGAAATAGTACGCTATTGCAAGAGTGGTTTCGAGGATCTTGTTTTCTTTCGGCAGAAAATCCGACAGTTCATTGCTGCCCCGGAATGTATCGGTTATTATTGCGATCTCACGGTGAGCTGAGCCGGTAAGATCTCTTGTCATAAGGCTTCCGGTTCTTGCGGACTGACTCCAGTTTATGAAACGCCGGTCATCTCCGGGAACATATTCCCGGCTCAGAACATCAAGCTCCGATCTGCTTTGCTCGGCTTTCTTGACTGCATCTGAAAGTTCTGTTCCTCCGAGCTTGTCTATCGATACAAGCTGCGGTCTTACTACGGCGTGGATACACTCTTTGTTTTTGTATCTGATCTTGAAAAGACGAAAGAAATCCTGGATCTCGATCTCCTTGACCCCGATCTCATATTCGCCTCGGTACTTGCAGAAAAGGCGGGTCTCCTTTTCGATCCTCGTGTGAGGTTCAAGCTCATATTCCGCTGCATCGTCAAGACCCGTGATAGTGGAAAATTCCGAGAAGAACCGTACTCTTATACCTACAAACTGGAGTGGGTATTCGTTCACCAGCGCGAAACGGTAACTTACAGGCTCGTTTACTGAAACAAACCTGTTTTCAAGGTTCTGGTAAATGTGGAAAAGAATGTACACTGCCAAAAGGTACAAGGCGGAGATGAACGGGATAATGGTAAGAACGGCGAAAAAACCGTATGTCACCGCGCCTCCCCTGAAACTAATCGCTGCTATCGACAGCACCCACAGGCAGAACCAGATGATCCTGTTTTTTCTCATAGATTATACCTTGATCAAAGCGGCAGTTTTGTTTTGTGTATAAGCTTCCGGAGCAGATCTTCCTTGTTTTCCTTTGCGATCTTTGCTTCGGAGGTAAGCGTCAGACGGTGCTCAAGTACGAACGGAGCAACAGCTTTCACATCATCGGGTTTCACATAATCGCGTCCGTCCATGAAAGCTTTTGCCTGAGATGCTTTTACAAGCGCAAGCACTGCTCTCGGGCTTGCACCGAGTACAAATCGCTTTTCGGTACGCGTCATTTCCGCGATATTTCTTGCATACCGTATCACTTCATCTTTTATGGTGACATCTGCGACTTGCTTTCTGATGCTCATAACGTCTTCTGCGGTTATCACACTTTCCACTGTTTCCGCAGTCCTGCCGGCAAGCATATTCTTTGTCATGCGCAGTTCCTCGGCATCATCTGGATAGTCTATGGTAAGCTTCATCATAAACCTGTCTATCTGCGCTTCGGGGAGAGGATAGGTACCCATGAACTCTGACGGATTCTGCGTCGCAATGACCATAAAAGGCTGAGGAAGTTTATGCTTTACTCCGCTTACGGTAGTCTGGCTCTCAGCCATTGCTTCAAGAAGGCTTGCCTGGGTCTTGGGAGATGTGCGGTTTATCTCGTCCGCAAGAACGATCTGATGCATTATTGCCCCTTCGCGGTATTCAAATTCACCTGTTTTCATGTTGAATATCTCTGTTCCCATTACGTCTGTAGGCAGAGTATCGGGCGTGAACTGTATCCTTCCGAAATCACAATCGACAGATCTTGCGAGAGTTGAAGCGAGTGTGGTTTTGCCCACGCCCGGAACTCCCTCCAGAAGAACGTGACCGCCGGAAAAAAGGCATATCAGCAGGTTTTCGATCGTGTCTTCCTTTCCGACAAAGTATTCGCCTATATGTTGTTTCAGCTTGTTTATCATAGCATATAATTCCTTTTGCACAGCCGGTCTTAATCAGATACTTTTCATTTGTCCTGTCCAGAGTTATTATAGCACAGAGCATAATAAATGTCAATCATAACGGTACATTCTTTTTGATATTCCGGATACTGTGTTCGCACGAGAAATGAACATAACCTATCAGACAAAGAAACAGAATGCCGAAAGGATATCAGAAAAGATACGCGCAGAACCACAGGATCATAGTAAAGAAGTTTCCCGGAAGCGTGCATGGACGCTTTTGGGAACCTTCTTAATACAGTGTCGTGGAAGCTGCAGACAGATTGAAAACATCATGGAGTAAACTATCGCGTTTGCGGCGATTTTACACTAAAACTGTCCTGATTGTCAAATATACTCTTTATAACTTTTGCCGGACTTCCCACAGCTATCATATTTTCCGGGATATCTTTCGTTACAACCGAACCGGCACCGATCACAGCGTTATCGCCTATTGTAACACCCGAAAGTACGATGCTGCCCGAACCTATCCAGACATTCCTTCCTATGTGAATCGGCTTCGGATGCAGATCGGCCCGTTCTTCCGGCAGCATGCCGTGGTTGAGCGTTGCTAGAACGGTATTATGTCCTATAAGAGAACCTGCGCCGATATAGATACCGCCCTGATCCTGAAATTTGCAGCCTGCGTTGATGAAAACCGCACCTTCGATATGGATATTCTTTCCGCAGTCCGTAAAAAACGGCGGAAACAATCCGAAATGCTTGTCAAGCTGCTGACCCGTAAGTTTTTCCATGAGTGCCCTAAGTTCATCGGGCGTATGGTATGAGCCGTTTATCTCGGCAGTTATTTTCAGCGCTTTCTGACTTAATTCGTGCATTTTAAGATGGACCGGCGAGCCGCCCCTTACGACCTCACCGCTGTTCATTATTTCAAGAAATTCTTCTGTTGTCATCTTTACTTCTCCCGTTATTTCATAGATATCGTAATTGTCACATCACCGTTTCCGAGAAGCTCCGACAGTTCGCCTGCAGTCTTGTCCGTGATATGACCGAGCCGTGCGTAAGCCCACGAATTCGAGCCATAGAATATCACTATATTGCTGCCGGAATAGAGGACTATATCACCGGCGGATGTCGTAGTCTGTACATCCTTCCGGACAATGCTTGTTCCGAGATAGCCCACCTGCTCAAAGCCTCCGTACATTGACATTTGTACTGTTACCGGCTCTGCCGCAGCAAGTTCCCGAAGAGCCTGCACCGACTCATTGTTTTCCCATTCTACCGTTACCGGCGTTCCGTTTATTGCAAGACCGAGCATAGTTTCTGTTTCCCTCTTTTCTATATCTGCCGCAGCTGCGGTGATTATCTCCTGTACCTGTTCTGATATTGCCGATGCTTCTGTCCCGGATATTTTCTGTGAAGATTCCGGTTTGCATGAAGCAAGGGACAATACGATCAGCCCGATCGAAAGTATTTCTTTGAATGCAGACATATCAGCACAGCCCCTTTCCGAACTCATAAGCTTCTTTCATAGTCCCGGCATTTCCTTTGAT
Organism: Ruminiclostridium sp.; assembly: GCA_017479645.1. Classification (GTDB taxonomy): domain Bacteria; phylum Bacillota; class Clostridia; order Oscillospirales; family Ruminococcaceae; genus Ruminiclostridium_E. The sequence continues at coordinate 1,839 of JAFVBZ010000037.1, read as the reverse complement.
CTCGTTCGGGTCATTGAATCCGCCGCCGAGAAATTCTCCGGCATATACGCACTTGGGATAACATTCTATCCAGCCTTTCAGTCCGATGATCGTCTTTTCAGCAGTCTCTTTTTCTGCTTCTGCGGACGCTGTGACAAGAAAGATCCTGCGGAATTTATAATCCGATATGTACAGCGAATTCGCACGGTCAAGGAGAGTTTTCATCTGACCGCTCATTCCGTAATAATAAACCGGTGTTGCGAATACTATAACATCGGCGTTTTTCATTTTCTCTGTTATTTCGTTGGCATCGTCCTTTATTACACACTTTCCGGTTTTCTGACAGGCGAGACAGCCTTTGCAGAACGCGATCTGTTTATCCTTCAAAGAAACGAGTTCCGCATTGTTTCCCGCATCTGAAGCGCCCTTAAGCACCTCATTTGCAAGTGTTTCGGAATTGCTTCCGCTGCGCAGACTTGTTGATATTATAAGTATATTCTCAGCCATTGTATTTTCCTCCGTATCTGTTATTGTATTCATTATAACATGAATAAGACAAAATTACAAATACTTATTTTATATATCGTGATATGCTTGACAGGCATATTAATTTATGGTACAATACAGAAAATCTTTATGGGAGATTTATATGGAAATAAGAGTTTTAAAGTATTTTCTTGCGGTTGCAAGAGAGGGAACCGTGTCTGCGGCAGCAGAATCACTGCATCTCACTCAGCCAACGCTGTCCCGTCAGCTTCACGATCTGGAGGAAGAACTCGGAAAAAAGTTGTTTGTCCGCGGAGCACACAGCATAAAACTTACTGAGGAAGGAATGCTGCTGCGCAGCAGGGCAGAACAGATAGTCGAACTTGTGAGCCGGACAGAAAGTGACATTATGACATCGAACGATACGCTTTCTGGAAATGTTTATATCGGCGCAGGTGAAACAGATGCAGTAAAGTATGTAGCGGCAGCCGCCAAAAAAATGCAGTCCGATTTCCCGCTGGTGCATTTTCATATTTACAGCGGTGACGGCGAGCATATCCTTGGGCGGCTTGACAAGGGGCTTTGTGATTTCGGCATAGTGTTCGTTCCTGTTGACGAGTCTAAATATCACAGCATAAAAATGCCCGTCAGAGACGAATGGGGAGTGCTTATGCGTCTTGATTCCGGACTTGCCGGAAAGAAGAAGATCAGACTGACCGACATTGCGGACAAACCGGTCATACTGTCCCGTCAGCGCTCAGATAAAGCTCCATTGCACAACTGGTTCGGGGAGTATGCAGATAAACTCAATGTTGTTTCGACATACAATCTTGTTTTCAATGCATCTATAATGGTTCGTGAGGGCGTTGGCTATGCGCTGGCATTTGATAAGCTGATAAATGTTTCCGGAGACAGCGAGCTTTGTTTCAGACCGCTTTACCCGCCTGTATATGCCGGAATGAATTTTATCTGGAACAAGTATCAGCCGATGACAAAGACAGCGGAAGCGTTTCTTGAATACTTTCGTACGGAGATCGGTGATGTAGAATAATGAAATCATTATTAAACTTTATCTTGTGAATTGCTGCGGAGATGCTAAAAAAACTTGTTGTAGCATATCTGCTTGAAATATGATAATTGCTGCGCCGGACTGACGGATCAGCTTCACGCTGAAAGCGAAGACAAATCATTGAAATACTGTCAGCGATCGGATAAGATACTTGACAAGAAAGGATCCCGGGTATATAATTGTTATATAAAACAATTATGAACGCTTAGGGATCGTTACGACGATTTCAGGAACGGAATGTATGCTATTCTAAACCACGGATTCGGAGCAGATAATTATGTTTAATAAATACTATGAAAAACTTT
>JAFVBZ010000036.1 GCA_017479645.1 Ruminiclostridium sp. | reverse complement strand
CCGCGTGGGCGCAGATTATGGCGACCCGAAACAGAAAAACTCTCGTTGTATGCCGTAAGTGCCATAATAAAATCCATTATGGAGAAAAACCTGAAATAAAACTACCAGAGAGCCGTGTGCAGTGAAAATTGCAAGCACGGTGTGGGGAGGGGTGTTCGGAAAAGGAGCAGTATTTATGCTACCTCGCCGGACGCCTACTCTACACGCACGAAGCGCGTCTGCTCGGACTGGACAGCAGATGTATATATCCGGAAGTGCAGCCTGCTCCCGACAGCAAGGTAATGATGCTTATCGACAATCTCGAAAAGAATTATTACGATACTATGGCGGAAAAGGGCGTTCAGATTGTTTTCTGCGATATAGCGGTGAACGACGATGATGGGCATTTCTCGGTATATGAAGCGATAAAGGAGGAACTTGTCAAGCGCGGTATTCCCCGTGAGGAGATATGCTTCGCGGGCGACGCGCAGACAGACAAGGCGAGAGCGGAAATGTATGAGAAGCTCCGCGCGGGCGAAAAGCGCTTTATTCTCGCAAGTACGACGAAACTCGGCACAGGCGCAAATGTGCAGGACAGGATATGTGCTATACATCACTTGGATATTCCGTGGAAGCCCTCTGATCTTACGCAGCAGGACGGTCGCGGTGTCAGACAGGGAAACAATTTCTCGGAGATCGGCATATATCATTATCTCACCGAAAATACCTTCGAGGCCTACATGATGGGAATTATCACTAACAAGGCGAAGTTTATCTCGCAAATAATGACAAGCAAAGACCCCGTGCGCGTATCGGAAGATGTTGACGAGACCGTTCTGACATATTCACAGATGCAGGCTATCGCGTCCGGAAATCCTATGATAAAGGAAAAGATACAGCTCGACAACGACATTGCAACGCTGAAAACGCTGGAGACAGCGTATAAGAGCTCGCGATTCAAGTTGCAGGATATGGTGGAGAGGTCGCTGCCGGTGAGAATTGAGAGTTATGCGGCTATACTGCAAAAGGCAAGCGCTGACTTGAAGGACTTTCAGGAGCGTCACCCCGAAGATGCTGAATTTGAAATGATTATAGACGGGAAAAAGGTCACGGAAAGAGCGGAAGCCGGTGAAGCTATTGAACAGGCAATAATCAAGTGCCTCGCAAAGAATGAGCCGGTCACGCTCGGTTCATACTTCGGTTTCGAGCTTACTGTTGAGCCTAACAGCGCGAACGGAACATTTTTCGGTGAGGGTTCTCCGGCGGTTGCGGTATTAAAGGGCAATCTGAAATATACATCGGAAATATCAATGAATAATCCGCTCGGAAATCTTCGCCGTATAGCCAATATCGCAGGTATGCAGATCAGTCAGAAAATTAAAAAGGTAACAGAAGATCTGGAACAGGCGCGCGCTAACCTTGAACGTGCAAAGGAAGATCTCGCAAAGCCTTTTGAACACGCGGAGGAGCTGGAAGCCAAAATACAGCGGCTTGCAGTGGTGAACCTTGAATTGTCAAAAAATCATGCTTTTGATGATGACGATGATGAGCCGATACCGATAATAGACGATTCTCTTGACGAGGACGAGCCTACCGTTGATGAAAGCCGTGTTGATGACAGGGACAAGACCGGACAGCGACAAAGTGTAATGGTTGCGGACGCTGTTCCGGTAAAGCCTATGATACAGCAGAGTAAACCGAAAATACGATAAGAGTGGGAATGAATATGACAAGAGATGAGAGCTTGGAAATTCTCAAGGAGAAGCTCAACGAAAAGGAAATGCGCAAGGTCATTACACAGGGATACAGCGATGTATCCCTGTCGGTAATGGCAAAACGCACAACAACGGACGCACGGGATATGGCTGACAGTCTGTTTACGATACAGTCGATAAACAAGCTGTGTGACGCATATACCGGCGGTCTTATAGATGAACGGGACTTCGACCACATCATAGAGTTCTCGCGGTTTCAGAGAAATCACGAGAAATATCTGGACGAGTTCCTTGACAGCATAAAAAGTGATACGCTGTATCATTCAACTGCTACAAATGCTTTTGTATCGCTGGCTTACGAGGAATGTACCTATGCAAAGGCTGTGGCAATGATAAAGGCGGAGGTCTATTATCCTACGGAATACGGTTCGCTGTCGTTGGAGGCTGATGTTGCAAAAGAGCTTGAAAGGCTCGCAGTCCCGCTTCGTGCCTGTGAAGGATTCAACTACTACTATGATGTTGACGATGTGCAGTTCTCGCTGGACGAGGGAGATGCGATATTTGTAAAGGACTATGATCTCGCAGTCAAGGTCAAGGAATATATGAAGCTCCCCGATTGGGAGGAGTTCAGAAACCGTGTTGCGGACATTATTGACGATTATCCCGATCGAAACATTACCGGTCAGCACCTTGCGGAGATGCGCAGACAGTTTATGCAGAACCAATACGAAAGCAAACTGTATGAAAAAATGCAGGGGGAATACGACAGTTTTATTGCGGATTTGAAGAAGAAGTCCCCGGACGAGATCATTGACTCGGCGTATCAGATAGTCACCAAAAAAGATATTCTCGATTTCCTTGCCGGTCAATCCCCGTCACTTTCTGAAAAGCAGTATGCGGCGCTGCTGTCAAGCACAAATGCGCTTGACGAGATATATGAAACTTGGTGTACGAACAGCGAGTTTCATGGGCTCTATGATATTGGGCTGGCTATGGAGGAAACTGCCGACGATATGCAGTATTCCATTGATCGCAGGAATGAAGAACAGGCAAAGAAGCAGGAACAGACGGAGAGAAAGGACGATCCAGCGCCGGAAGTTCAGCAGAAGCCGAAGAGTAAGGCGAGATAAGCGGAAAGGAGGTTCACCAAATGGCTATAAAAGGCTATTCTGCGGAAGAAAACGCTGCATATCGGCAGAAGAAGCAGGAAGAAATGGAGGAGCTCTTCAAGCGCATTGACGAGGGTGTCCGCTCGGTGTTCACATCCGAGAAGTATGTCGAATACCTCAAATTCTCGGCTAAATTCACGGACTATTCCGCGAATAACACAATGCTGATAAACCGTGCGCGTCCCGATGCGTCCTTTGTTGCGGCTTACGGAAAGTGGAAGCAGCTCGGCAGACAGGTCAAGAAAGGTGAAGCAGGTATCCCTATACTGGCTCCCGTGCGGTACAAAACAAATCAGTATCAAGAATACGAGCGTCCGGCAAAGGACGAGTTCGGGAATCAGATCTACAACGAGGACGGCACGGAGAAAATGGAGACCGTTTCGGAGAATGTCACCGGTATCGCATTCAAGAAAGCGTATGTATTCGATGTGTCGCAGACGGAGGGTGCTCCCATTCCGGAGCCAGTCGAGGAACTGAAAGGCGATATTGATTCCGCTAAAATAGAGGCAATATTCAAGGCGCTGCGCAAGGTCACGGGTATAGACATTGAATTTGAGGACATTCGCGGCAGCGCAAAGGGCTATTACAATCCCGAAAGCAAGCGCATTGCGGTAAAAACGGGAATGAGTGATACCCAGACGGTAAAGACCGTATTCCACGAGACCGCGCATTGTCTGCTGCACGATCCTGAGAAGAAAATCGTGACAGCGAAAGCTCCCCGTAACGAAAAGGAGGTGCAGGCTGAATCCACAGCGTTTATTGTCGCTGAACATTTCGGGATAGATACATCTGACTATTCTTTCCCGTACATAGCGACTTGGACGAACGGAAAGACGCTTGAACAGTTACAGAAAGTGCTGCAGGAGATACAGACTGCCGCGAAAACTATAATCTCCGGAGTGGAATCCGAACTGCTGAAAATGCAGAAACGGGAGCTCTCGGTCGAGGATATTATTGCAGACGACGATCTCAATAACATTCAGAAAGCGGAGCTTATCATCGAGCATGGTATTGATGATGGACTTGTTTATGACGAGACCGAGATTGACGCTATAAAGGCATTTGCCGCCGATCACGAGGACTTCGAGGAAACTGTCAAGCTGATTGCAGATACCGAAGCGATAATAAATCAGCGTATGAATTACGGATATGATTTTTCGTATATGACACCGCTGGGCAGTAAAGAAGCTGCGCTTGATGCATTCGATCGCAGCGAGGCTGTGTATCTGCTATATCCCGACAATTCCGAGGGCATGGCTCTTGAACGCTATGAGATAGAGAGTTTCGACGGTTTCTTCGGCATCGAAAAAGAGGAAGATCAGAACCGCGCGAAAGCCGATACCGAGGGGCTTACGACAGTTTCAAAGACGGTTGCGCTGGAAATGTGGGACAAAGACCTTGATGTATATATCAATGGAGAGGTCGCGTTGTCCCGTGATGAAATTGAAGCAGCAGGAAGGAGTGACAACTTCGCTGTTCCCGACTATCAGTATGCGGCACAGCTGGAGTTTGATGCTCCGGTATCTGAGAAAAACACCAAAAAGGAGGAAAAGATGCCAAACTATCAGCAGCCCTATGCGGCTAAACCTAATAATCCGAATATACTTGGAAATACGCCTTATGAAGCGCTCGGCGGCAAGAATGATTTGCAGTATTATCCGAACCTCAAGAACCGTCATGCCGACAATATCGCAAAGCAGCTCGAAGCTGACGGAGTGCGGTTCAGCGGCGTTCGCAAGGGATCTACAACAACACTGACAATAAACAAGAGGGATATTCCGCGATATGAAGCGGCTGTAACAAAAGTCAAGGCTATGTATTCGCAGTTAAACGGCAGGACGGAAAGCACCGCGTCGTATCAGCGATATTCTGCACCTGCGCCGCAGTATGACGCTCCTGAGCGTCCGACACAGAGTCAACGGCAGCATGAAGCTCCGCTTACGGCAGAGGACTATGGTTATCCTGACCCACCACCACCGCCTGAATATGCACCGCCGATGTATGAGCATGAAGCTCCGGCAGCAGTTCACAGCGCGCCGGAGAAACCGAAAAATCCCAATGTTATCGGCAACACACCGTATGAGCAGCTCGGTGACAGAAGTGAATTGCAGTATTACCCGAAACTCAAAAATCGTCACGCGGAGAATGTAGCAAAGCAGCTCGATGCGGACGGAGTACGATTCAGCGGCTTGAAAAGCGGCTCAACAACGACTATAACAATAAACAAAGCCGATATTCCGCGCTATGAAGCGGCTGTCGCAAAGGTCAAGGCAGGTTATGAGCAGGCGAAAGCTGAACAGATAGCAAGCAGTCCTGCGGCAAAAGAAGCCGCAAAGCCCGTCATTCCCGAAACGAGACCGGAAGCACCGGCTACATTCAAGGACGTACCTATCTGCACAATGTCATATATGGCTGCAAAACAGAGCTCACGGGAACAGGAGTGGAGAAACAGTCTGCGCGCTTCAAAGGCTTGTATTAAATACATAAACGAGAACCTTTCGGCTCGGTATGCGGCTCACGATATTGGGAGCGTGGTCAAAGACCTTGAAGAACAGTTCGGATTGAAGCGAGCGCTGTACACGATAGCTGCGACTATTCAGCTCAAAGATCAGGACGGACGCTTTTCACAAGCGGTAAAGGATAAGGCGAGAGATTACCCGTTTGACAGTGACAGGGCGCGGCTGGAGTTCCTTACTGAAGCTCACCCCGTTATGGTTTGCTTTCTGTATGAAAAGCTCATGGACAGGGAAAAAGAGCTGCAAATGCCGACACCGGAGATAGAGGAACCGAAGCTGTCTGCGCTTTTTGAGGATAAATTTCTGCTGCCTATGGAGCACGTCGAGATCCGGGCCGATTATCGCGGGATCCCGGAAACGAAATACTATAATTCGTCAGCTAATGAGTACTATGTCGAAGGTATGGGGTGGCTCGACAATGCGGAATATGACGCGGGTCAAAGGGAATCGGGCGAACGTCCGCAGGATTTCTATAAAAAGGTCACGTCGGTGAATGTGACCTATGTCACAACTACCGGCGAGGTCGGGGAAATGGATATTTCTCCGGAAGAATACAGGCTTTTTCAGGAAGTAACATATTCAGATCAGAAAAAGCAGGCGTATGAAGCGGCAAAGGCGGCTCTTGATGAACGTAAACGGGAAAATAACATAGAACCGCTGCCTACCGAAATGTATTCGGTATCTCAGACGGTAACACGGAAATATGAGATCGAAGCGCTATGTGCGAACGGACAGGTAGCAACGGTAAAATCCGGTATAGCAAGCATACCCGAAGCGAAAAAGGCTCTTATGGAGATATTCAACGAGCGCAAAGGCAAGGCGCGCTGTGAGTTCATTCACCCGCAGGTGCTTTGGAACAAAAGCCGTCCTATGCAGTGGGACGCTCCTGAACACGCTCCGGAAGTCCAATATATGATAAAGCAAACAAAAGGCTCGAAACCTGCACATTCGCACTATTTGCAGAGACTTGTCAAAGACGAGACCGGCGCGTATCAGAATGATAAGGTCGTTCTGCGCGGCAGCTTCGGCGAGTGTAATGCGGCACTTGCGGAATTGATAAAAAATCCGCCTGCCGAGGATCAGCGCAAAAGCGTTACATTCGAGATATATCAGCTCCGTGACGATCTTCCCGAAAGACGTGATATATCGTTCGAGCCGTATGCAAACCTTGAACAGCGCGGTATTACACCTGAGATTGGAATGTATCAGAAAATGTATGTTGCAAGCAGCGATATTCTTCCTACACACGGCGCAGGCATGGGACAGTTCCTTGAAGCGGTATATCAGAAGTTCAACATAGAGCGTCCCGAAGATTTCAGAGGGCATTCCCTCAGCATAAGCGATGTTGTGGTAGTCGGCGGTGACGCTTACTATGTGGACAAGGCAGGATTCAAGCCGCTGCATGAGTTTATGACCGGCGGCAGGGATATGCAGCGCGGCGAGGTCACGGAACAGCGCAAGCAGGACGAACGCAGGGAAGAACCACCGAAGGATAAGCCCGATGCTCCCGAAAAGACAGCGGAGCACCGGAAGAAAAAATCAAGATAACTACAGGATGTAGTTGAGAAGGTTTCCAAAAGCGCGCACGATGCGCGCATAAAAGAAACCTTAAAAATGGGAGGTACATTGTATGAACAGCATTTTAACAGTCGAGGAAAGAATATTATTGCAGTCGCTGGGCTGCCGCAGCAGGCAGGAAGCCTTGAAGGTGCTCAGTGATATGGTCGGGCGCGTCCCGGTAAGCTCACCTATTTTCAGCACTATTGCCGGACTTATAATCAAGCTCAAAGACGCAAGTTTCGATTTCGCGTATGAGATGAGGTCGGACAGCGGGTTCACTGATGATGCGGAGATGTTATAACGGAAATTACCGTCACGGCGGCAGGTGTTCGCACTTGCCGCCGTCTTTAAAAAACAAATCCGATGCACGATAGATAAACATACATCGGGTTTTCGTGAAATAGTCCATTTTATGACAATGAAAAATTGGGTAGAAAAAATCTGCAATTATTATATCAGAAAAAAGCTGAAAAGTCAATTGTTTTCGGTTGAAAAGGAGGAATTATGATCATCAGAAATGTGTATCAGCGCAAGGACGGACGCTATGAAGCCCGTGTATCGCTTGGAAAAGACGAGAACGGTAAACGGCATTACCGCTCATTTTATGGAAATACAGCAGAAGAAGCGGAGTTTAAGATGCTGGCGGCACGGGAGGTGGTTGCCGCCCCTGCGGATTTAACGGAAATGACCGTCAAAGAGCTTACAATGGAATATATATCAACAATAAAGCCCCGCTTGAAAGAATCAAGCGAGGCGAATTACAGACTGAAAGTAGAAAAGCACATAATTCCGGCTTTCGGGGATATGATGTGCGTTATGCTCCGTGCCAACGATGTATATGCGTTTATCGAGAATAAGCTGAAAAACGGCTTGTCTGCACGTTATGTGGCAGATATTATTGTGCTGCTGAAATCCGTGTATCGGTATGCCAGCCGTGTTTATGGTGTCAATAACTGTCTTGAAGGTATTGTTATGCCCAAGCGTAAAAAACCGGAGATCGTGCTGCTGTCGAAGTCTGAGCAATCTCGGCTCATGGCGTATCTGAACGAGGACTTTGACCTTAACGCACTCGGTATCGCTCTTTCTCTGCATACCGGGATCCGTATCGGGGAGCTGTGTGCACTTCAGTGGAAAGATGTTGACCTTATAAACCGCACTATAACCGTAAGAAAAACCGTTCAGCGCATTAAAAACTACGGTGGCAAGAACAAAACAAAGCTCGTAATAACAGAGCCGAAAAGCCAGTCCTCAGTGCGTGTTATCCCTATTCCCGAATGTCTTATTGTCATGCTCGAAAAGTTCAAAGATAACGCTGACAAGTATGTCCTGTCCGGTAGATATAGCCCTGTTGAGCCGAGAACGGTTCAGTATAGGTTTGTGTCCGTACTGAAAAAAGCAAAATTACCGTCAGTTCACTACCACAGCCTTCGCCATGCTTTCGCTACAAATTGTGTTGCACTCGGATTTGATGTTAAGACCCTTTCGGAAATACTCGGTCACAGTTCAGTTGAGATCACGCTAAACCGTTATGTGCATAGCTCGCTCGACCGGAAACGCGCCTGCATGGATATGGTCAAGTGGGCAGCGTGATTGTCGCAGGTTCGTATTTTTTCCGTAAACACACTTCCGATAAATGCCATTGTCATCGCATATTCTGATGATTTTGCAGTAAATGGACTATTTTACGAAAAATCTGCGTTCATCAGAAAAAGCTGTGATTATTATACCACAAATGCTGGTGATAATCCATTGCTGGGGGAGGGATAAACGGTGAAAAGCTGCTGTTTCACAGGTCATAGGATAATAAAGGTGACCCCGGAGCTTGTTCCAAGGCTTCGGAATACGATCATAGATTTGTATAGGCAGGGCGTGAACGAGTTTATAAATGGGGCAGCTCTTGGGTTCGATCAACTAAGCGCTGAATCGGTTATTGAACTGAAATCGGTGTACGGCGAAATACATTTGCACTTGCTTTTGCCCTGTCCTCCTGAAGAGCAGAGCAAGGGTTGGAATAAAGCTCAAGTCAATAGATATATGAGAATACTGCAAGCTGCTGACTCGGTTACTGTGCTATCTGAGCATTACACCGATGATTGTATGAAACGCAGAAATGAGCAACTGGTTGAACTTGCCGACTGTTGTATATGTTACTGTAATAACAGGCGGAGTGGAACGGGTCAGACTTTAAGATTTGCCGAGAAAAAGGGAATTACAGTAATTAACCTTGCTGAATAAAAGAATCCGATGCGGGCTTCTGTAAGTGCATCGGATTTTCGCAAAATTCTTAATTTTGTGATATTCTATATTTAAATAAGTGCATTTCATAACTTTGCACAAATATTTTAGCATAAATCGAGTAAAAAGTCAATGAAAAAAGCAAAATTACCACACATTGGCACAAATTTGGGGAATTTGCACAACAAAGTTAAAAGCTGATTATGTCAGGAGGTTAATTATG
>JAFVBZ010000035.1 GCA_017479645.1 Ruminiclostridium sp. | reverse complement strand
GGCCAAAGGGGGCAGACTGTAAATCTGTTGCATCTTTGCTTCGGTGGTCCGAATCCACCCGCTTCCACCATCTCAACCGAACGGTTTAGATATTTCGCCCACAAAAGGCTTGGTTAAGCCATTTGTGGGCGATTTTTATCGGGATTTCAAAATCCCGTTTCCGTAGATATTTTCGACACGATTTTTGGTACTGACGGGATTTGAACTACCGTAGGTGTAAAATATTCAAGCACAAATTCGTGACAATTTAACAAATTTACAGAAAGCGCACGAAGGTCAAGGAGAAAACTCCACAGACCGTAAATCGAGCGCATTTTCTATGATATGCACAAAGTTTTCCGCCAAAGATTGTGAAAAGCAATGAATCGATTGACTTTTTTCGACCAATATGATATAATCGAAAAGGTCGCATACACGACCGGAATCGGAGCTGAAAGTCAATGGAAAATATCGAGGTCACAGTCATCGGCGGTGACATCTCCCCCGCCGAGCGTCAGGCATATATCGAAAGAGGAAAAAGCAACAAACCCAATATGATACTGACGGCGGTCAGGATAGAACTGGACGGAGACTTCGCAGACATCACATATCAATATTCCGACCCACCACAGAATATGACAGTCAGCATGGGAGGCTGCATAATCGGCAAGTTCGGCAGCTTCAATCACGGTAAACAAGCCGAATATCTCGACAGGATCCCAAATGATCTAAATTAAATATGGCAGCAAAGAGCCTGTAAGCTCAGATGTGGGTTTATCACATCTGAACTTGCAGGCTCTTTTTTGTTGCAAAAATTTCGGTAAAAACAGAAAATTTCAATTGCAAAAGCATTAAAAAATCGTCAATGTGTATGAAATTTTCAAAGGAAGGAGCGACCAATGTTATTTACAGAAACACCATACTTGCAGAGTCTTGAACGGCAGATGACCGAGATACCTCGCCATAGAAACTCATATGTCCGATGTAACAGCAGAAATCAATACAGCAGCGCCGCCGTAAAACTGGCGCTGCGGATACTGCTCGACAGCTTCGACTGTACAAAACTCGAAAAAAGAATGAAAGGAATATCAATGAAACCGACATTTGTTGACGAACGGCATTATGACCGTTTCAGAAGATTTTTTTACAGAAATACGCTAAGTCCCGCCCACTGCAGCCGCAACTTCGTAGCTGCGGTTTTTCTTTTATCCTCCGATCCGATACTTTGGAAAAATACACGGCGGCACATCAGCAGAGATGCCGTGAACTTCGATAAGATGCATATCGGCTCGGTGGATACCGCGACCTATGCCACATTCAAGGCGGCGAAGGAGGTTTATACCGACAAAGCGGAGATCACGGTCAGCGAGCTTTGCAACAGCACTCTGGTCAACGACCGAACGATAAGCAATGTATTCACAGCCATGCTTATTGAGAACAACGGGTACGGTATAGTTGATACAACTAAGTTTCAGGAACAGCCGAAAGCGGTCTGAATGACCGATTTCATACATATTTCAGCACACAGCGAAAGAGGTGAGAAAATGCCAAATTATGTAACGAACCGTGTGGTCATGACCGGTGAGCAGTCGCAGATAGACGAACTTGTCCGTGCTGTGCAGTTCCCGGACGAAGGTCTTGGCAGCGTAGATTTCAGCAAGGTGATACCGATGCCGCCGGAGCTTGATATCCCCGAAGGTACAGATACTCAGAATGGTTTCAAACTCTACTCCGATTTTGTTGAGGTCTATAAGATCGGACTCGGCAACAGACCGTTCGACCCGATGGATATTCCTGCGAGAGCAGAAAATGCATTCCTCAATTACAGACGAGGCATAAGCGACAGAGTCTGGACTCTCGGAAGGGCGGCGTATCGCAACAATGAGAAGTACGGATTCAAAACATGGCTCGACTGGCGCATAAAGATGTGGAACACAAACTCCGAGGGCAGACGTTTTGAACCATTCTCAGACAACACCCTTTGCTTTGAGACAGCGTGGTCAAGGGCTTCTCCCATAGTCGAGCAGCTTTCGAGAATGTATCCCGATGTCACATTTCAGTATTCTTGGGCAGACGAGGACTTCGGAAACAATGTCGGTGAGGTCGAGCTGCAAAACGGAGAGATAACTTACGAAAATATCCCAGCACCATTCTCAAAGGAAGCCTTTGAAATGGCAGCCGATATCCGCGGTGAAGATCTGCTTGCAGACCGTCACATGATGTTTAACGAGGAATCCGATAACTACGAGTATCTGTCCGATGAGGAGATCGAAGATCTGACCGAGGGTGAGATCAGCGACAGCGGAGAGAACGAACAGCCGCAGCAGTCAATGTAACCGCTGCGGCATTTTTCTGCGGGGAGGTGATGATCGGCTTAAAGGTATTGGAATTGTTCGCAGGTACCCGCTCTATCGGTCGTGCTTTTGAGAAACGCGGTCATGAGGTTTTCTCGGTTGAGTGGAACAAAGACTTTAAAAATATTTCGCTGTATAAGGACATATCCGAGTTGACAGCTCAGGAGATAATCGACAGCTTCGGGCGACCGGACGTAATATGGGCATCGCCGGATTGCACAACATTCAGCATTGCCGCGATATCCCACCACAGACGGAAGAACGAAGAAACAGGAAATCTCGACCCTGTCAGCAATTACGCAAAGTTCTGCGATAAAGTTGATACGCACGTTCTCGACCTTATTCGGGAGCTTGCGCCGAAGTATTGGTTTATCGAGAATCCGCGCGGCGGTATGCGGAAGATGACCTGGATGCAGGCTCTCCCACGATATACCGTCACCTACTGTCAGTACGGCGATAATCGAATGAAGCCCACAGACATCTGGACCAACCACCCCGACCCGAAGTTCCTGCCGCCCTGTCATAACGGTGACCCGTGTCACGAACCGGCACCGCGAGGCAGTCATAACAGGATGTTATGAGGAAGTCCCCAAAACGCCGCACGGATGCGGCGCAACAAAGGGACTTCCGAAAGACAAGGAACTCAGGGTCTCAAGGGCAGCGTACAAAGAAGCATGATACCGGACAGGCTCTGCGAACACATTGTGAGCATTTGCGAAGAATAAAAGGAGATGGTCAAAGCAATCAGATTTTTTGATATGTTTTCGGGAATCGGAGGATTCCGCTCCGGTTTGGAGAAAGCCGGAGGATTTAAGTGTATCGGCAACTGCGAGATCGACAAGCACGCGGAAGCCGCTTACAAAGCCATGTACGATACGGAAGGAGAGAAGTATTTCAGTGACGCAAGAACAATCGATCCATCAGAGCTTGGAGACTTTGATCTCATTACTGCCGGATTTCCGTGCCAGCCCTTTAGTTGTGCAGGTCGACAACTTTCATTCGATGATCCAAGAGGTACTCTGTTCCTTGAAATTGCAAGACTTGTTGAAGCCAAGCGACCTGCGTTTTTTCTGCTTGAAAACGTACCCGGATTGTTATCGATTAACAAGGGGGAAACTTTCAAAGTCATCCTTGAAACATTTTCCGAACTGGGGTATTCATTTGAATGGATGGTGCTTAACAGCGCACACTTCGGAGTGCCGCAGCAAAGGCGGCGGCTCTATATTGTCGGATATAGTCGAGAAGAATGTGCCGGCAGAATATTCCCTGTCAGAGGCGG
>JAFVBZ010000034.1 GCA_017479645.1 Ruminiclostridium sp. | reverse complement strand
CATACCGACGAGGAGATCGCAGATGATGTTGTTGATGTTGTCAACAGCCTTCTGAACGCCCTTGCCGAGGTAGCGGCTCTTATCGCCGTCACGAAGCTCGAGAGCCTCGAATTCACCTGTGGAAGCGCCGCTGGGAGCGGTTCCTCTTGCAACAGTACCGTCTGCGAGGGTAACTTCAGCCTCAACTGTGGGGTTTCCTCTCGAGTCGAGTATTTCTCTTCCGACTACGTTTTCGATTTCTAAATAGGTCATTTGAAAAACTCCTTCCGCCGCGTTCCGGATCGGTCCGGACACGCTGATAAATTGTTCGGTGCGGGGAGGTATTGACTGTACAAGCCCTCGCACTCACCTTAATAATATTACCATATTTTACTTGGTTTGTCAAGAATAATTTTGTGCAACTTGCGTTATTATTTTGTGCATATTTACCTTTTTCGGGAACAGGAAAGCTGTCCTGCCGGAAAAATGCGGATCGGAGAGAAAAAATTGTTGCAATACGGAGAAAGATGTGGTATAATTAATACATATATGTTATTTTAACGGTAAACTCCGGAGGTGGCTTTATGAAGACGGCATTCGGCGCGGCGGATATACTTCTGCCGGTAAAGACTGATATGGAAAAATGGGCGGTGGCGGCATGTGACCAGTACACCGGTGAGCCTGAATACTGGGCAAGAGTTGAGAACAGGGTAGGGGATTCGCCTTCGACGCTCGGACTCATACTTCCGGAGGTCTATCTTGAAGAGATAGATGTCAACGCAAGGATAGACCGGATCCACGAGAATATGCGCGGAATGCTCGAAAGCGGATTCTTCCGCTATTACAGCAACGCTATGATCTATGTGGAGCGCACACAGTCGGACGGAATGGTAAGAAGAGGTATCGTGGGCGCCATAGACCTTGAGCAGTACGACTACCATGTCGGCAGCAGTTCCTCTGTCCGTGCCACCGAAGCGACTGTGGCTGAGCGCATACCTCCCCGTCTCAAGGTAAGAATGGGTGCGCAGATCGAGCTTCCGCATGTTCTTGTTCTTATTGACGACGCGGAGAGAACAGTCATAGATCCCTGCAAGGAGATACGCGAGCGTACTTCGCCAATATATGACACCCCGCTCATGGAAGGCGGCGGAAAAATAAGAGGCTATCTGCTTGACGACGCGCAGAAAAAGCGCGTTGAAGCTGCGCTTGAAAAGCTCAACGACAATGACGCGTTCAACAGAAAGTACGGCATTACCGGCTACCCCACGCTTCTGTACGCGGTAGGCGACGGAAACCACTCGCTTGCCACTGCGAAGGAGTACTACGAGCGCCTCAAAGCCGCAAATCCCGGCAAGGATCTTTCGGATCACCCGGCAAGATACGCTCTTGCGGAGATCGTCAATCTCCACAGCCGTGCGATCCGTTTCGAGGCTATCCAGCGTATCGTAATGGGCGTTGATACCGAGAAGTTCATGCGTGAAGCGGAGAAGAAGCTTGGTCTTAACGGTGAGCTCTCGTCACAGCGCTTCATCGCCGTAGTGAACGGCAGCGAGCGTCTCTGCTACATACACAACCGCACCTCCGAGCTGTCAGTCGGCAGTCTCCAGGACTTCATCGACGAGTATCTTGCAAAGAACGGCGGAAAGGTGGATTATATCCACGGCGCAGATGTTGTAAAACAGCTCTCGAAAAAGGAAGGAAATATCGGCTTTATCCTGCCGGATATGCAGAAGACCGAGCTTTTCCCGACAGTTATCAAGGACGGCGCTCTTCCGCGCAAGACCTTCTCTATGGGTCATGCGGCGGACAAGAGATTCTATATGGAATGCAGAAAAATAGTGCTTTGAACCTCAAGGAGGACGAGATGACAAATACAGTCAGAAAAATAACGGCTCTTTTCACAGCCTTTGTAATGGCAGCGGCGATACTTGTTTTCATACCGCCGGTAAACGCTTCCGCGGCGAAGCTTATAGATTATTCGATCAGCTATTCCGGCAAGTATGTAAAGCTCCGGCTTATCCCGCAGAGCAGCTCGGATACCATATATTATACCACAAACAATACCAAGCCCACGAAATCTTCGGCGGTGTATAAGAAACAGCTTGCGGCTGCTGCGAAAACCACTATCCGTGCGATAGAGTACAATAAAAACGGCAGGTCTGTTGCTTCCATTAAGATAACGATAACTCCCCGTGCGCAGAAGCCTGTTATCACCGAAACGGTGAAGAACGGAAAGCTTATGCTTACGCTGAGATCAGCATCTTCCGGCGCAGTCATATACTATACGACTGACGGAACGGCTCCGACAAAGAACTCCCGGAAGTACACCGGAGCTATCGAATACACCCGCGGAATGACGCTAAAAGCAAGAGCCTATGTTAGCGGTCTGAACTCAAGTGCGGTATGCACATACAGCCTTTCCGACAGCGAATGGGCTGCCGCAACCGGAAACGATGTGAGCGGAGACAGCATCTTCAACGATCCTTCCGCTTCCGAAGAGACAAAGGAAGTAGTAAGGCTGCTCAATGAAGAACGTGCAAAGCGCGGACTTGCTCCGCTGGTAATGGATCCTATGCTCGACAAGGCGGCAAGTCTTCGTGCAAAGGAAGTTGCCGGTCATTTCGCGCATACCCGTCCTGACGGTTCCAACAATTTCACTGTTCTTGATGAAATGAACATCGACTACGGTTATGCAGGAGAGAATATTGCCGGCGGTCAGACAAGCGCATCGGCTGTAATGAGCAGCTGGATGAAATCGACGGGACACCGGGGCAACATTCTTTCCGACAATTTCAATAAAGTCGGAATAGGACATTATGTTTCCGGCGGAACGGACTACTGGGTGCAGGTATTCTCTGACTGACGGTGAAAGAATGAAGAATAATGAAGAAAAAGCGCCTTCCTGTGAATTTCAGCATGTTCACGAGGAAACGGTGCGCAGGATAAGCGGGATAATGCCGGACGAAGATTCGCTTTTCGATCTTGCCGAGCTGTACAAGATCTTCGGTGACAGCACCCGCATAAAGATACTTTATGCTCTGTTTGAAGCGGAGCTGTGCGTCTGCGATATAGCGACGCTTATAGGCGCAAGCATGTCCGCAGTTTCACACCAGCTGCGGATACTCAAGCAGGCAAGTCTCGTCAAGTTCAGGCGTGACGGGAAAACGGTGTTCTATTCCCTTGCCGATGACCATGTCCGGTCAATACTCGGTCAGGGAATGGATCATATCAAGGAATAAAAGGCGGTGCGGACGTGGCGATACCGACAATAGAACAGTTTATAGAACGCGGAAAGGTGAATTGCCGCGCAAGCGCCGTTCTTACCGTGAAGAGACGGTTTGCGGAAACGATGAGCGGGACGGCGGACGCGGAAGAGCTAAAGCGTAAGACGGAAGAATATATTGCTTCGCCGGAAGGAACGGCTGCGGTTGAAGCGGCACTTTCCGCCGGCAGGTTCTATAAGCTGCTCTGTTCGGAGAACGCCGCGTCCGCACCGCGTGTTATAAGCGCTTATGAGAAGCACATCGCCGGTATGGTGCAGAGTGCGGAGAATGCCGCGGAACGGAAAAAGGACAAGAACCGGCGTAAAAAGGCGAATCAGAAGAAGAACAAGCAGGAAAAGCGCAAAGAGCTGTTCCGGCAGTATATGGATTACACATACACTCCGGAGGACGAGCGCAGGATAGTTGAGATCGTATCTGCTCTTGTGGCGGAGCATTATTCCGATATCCGCCGTGTGCTTCCGGCAAAGTTCCTGAAAGAAGCGAACAGCGAGTTCGTAACGGAGAATATCCAGAGCAAGTTCATGCGCCGGCTCTATGATGAAGCGGCACTGAACAAGAAGCGCGTTGACAACGTGATATATATGTCGGGTCCGCTGTACCGAGATATGAGGGAGCTTGCGCGGGGATTTGCCGCCCGCAGGATACTTGATGACACGGATTACGGCGAATCCACGAGAAATAGCATAATCCGCGATTTCATCGAACGCGGAGGACCCGCCTGCCCCCGTCTCGGAATGCTCTATTCCGGCGTTATTGCAAGATTCGGGCGCGAGAAGCTGACCGGACTTATAACGGCGGGTGAGGGATATAAGAAAACTGTCGAGTTTATGCACGAACAGCTGAAAAATGCCGAAAGCGCGCATAAGCTCATACTCAAGGAGATCCCGGAGGACGTTACCCAGCTCTATCCCGGAGCGAGGGGAATGCACCGTCATTTCATACTTCACCTCGGTCCCACCAACTCCGGTAAGACATACGAATCGCTGATAGCATGCCGGAACGCGCAGACGGGCGTGTACCTTGCCCCCCTCAGACTGCTTGCATACGAGATCTGCGAGAAGTTCAATCTTGAAGGCGTGCCTTGCCGTATGAAGACCGGCGAGGAGGAGATCGACGTTCCGTTTGCGTCACATACGTCCTCCACTGTGGAGATGCTCAACACAGGCGAATATTATGATGTCGCGGTAGTCGATGAATGCCAGCTTATCGAGGACGAGGAGCGCGGAGGAGCATGGACAGCCGCAGTTCTCGGACTTATGGCAGGGGAGATACATCTCTGCGGTTCCGAAGATGCGCAGGATATCCTCGTATCGCTGATAAACCTGTGCGGCGACAGCTATGAGATAAAGTATCACAAGCGTTCGGTGCCGCTGAAGTGTGATGAGCGGGATTTCGTTTTCCCGCGTGACGTTGAGCCGGAGGACGCTCTGATCGCATTCTCGAAGAAGAGCGTGCTTTATTTCGCGGAACAGCTCCGGAGTGTCGGAATTAAGGCAAGCGTGATTTACGGTGACCTGCCCTATGACGTGCGCAGGAGCGAGGTTTCCCGCTT
>JAFVBZ010000033.1 GCA_017479645.1 Ruminiclostridium sp. | reverse complement strand
TATCAAGGGTTCGTTAATTCGTTCTTGTCTGCTGTTCAATTTTCAAGGTGCCTCGTATTTGCTCCAACGCTCCGCGTTCTCGCAAATACTCACATTCGCTTTCGCTCATGTGCCGCTGTCTCCGAAAAACCTCTTCTTCTCGACAGCTTTAATATTCTACCACAATCCGCTCGCTTTGTCAATACCTTTTTTCAATTTTTTCAGAAAAATTTTTTGACCTGCCTTCCGGCTTGTCCCCGGAAGTGGTGGAATGGTGTTATTATATCACAGCTGTCATTTTTTGTCAATAGCTTTTCTCGTTTTCTACATTTACGCCATTTTACGTCTTTATTATGCCATTTTCATTAGTAATTATTCACTCATACCGCATTAAAGCGGTCATACTATGAACTTTTATCACTGCGCAGCCATTCCGGGTACGACAGACATTCGGAACGGCGCAAGCGGCTGCGCTTCGCCGTTATAGACAGGGATATCATCGGTGTAGTTCGTCCAGAGATACCTTATATATTCAGGCTCTGTAACATCGGGACTCGATACGGTTATCGTGCAGCGATCGGCAAACGCCTTCGCCGGCTTGAATATGCCGTCGGCTCCCGCTATCTCAAATCCGCCTTCACTGCGCATTTCAAGCGGACTCTCCGTGTTAACAGCGACTTCAATTGCTCCGTTCCTGCTTATCGCCGTCTTACAGAGGACCGGCTTATGCTCCTCGCCGTAAGCGACAGACATAGCCTGCAGATATAGCCTTTCCGCCACAACTTCCTTATTCTTCGGGTGTATCTCGTTGAACTCGCCGCAGTCTATCGCCACCGCAAGTCCGGTATTCTTAACAGTCCGGAAAGCCTTTTCCTGTGCCTCACGGATAATGCACCAGTGTTTACGGTCCGTATCGGCTTCATAGCGGTGCATCGGCAGCTGCACGATAAGAAACGGCAGTTCACTGTCACCCCAGTCAGACCTCCATAGATCGATCAGTCCGCGCAGCAGCTTATAGTAATTCTGCGGGTTGTCGTCATCGCTCTCGCCTTGATAATAGAGGAATCCCGCCAGCGTATAGGGGCAGACCACATTTATCATGCTTCTGTAAAGGGCAGTGGGGCAGAACGGGTTCAGCGGGACGGGCGGACCGGGATATCTGCATTCTCCGCAGACTTTCAGACAGCCGTCCCAGCTCGGATCCGGCGTGTTGTTGTAATAGTAGGCGCTTCTTTTGTTCCACTCGTTGTTGTAAGTCTCATATTCACGGTATTCCCGGACAAGCTCCTCGTCCGTCTTACCTTCGATCGCCGCAAGGTATTTGTCGTAATCGAAGCGCATATCCACGTCCTTTTCAAGGCTCTCCGCACTCATCCAGTGGCTCGCCTTGGTGCCGCCCCAATTACAGCCGATGATGCCCACTGTGCAGCCGAGCTTTTCGGAAAGCCGTTTTGCGAAGATATATCCCACAGCTGACCAGCATTTCGCGCTCTCCGCGTCAAACGTCTGCCAGCCGTTATTCATTATCTTTTCCCTGTAATCCGGTTCAAGACTGTTGATCTTCTGGGTGTAATAGAAACGGACGTTTACGCCTGCATCATGTTCAAGATGTTCTTTTCCGGTGGTGCAGTTCTGCAGCTCATACTCCATATTGGACTGACCGCCCGCAAGCCACACCTCGCCTATTGCAACGCCGGTGAAAGTACGGGAGACGCCCTCCGCCGCGACTGTCATAACAAGATCATCTGCCGCTTTCCTCGCCGGAAGGACCGCAGTCCACTTTCCGTTCCGCACAAAGGCATGCGCGGAATTGGTGCCGAGGGTCACCGTTACCTTTTCGCCCTCATCTCCGGAGCCGAAAACGCTGATGTT
>JAFVBZ010000032.1 GCA_017479645.1 Ruminiclostridium sp. | reverse complement strand
CCTGAAACGGATCGGCATCCCAACACCAATCGCCGTCAAGAAAAACACTGTTCGGCAACTTCTTTTTCAGTTGCTGACTCACCGTCGTTTTACCGACGCCCATTGTACCGCCGATCAGATATATTGTTTTCATATCTGTTCCTCACAAATTCCGATTTATCATATTTGATTATATCACATGAACCTGCATTTGTAAAGTTTTTTGTGTGGTATAAGTATTTTACTTTATATTTGATTAAACCTATGAAATGCAGAAAAGGGCTTTCCGCATTTGGAAAGCCCCCCAGCTTTACTACTGTTTTATTTCGGCAATAAAAAGATAAATAACGGTTATAATTTCTCTCCTTAATTTCAAATAACCTATTGGGATTTTTTGTTTAATTTGATTTATAGATATTTGAATATATAATACTCGAGCAATTGGTTGTAGAGGCAGGACTTGTTTTTAATGTACTTTCTATAAGGATACAAAAATACAAATAATACAGATTATTACGAAAAATAGAAAAGCACTTGACAATACTTCGGTAAACCGTTATAATATATGTTAAGATTATCGAAGGGAGGCCTCGTTATGCTGATAAATGAACAGCTCGAAAAGAAGAATATCACAAAATATCGACTGAGCAAGGAAAGCGGCGTTCCGCAGGCTACCATTAACGATATATGCAGCGGCAAGGCTGATATAGAAAAGTGCGCCGCCGGCACATTGTACAGGCTGGCGAAGGTTCTTGATGTATCTGTTGAAGATATATTGGAGGACGCAAAAAAAGAACTCCGTGCCGCATTCGAGACATTCAAGAGCAATACCTGCCACCATGTAAAGGATATGGGCGACATAGATTTCATGCTGAATATTCTGGAGAGCGACGAGATAAGGACGCTGTTTAACAAGCGCTGGTATCCGGAGGCTCTGTATCTCCTCGCAATGCTCGACTATCTTTCGCGTATCAACGATGTTCCGATCTGCACAAGATATGACGATATAAGAACACGGAAACTGTCAAAACCCATTTACCCGACAGGTGTTCTTCTGACAAGCAATGTGCTGGGCTCCGACGAGCCATTGAGAAAGGCTGAGGAAGAAGCTATCCCCGAATTTCGTCGTTTCAACATCATTGAGAGCGAGGTGAGGAACGTTGTCTGATGTGCCGTTCGCCCCAAAGCTTACAAAGCGAATTTATCGTGATTTAACCTATGGATCATATCATTCCATTCTCGGAAATAATCAAGCCGCCTGCATTTACATCAACACAGGCGGCTTACTATTTACTCACGACTTATACGGCATCCTGTCCATAAGCGTCTGTTTCCCGATAGTCACGATCTCATTTATAAGGTCGTCGGAAACATACAGGTGATATGAAGTATATTTATCCGGCGATTCGGGTTTTGCAGGATACGGCTGATTTACGCTGAACCTTGACAATTTGCAGTGTACATTGTATATATTTCCTCCATTTTGGGATGCGAATATTTTGACATTGATGATAAATACCTATCTAGATTATTACTAACGCCATAATAATTCAAGACATTCTTCAAAAAAGATATAGTTGATTTTTTGAATTTTTCTTCAGAGATGACCTTTTCAAACACAGCGTTACTATAATTGTGGGCGAATTCACAAGAGAACTTTACGAACGCTTTATAATCTATATCCTGTATGGTATTAAAATTTTGTAAAACATCAAGTACATGTACCATGTTTTCAATATCTTTATCATACTTTAATCCTGATTTACGAACTACAACATTTTGTATAGTTTTTGAAAATACTTCAAGCGCAGATGACATAACCTGAATGGTTTTAGGGATTTGCGTTGTCAGACCCAGTTTATTATACAACGAATTACCAACAATTGTGCCTTTGCCATTCTGTGTAAATGCACCGATTATATCATTTTCCGACAGCGGAACTATTCCATATTTGCTTTTCTTTGGAAGATTATATATTCCTCTTGCGATCCGTACCAGTTCACTCGATTTGCACATTCTTTCAAGAACTTTATAATAAGTAGCTTCATCAACAACTTCAGATAGTTTCTCCCTATACAGCTTGCTCGCAAATATTAGTTCATTTTCCTTAAAACTTGTAAGTTCGGCTCTGATAGCAGATGTCCCTTTCATTCAACTCACCTCCACTGTATCATTATACACCTCTCATCAAAAATGTCAAGTAAATTTTAATTTTACTTGACATTTTGCAAATTGTTGACATTTCTTCTATAACGGTATATAATAATTAAAACACGCTGTTTATACTTTATAAGGCATCAAACCTTTGAGCGACTCTTTCCCGATAGTCACGATCTCATTTATAAGATCGTCGGAGACATACAGGTGGTATGAAGTATATTTATCCGGCGTTTTACTATTTGCCGGATACTTCCGGTTCGGTTCAATATATCATGTATAAATCTTGACATTTCGTGGAAAATAGTATATAATATTTTCCACGAGGTGTTTTTTATGCGACCTAATTATTTACAGGAAACTCAAAAAAGAATAGCGTCCGCTCCCGCCGGATATGTTTTTGTTGCGTCTGATCTTGCCGATATAGCAGAAAACAGGAGAATAAGCGTTTGTCTGGAGCGTATGACAAAGGAAAATATGATATGCCGTATCATGCGCGGGGTGTATTATAAGCCCGAATTCAGCAAACTTCTCGGCGAGAATATTGCCCCCGCTCCCGATGCGGTAGCTCATGCCATTGCCCGTAATTACGGCTGGACTATTGTTCCGAGTGGTGATACCGCTTTGAATATACTCGGTCTGTCAACACAAGTCCCTTCTGTGTGGTCGTATGTCAGTGACGGCACATACAAGGAGTATTCGTATGATCGCACTACTATAAGCTTCAAGCGCACCACTAACAAAGAAATATCAAGACTGTCGGAGAAAACAGCTATTGTCATCCAAGCTTTGAAAGCACTCGGTAAGGAGCATATAGATGATGAGATCATAGAAAAAATCAAATCTATAACCTCTGATGAAGAAAGAACTGTTATGCTTACCGAGGCACAGTATTCGACATCGTGGATATACGAGATCATTAAGCGGATTTGCAGGTGATAATATGAGAAAAATCGCGTTAATAGAATCCAAAGAGCGAGAGGCGCTTTTCCGTAACACGGCAGCAAAAATGGGTATCAGCGAAGCGATCATAGAGAAAGATTTCTGGGTTTGCTATATGCTTGATTACTTGTTTCATCGCTGTGCATGGAAAGATAATCTTGCTTTCAAGGGTGGCACAAGCCTGTCAAAAGCGTATGGACTTATAAAACGCTTTTCTGAGGACATTGATCTTATACTTGACTGGCGTGTGATCGGCTATGGGATAAATGAGCCGTGGGAACAGCGAAGCAATACTAAACAGGACGCTTTCAACGAGGAAGCCAATAGACGTGCAGAGGTGTTTCTTAGAGATAAGTTTCTTCCTACAATAATAAGCGACTTGTCAGAAGAATTGATAATACAAGTGAGATGCGAGATCGATCCGTTTGACAAACAGACAGTCAAGTTTATATATCCGAAAAGCTTTTCCGATACGGCTATATTGCAGGAGATACGCTTGGAGATTGGAGCTCTTGCCGCATGGACTCCCGCCGCAGAGCAGACCATAACACCGTATGCAGCCGAGTATTATCCGAAGGTGTTTGAACTGCCGTCAACGCAGATAATGACTGTTCTTCCGGAGCGTACTTTCTGGGAAAAGGTCACTATACTTCACCGTGAAGCCTATCGGAAAGAAAATCAAGCTTTTCCGAGCCGTTATTCAAGGCATTATTACGACCTTTATTGTATGTCAGAATTCCCCGTGAAAGAACGTGCTTTGGCGGATACCGACCTGTTAGCCCGCGTTGTGGCGTTCAAGGATAAGTTCTATCGCTGCCCGTGGGCTCATTATGAATTTGCCAAATGCGGTACTATGCGACTTTTACCGCCAGATTACAATATTCAGAATCTTAGAAATGATTATGAACATATGCAGAACATGATCTTCGGAGAAAAAACCAATTTTGATGTGATACTCGAAGGTCTTGCAAAACTTGAGAAAGAAATCAATTCATAATCAATGTTATTACTTTTTATACAGCATCAACTCTTTGAGCGACTCTTTCCCGATAGTCACGATCTCATTTATAAGGTCGTCGGAGATATACAGGTGGTATGAAGTATATTTATCCGGAGGTTCGGGTTTTGCAGGATACGGCTGTTTCGGTTCACCTCGACCAGTTTTACCCACGACATTTATGGGAACAGGAACAGGATCAGTTTTCGAGCCTGTTTTTCTGTAATTAGTAACTTTGGTATCAGTTTCGTGAATTATAAGTCAGAGGGGTGAAGATATCTGTACAAAGAATCGGGCATTATCTGACGAGCGCCTTGCTCATGTGTAAGAGTGTCTTGAATCCGTAGGAAAGGTTATGGTCATCGGTAATTACAAGTGTGCTGCTAAAGCCTTCAGCATGGAGAAAGAATGAACATTCCAAATATCAAGTTTAACAATAATCATTTGCCGAAGCAATAATAATTTGGCATACGAATCAGAAAGGATCTTGAAACAATGACGACTGAATTACAATCAAATGTACTTTCCGCAGGAACCATAAAAAAGGTCATGCCGGCGTGCATGGTCTATGCGCTGGTGCAGTCTCTGACATTTATGGTAGATACGATGATCGCGGGTCACTTTATGGGGGCAGACGCTGTCGCAGCAGTTGCTTTAGGTATGCCGATACTCGGACTTATGCTCTCTTTCACGGCAATGATAATGCAGGGCGGCTTTCACAAAATGCTGCACTGTATGGGGAAAAGCGATATGGAAGGATATCGCAGAATGTATTCGCTCGCGCTCACGCTTACTGTTATCGTCGATCTGATATTTATTGCGGCATGCCTGTTCCTTACCGACGGACTGATAAATATAAGCGGCGGCTCAAAGGCTACTGAACAGGCAGTTGAGTATGCAAGGATGTATATACGCACCGATTGCCCCATGGTGCTTTTCTTCTGCATGGGGACACTGTTTCAGCTTGTTGTGACTACCTTCGGATATCAGACGGAACGAATGATATGCAGCATCGTGAATGTGGGGGTAAATGTCGTGATTTCCGTCGCGGCTGTGATGCTGCTGCCGGAGGAATATAAAATAGCCGGACTCGGAATAGGTTCGGCAGCCGGCGCATTCGCGCAGATGATAGTGGCTTTTGTTATGATAAAGTACAGAAAAATATCGGTGAAGTTCAGACTGTATCCCATTAATGCGGAAAACATAAAAGACTCGCTTGACTGTGTAAGACGCGGACTCCCAACGTCTGTTGACTCTATGCTTGATTCCGTAAGCGGTTCTGTCGTAAATAATATTGTGCTTGGTGTTTTTGCGGACGGTACGGGTGTACTTGCGCTTGTCAGCATCATCAAGACTATAGGTTCGGTTGTCCGCACAGTGGGGCGCGGCACTTTCTATGCAAGCGAACCTCTTTTCGGCATTCTTTTCGGCGGACGCGACAAGGAAGGCATAAAAAAGACATTTACCGCGTCGATCAAATTCGGACTTATCTATGCGGCTGTGCTGGCAGTAATACTTATCGTTTTGCAGTCTCCGATACTGTCGTTCTATAACATCGGAGATTCGGAAGACGGGCGCATCGGTCTCATACTGATAGCCTTGAGCGGCATTGTCTCGGTATTTCCGTTTACACTCAGCTCTGCTTACGAATCCACTGATCACTTGTCACTTTCACTGCTTGTTGCCGCGCTGCCCGACAGCGTGCTTTATCCGATCCTCGTCGCTGTACTGGGCAGTATATTCGGCGTTACCGGCATCTGGCTCGCATACGGCTACAATTTCGTAATATTTTTTGCAGTGTACTATCTTATTCTTGCAGTAGTAAGCAAACGCTTTCCCGTCCCGCTCGACAGACTGCTTGCTCTCGGAAAGATCAAAGACCGCTTCACCGTACTCGATGTCAGCATTCCAACAGAAGCAGACAATGTTACATTTATTGCGGAAACTCTGCAGAAGTTCTTTGACGAAAACGGAACATCGAAAAAGAACGCCTATTTAAGTGCACTCTGTATGGAGGAGATCGCGGCGGATTATCTGTCACACAGGAAGATCACGGCTAAACCGGGAAAACAGTCATATATGGACATAAAGGCTTTCTGTGATGACGGCAGGATAGAACTCGTACTCCGAAATTATGACGAGCCTTACAACCCGCTGATATTCGAGCTGGATGATGAGACATTCGCAAAGATCGGTGTTACAATGGTACAGAAAATTGCGGAGGACATCACCTACAGCTATTCGTACCATCTCAACATCATATCGGTAATTGTCGCATAACACACAAATATCCTGTAAGAAGAGTTTTCAGACTTCTTACGGGATATTTTTATCCGTCCGGTTCCTATGAAAATCTTATGAATGTTTCTTTTTTGTTGTTGAAATTAGTGGAATAAATGCGGTCATACTCGTACAAATACCCATTTTCATACC
Organism: Ruminiclostridium sp.; assembly: GCA_017479645.1. GTDB lineage: Bacteria > Bacillota > Clostridia > Oscillospirales > Ruminococcaceae > Ruminiclostridium_E. Next base: position 2,244 of record JAFVBZ010000032.1, on the reverse strand, counting down.
CACACCTATCGGATAAGAGCCTGAAAATATCCTTCTGTTCTGATTATAGCACATTATAATGTAAATTTCAACCAAAGCTGCGAATTTTTGGTTATATTATTAAAAAAGCTCTTGAATTTTCTATCATTCTATGATATAATATTGTAAAGTAACTGTAAGGAGATAACAGGTATGGCAAAGAGAATGACAGGACAGGAACTTATCAGATGCTTCGATGAAGCGCTCCGGAATGGCCATATATTTGTTTGCTATCAGCCCAAGATGAACCATACCACCGGAAGGATGATAGGCGCGGAAGCCCTCATGCGCTGGAAACACCCTGAATTCGGTATGCAATACCCATCCGACTTCATTCCCGTGCTTGAAGAGAACGACCTTATATATAAAGCCGATCTGCACGTTTTTGAGGATGTCTGCAAGTTTCAGAAAGCACTCCTCACAGACCGGATCTCCGCAGTCCCGATCTCCTTCAATATGTCGCGCCATGATATCATCCACGAAGATTACATCGACCTGCTCGAAAAGATAAGGATAAAATACGATATACCGGTCAGGCTGCTCCATGTGGAGATCACAGAATCCTCCGCCATCGGCGGCATGGAACTTGTGACCGGCACACTCAGGAAACTGCATGAACTCGGATATAAGGTAGAAATGGACGATTTCGGGAGCGGTTATTCATCTCTCAACGTCCTGAAGGATCTTGATGTTGACGTGATAAAGCTCGATATGCGGTTCCTGAGCGGTGATATAGGCGGCAGAGGCGGTACGATCATAAGCTCTATCGTGCAGATGACCAAGTGGCTCAACACACCTGTGGTGGCGGAAGGCGTAGAGACGATCGAGCAGGCAGACTATATGAAGAGCATAGGCTGCAGCTATATACAGGGATATCTGTACTCAAAGCCTGTGGAAGCGGAAGAATTCACGGAAATGCTCCGCCGTTTCGACCATGAGCCTGCCGCGGCAGCCATGGATCTTATCTCCACACTGGACGCAGGGAAATTCTGGGATCCCAATTCGCTCGAAACGCTGATATTCAACAACTATGTCGGCGGAGCCGCGATATTCAGATACCAGAACGGCAAATGCGATATCCTGAGGATCAACCAGAAATACATGAAAGAGCTCGGCATGAATATGACCGAGAAGGAGATACTCTGCTCCGATCCTATGGACAGCTTCGACGAGGAAAACAAACAGATCTTTGAAGATACCCTCAACAGAGCTGTCCGGAGCTGCGATGAGGAATCCTGTGAAACATGGCGTAATGTATGTTCAAAAATATGCGGTCCCGACAGGATATGTGTGCGAAGTGATGTCCGCATGATCGGAAAAGCCGAAAACGAGTACATCTTCTATGCTATGGTACGCAACATAACCGCCGAAAAGAAGCGCTTCATGGCTGTCGAGGACAGCGAACGCAAATTCCGTATGGCAAGCGAACACGCCAATGTTTACGCCTGGGAATACATCTTCTCCACAAAGCAGATGCGTCCGTGTTACCGGTGTATGCGGGATCTGGGAGTTCCTGCCGTAGTGGAGAATTACCCCGATCCGGTGTTTGAGACAGGCTTATTCCCTATGGATTACAAGGATATGTACTACGAGATGCTGAGAAAACTCGAAGACGGCGCCGAAAAGCTTGAAGCCATCATCCCGCTCACTGTCGGACGCATACCTTTCCATGTGCGCTATACCACTGAGTTTGACGAGAACGGAAAGCCGCTGAAAGCTTACGGCTCGGCAACACTTGTGGTTGACGGAGAATAAAGTCTGTACCGCATTACGGCTTTGCCTTTATGTTTCGTCATTCCTGCACGCTCTGCGTATGGGCTCCATGAGTTATTGCCCGAATAGCATCATCAAAAAAGACCGGTCGGCTGATAACATCCGACCGGTCTGTATTTTTGCCTTACTTAATGTCTGCTCATCAACCGCGAAAAGGCTTCATAGCGCAGCTTGAAGGCTTTTCACGGTTGCAAAAGTGCAAGGAAAATCCAGAAATAAACAAATTATCCTTGCACTTTTGTTCGTCCGAAGGACGAAATGAGCTTGACATCAAGGAATGTGTCCGCCTTAAAAAGACGCTTATGACACGATGTCATACAGAAGATTTCCAAATGCGTGCATGGACGCACGCATTAAAGAAATCTTCGAGAAAGCGTATTTTTAAGGCTTTCCGAAGTCCGCTTTGCGGATTTCGGAACAACAACTGCCAAAAGGCAGTTGTTGAGGACACAT
>JAFVBZ010000005.1 GCA_017479645.1 Ruminiclostridium sp. | reverse complement strand
GAACCGGCAACTGTGACCGATCCGGAAGATGTTCCGAGAACCGAGGACGTAATGCCGGGAACGCTTACACTAAGTGCAATCTCGTTCTGCGAGACTATCCGCGATGCAGGATACGATTCGATGATCTATCTCGGTAAGAAGCTCGCCTATCTGAAATACGATCTCCGTCAGCTCGGCGATTATCCGGTATGGCTGGCACTTTACAGCACCGATCTTACATACATTTACGATTTTGACATGTGGCAGTACGGATATGGTGAGGTGGACGGTATTGAAGGCGATGTTGACTTCAATGTTGCTATAATTCTTTAAGATCCGAGCGGAATCTTTCTGTACACAGCGAATCCGAATTCTGCTGTGACTGTGAGTTTTTCGAGACTGTCCAGCTTTTCTCTGTCGCTTTTTGACGTTTTATAACAATATGGCGTCATCTCGAAAAGTGCTATGATATCTTCGTTTGAGCTGATATCCGCCTTGAAACGACATTCGCTGTATTCCGCAAGTTCAAATCCTGCTACTCCGAGATCGGAGACTTTGTTGCGGTAGGGCTTGTCATATACAGCCTGTTTCAGCTCGAAAAGGTGGTTTTCAAGCGGGAATGCGGTAATATAGTATCCTCCGTCTTTAAGAACACGCAGGTACTCGTTCCCGGAAAATGGGGAAAACAAAGCAAGAACAATATCACAGCTGTTCTCCGGAAGAGGTATTGCAAAGACACTTGCAACTGCGAGACGTATTCCGGTGTGAAGGGAAGCTCCTGCATTTATAGCGTTTTTGGATACGTCGATCCCTATGATATCCGCATTCAGACCGGCTGCCGAGAAATGGCGGCTGATATCTGCGGTATAGCTGCATTCCCCGCATCCGCAGTCGAGAAGAGTGCAGTCCTGCGATGCATATTGTACGGCAGTTTCACTGATCTTTCGGTGGAGCGGTTCGTAATAGCCCTTATCCATAAAAGCTCTGCGTGCATTTACCATACGCTTGTCATCACCGTGATTCGATTTGTTTGAGACAAGAAGATTCACGGTTCCTTTTTTTGAAATATCGAAACAATGTCCGTCTGAACATTTCAGGCTTCTGTCGGACTGAACAAGTTCTTTTCCGCACACAGGACATATAAAATTCGTCATACTGTTCACGCTTTCAATTTTCGTGTACACCAATAAATTGCTCACTGTACTATAATTTAATTATATAATACCGGGGATTAAATGTCAAGAACCGGTGATATGGAGGAACAAATGTTCGGATATGTATTTTTTGACCTTGACGGAACACTGCTGAATACACTCGATGATCTGGCGAATGCCGGAAATTACGCGCTTGAAAGGCTTGGACTGCCTATATATGAGCATGACAAGTACAGATACTTTGTCGGGAACGGCATACCTAAGCTTATAGAACGGATACTGCCGGATAATGCCGATTCGGAGCTTATCGGGAGATGCCATTCTTACTTTTCAGAGTACTATACCGCACACAGCGAGGACAACACCCGCCCGTATGCCGGAATAACGGATCTTCTCGACGCTCTGAAAGAAGAGGGGCTTAAGACAGCCGTGATAACTAACAAGGATCATGTTTATTCGGCGGAGCTTATCCATAAGTATTTCGGAGACCGGATAACATCAGTTTACGGAAGCAGACCCGGTACACCGCATAAACCCGATCCTTACTGGGTGAACAGAGCTGTCGCAGATATGAACGCCGAAAAAAGCAAGATTCTTTATGTCGGAGACAGCGGGGTGGATATGGAGACTGCGAAAAATGCCGGACTTACAAGTGCCGGCGTGCTGTGGGGATTTCGTACAGAAGACGAGCTTCGTGAGAACGGCGCATGCTTCATTTGCAGGACTGCAGATGATGTATTAAACATTGTTAATGGAAATATATAAGCGGATCAATAGAAAATTTGCTTCTTTTACTATATTTTTTGCTTAAATCTCTTGCAATTTGTATATTTTTATGATAGAATAATATTTAATGATTATATCGGAACCGACATCTGCTGTCGCCGTACCGTAATGTGGGGAGGTGGAGCTATGAACGATAGTGACAGTAAGCTTTGGCTTATAATGGGCATTGGCATTGCTGTGATCGCAGTCATGGCTTTGTCTGCCTCTTTATTTTTCGGCTTTACTTCGTCCGATATCAATATCTCTTCCGACAAATCCGGTCTTTCTGATTTCTCGTACAACTGGAAGAACAAAGACGGGATAATGATGAATATAAACGGTATGATAGATACCGACAGTGAGCTTTCGGTTGACAAACCGTTAATTGTAAACAAAACCGAAAAGTTCCGGGAAGACGGAGAAACGATATATATACACTCCAGAAATCTTGTGGTTAACATTTTCGCAGACGGAGTGCTTCTTCACAAAACCGCTTCCAACGGTGTTATTGACAGTATTCCGGGATTTGACAACTATATACTTGTGAATGTTCCGGGAGCCGGCAAGAAGGAGATAAAGCTTGAGATATACCGTACCAAATTCTCCGGCGGAGCGGGTATAGGCACATTTGTATCGGGACCGGAAAAGGATGTCGTCAAAAGGCTTTTCTTCGTGAGTCTGTTTCCAACCGTTTCCGGTGTTCTGTTCCTGGCAATAGGTATAGCACTTGTTATCTTCGGACTTTTTACACGCAAGAAGCTTGAAAGCTGGCTGAGCAGTGTATTTTACGGGATCTTTCTTGTGTTTATCGCAATGGGTATGATGTTCGATACCCCGAGTGCGCATATAATTTTCAGCAATATCATCTATGTTGAGAGCAGTCAGCGAATATTCCTGTCCGCGGCGCTCCCTGCATTTCTTCTGTTCATAGACACGTTCTTTGTTACCGAGCATTACCTGCCTGTAAAGATACTTTCCGCAGTTTCGGCGCTCTGTTTCCTTGTCGTTGTTATACTTGCAATGGCCGGTATTACTACATTTATAGACATCGGACTGTATTATTTCATTCTGGTGGTCATAAGCGGTATAGTCATTGTCGAAGAACTGCTTGTCTTTATGGTAAAGACGCATTGCTCCGGCACTCCGAGAAAGAGACGCGACTATGTTTCCGTATATATATTTATCGGCTGTTCGCTGATAGATATTATCATCTACCTCGGAACTCCTGCCGGAAGCAACGATCTTGCTTTTACCTGCATCGGACTTTATATCGTTTCCGGTTTCACCCTTGTCTCGAGATTCAACGAGCTTCTGAATATGATAAAGCTTGGGGTACAAGCGGGAAGAATAGGAAAGATAGCATTTACCGATGCTAATACCGGTATCGGTAATGTTGCTGCATTCAAGTCGGAATTTGACGATCTTGAATTCAAGAAGCACAACTATCGTTACATAGGCATAGTTCAGTTCGATGTTAATAACCTCAAAGTCATCAACGATTCAAAGGGACATGAAGCGGGTGACCTGCTGATAAAGACGGCTGCCGATATCATCAATAAGTCGTTCGGCACTATCGGCAACTGCTATCGTACAGGCGGCGACGAATTTGTTGCCTTTTTCTCCGGAGACCATGCGCCCATAGAATTTGAGGACGCTATCATCAAATTCAACCGGGCTATTGACAAGTTCAACGATAATCCGGATAAGCCGTTCGATCTGCGTATTGCGCACGGCGTTGCATACTATCAGAACGATAAGACGGAGAATAAGACCCTCAAAGAGATCCACAAGATCGCAGATGAGCGTATGTACAACAACAAGCGTGCTCTTAAAGCGAGGTATGCAAGGACTCCGGAAGAGGCAATTGTAAGATAATCACAACCCCGGCACGAAAAATGCCGG
>JAFVBZ010000031.1 GCA_017479645.1 Ruminiclostridium sp. | reverse complement strand
GATGCCCCCTTCCCTCACACTGGGCTGCGGCTCATGGGGCGGAAACAGCGTCAGCGAGAATGTAGGAGTAAAGCATCTGCTTAACATCAAGACCGTTGCGGCAAGGAGAGAGAATATGCTTTGGTTCAGAGCACCCGAAAAGGTGTATATAAAGAAGGGCTGCCTCCCCGTTGCGCTTGACGAGCTCGGAACAGTCATGGGCAAGAAGAGAGCATTCATCGTCACCGACAGCTTCCTTTACGGCGCAGGCTTCACCAAGCCTATCACCGACAAGCTCGATTCAATGGGCATTGCTCACACCACATTCTTCGATGTAGCCCCCGACCCGACTCTCGCAAGCGCTCAGGCAGGCGCGGCGCAGATGGCTTCCTTCAAGCCTGATGTAATCATCGCTCTCGGCGGCGGTTCCGCTATGGACGCAGGCAAGATCATGTGGGTCCTTTACGAGCACCCCGATGCGGATTTCAAGGATATGGCGATGAGATTCATCGATATCCGCAAGCGCGTTTATACATTCCCGAAAATGGGCGAAAAGGCATACTTTGTTGCAATACCCACTTCCGCCGGCACAGGCTCGGAAGTAACTCCTTTCGCGGTAATAACCGACCAGGAGGACGGCTGCAAGTATCCGCTGGCAGACTACGAGCTGCTCCCGGATATGGCGATCATCGACACCGATATGCACATGACCGCTCCCAAGGGACTTACCGCCGCTTCCGGAATAGACGCCGTAACTCATGCGCTTGAGGCTTACGCTTCGGTAATGGCGACCGATTACACCGACGGACTCGCGCTGAAAGCACTGAAAACCATATTCGAGTATCTGCCGCGCGCTTACGACAACGGAAACGATGTTGAAGCAAGAGAGAAAATGGCGAACGCGGCTACAATGGCAGGTATGGCATTTGCCAACGCGTTTCTCGGCATATCACACTCCCTCGCGCACAAGCTCGGCGCTTACCACCATATCGCACACGGTATCGCGAACGCACTCGTTATATGCGATGTCATGAGATACAACGCGTCCGAGAAGCCCGTTAAAATGGGTACGTTCTCGCAGTACGACCACCCGCACACCCTCGCAAGATACGCTGAAATTGCCGATTACCTCGGTGTAGGCGGCAAGACGGACAGCGAAAAGCTCGAAAAGCTTATCGAAGCAATAGAAGCACTCAAAAAGCGCATCGGCATCAAGAAGACTATCAAGGATTACGGCGTTTCCGAAGAAGACTTCCTCGCTACTCTTGACGAGATGACGGAAGCCGCATTCGATGACCAGTGCACCGGCGCTAATCCGAGATACCCGCTCATGAGCGAGCTTAAGCAGATGTATATGAACGCTTACTACGGCGGCACATTCAAGGAAGTTGATATGCCCGACGGAGAGACCGCAAAGAAGAATGCACGCTCCAAGGCTCCCGCAGCAAATACCGCAAAAACAGCCAAGGCTGCTCCCGCAAAGCGCGGAAAAAAGACAAAGGCTGATGCGGCACCCGCAAACGATACAGTGACCGAAGCTCCGAAAAAGCGCGGAAGAAAGCCGAAGACCGCGGAAGAGACTCCCGCACCCAAAAAGCGCGGCAGAGCAAAGAAGCAGTAAGGGAGGCTTAAGATACAATGAAACTCGATAATGTGATAGCTGTACGCAAGGACAAGACAATATACCGTGACGGCGACGCGATGCTGAAAGTGTTCAATCCCGAATGCCCGAAGCACGGCATACTCAATGAAGCACTCAACCAGGCACGAGTTGAGCTTACCGGACTCAATATCCCGAAAGTAAGAGAAGTCATCACCATCGACGGCAAATGGACGATAGTTTCCGACTTCATCGAGGGTGAAACGCTTACTGCGCTTTCTCTGAAATACCCGGAAAAACAGGAAGAGTATATGAACCTGTTCGTTGACCTGCAGATAGAAGTGCTCTCCCACAAGTGCCAGCTCCTCGGCAGACTCAAGGACAAGATGCACGCCAAGATCTCCGCGTCGGATTTCCCGGCTACGGTAAGATATGACCTGCACACGACGCTTGAATCAATGCCCAAGCACTTGAAGCTCTGCCACGGCGACTTCAACCCGTCCAACATCATAATCACCCCCGACGGCACGCCCTACATCATCGACTGGGCTCACGCTACACAGGGCAACGCTTCCGCAGATGCCGCAAGAACTTACCTCGTGTTCTGCCTTGCCGGAAAGACCGACATCGCAAAGCAGTACCTCGATATGTTCTGCAAAAAGACCGACACGGCGCTCCAGTACGTTCAGAAGTGGATGCCGATAGTTGCGGCTTCCCAGTCCGTAAAGGGCAACGAGAAGGAACGGGAATTCCTCGCTTCGTGGGTAAACGTAGTAGATTATACCTGATAAACCGAAATTTCAGCCAGCAGTATATTGTTCTTTACAGAAGGGAAGATAAAAATTGTTTAAAGAATTCGAGCCTGAATGGGAAGGCTTCAAACCCGGCAAATGGAGCTCCGCGGGAGTAAATGTCCGCGACTTCATCGAACTTAACTTCACCCCATACGACGGAGACGAAAGCTTCCTCGAAGGTCCCACCGAAGCTACGAAAAAGCTGTGGGAGCAGGTAATGGATCTCTCGCGCCAGGAACGTGAAGCAGGCGGCGTGCTTGATATGGACACAAAGATAATCTCCACCATAACCTCCCACGGCCCCGGCTACCTCAACAAGGATCTTGAAAAGATCGTCGGTCTCCAGACAGATAAGCCTTTCAAGCGCGCACTCCAGCCTTTCGGCGGCATAAGAATGGCTCAGCAGGCATGCAAGGAATACGGCTATGAAGTCGATCCGGAGGTAGTGAAGATATTCACAAAGTACAGAAAGACCCACAACCAGGGCGTTTTTGACGCATATACCCCGGAAATGAGGCTCGCAAGAAAATCCGCTATCCTCACCGGTCTCCCGGACGCTTACGGACGCGGACGCATCATCGGCGACTACCGCAGAGTAGCGCTATACGGAACGGATAATCTGCTGCTCGATAAGGGTCATCAGAAAGAAACACATTTCGTCAGAATGACATCGAAGAACATTCGTCTGCGCGAGGAGCTTTCCGAACAGATCCGCGCACTCGAAGAGCTCAGGGAGCTTGGCGCTATGTACGGCTGCGATATCTCGCGCCCCGCAAAGAACGCGAGAGAAGCTGTACAGTGGCTCTACTTCGGCTATCTTGCCGCTGTCAAGGAGCAGAACGGTGCTGCAATGAGCCTCGGAAGAACTTCCACATTCCTCGATATATACATCAAACGTGATCTCGACAAGGGCATACTTACCGAATCCGAGGCACAGGAGCTTATCGACCAGTTCATAATGAAGCTGCGTATCGTGAAGTTCGCAAGAACTCCCGAGTACAATGCTCTCTTCTCCGGCGATCCCACATGGGTGACCGAGTCTATCGGCGGTGTTACCGTTGACGGTCAGCACATGGTCACCAAGAACTCCTACCGCTACCTCAACACACTCAATAACCTCGGCACCGCTCCGGAGCCGAACATGACCGTCCTCTGGTCAAAGAGACTTCCCCAGAATTTCAAGCGCTTCTGCGCAAAGATGTCCATAAAGACTTCCTCGATACAGTACGAGAACGATGACCTCATGCGCGTTATCCACGGCGATGACTACGCTATCGCCTGCTGCGTATCCTCGATGCGCGTAGGAAAGGAAATGCAGTTCTTCGGCGCAAGAGCAAACCTCGCAAAATGCCTGCTGTATGCGATAAACGGCGGCGTTGACGAAGTAATGAAGGTCCAGGTAGGACCAAAGTACCGCCCCGTTGTCGGTGATTATCTCGACTACGATGACGTAATGGACAAGTACGATCAGATGATGGAATGGCTCGCGGAACTCTATGTAAACACGCTGAACATCATTCACTACATGCACGACAAGTACAGCTATGAGAAGCTCCAGATGGCGCTGCATGACCGCGATGTAAAGAGATACTTTGCAACCGGCATCGCAGGACTTTCGGTAGTTGCCGACTCATTAAGCGCAATAAAGTATGCGAAGGTAAAGTGCATACGCGACGAGAACGGGATAGTCGTTGACTACGAGACAGAGGGCGATTTCCCGAAGTACGGAAATGATGACGACAGAGTCGATCAGATAGCTGTCGATATCGTAAGAATGTTCATGGACAAGATCCGCAAACACCACACCTACCGCGAGAGTATCCCCACAATGAGCATACTTACGATCACCTCCAACGTCGTTTACGGCAAGAAGACCGGAAATACTCCCGACGGCAGAAAGCACGGCGTTCCGCTTGCCCCCGGCGCAAACCCGATGCACGGACGCGATACCCACGGCGCAGTCGCTTCGCTGTCCTCGGTATCTAAGCTTCCGTTCAAACACGCACAGGACGGTATTTCCAACACATTCTCGATAATACCGGACGCTCTCGGAAAAGATACAAAGGTATTCTCCGGCGACCTCGATCTCGATGCACTCAGAGAGGAAGCTGACAATGAATGAGAAGAAGGATCCCGCAATACCCGTGCAGGATATGGACGCTGACGAGCTCGTAACACTGATAGACGAGCTTATGGCTTCCGGCACCCAGCATGTGAACCTCGATGCGGGAGATATCACGAGAGTTACAACAGTCAACAGCACAGAGTGCGGAAAGAACGGACCATGCTCAGTTCCGAACTTCGACAGCGAAGACGCGGACGAAGCGCTGTATGACGAAGAAGACAAGATCTGAAAGGAGATCCATATTATGGCAAACGAACAGCAGATAGATAACCTTGTAGAGCTTATCGACGGTTACGCAGAAAAGGGCGGTCATCACCTCAACGTAAATGTTTTTACCCGTGATACCCTTCTTGATGCCCAGGCTCACCCCGAGAAATACCCCCAGCTCACAGTCCGTGTTTCCGGCTACGCCGTGAACTTCATCAAGCTCACCAAAGAACAGCAGGACGACGTTATCTCAAGAACATTCCACGACCACATCTGATGACAAATCGCAATTGACAGTTATGTCGATGATTTGTGAATTCAATTAAATCGGTAGCAAGCATATCCCCTGCCAAAAAAGGCGGGGGATATCGTGATAAGCGAGGTAAGCGCAATGAACGGGTTTATACATTCAACCGAATCTTTCGGGACAGTTGACGGTCCGGGAGTCCGCTTTGTCGTGTTCTTTCAGGGCTGCCCGATGCGCTGTCTGTACTGCCACAATCCCGATACCTGGCAGCCTCACTGCGGCACGGAGATGTCTGTGGACGAGCTTATAACCGCATTTGAGAAGAACCGTCCTTTCTACAAGAACGGCGGTATCACCTGCACCGGCGGAGAGCCGATGATGCAGCCGCAGTTCCTTACGGAGCTTTTCACTGCCGCTCATGAGCACGGCATTCACACCTGTCTCGACACTTCCGGCATCTGCTTTGACCCGGAGAATACCGGAACAGCGGACAGGATCCTTGACGTTACCGACCTTGTAATGCTCGATATAAAGCACATTGACGACGATATGCACCGTAAGCTTACCGGGCATTCCAACGCCGGCATTCTCGCATTCGCACAGCATATCGCCGGGCGCGGAGTTCCGCTCTGGATCCGCCATGTCATAGTTCCCGGCTGGACTGACGGCGAAGATGAGCAGGAGCGCCTCGGCTTCTTTATCGGAGGGCTTTCATCGCTCAAAGGGCTTGATGTGCTGCCGTATCACGACATGGGAAAGCGGAAGTATGAGGAACTTGGGATACCCTACCCTCTTGCTGACAAAAAGCCGGTTTCCAAAGAGACTGCCGCGGCTGCCCGTGAGCAGATAATGCGCGGTATAAAAAAACGTCTGCACAGCAAAATTGACTAAGTGCAGACAAAATATTGACAAACCTGCGGAAATATGATATAATACCATTGTTTATTGGTAAGCCGCTGTGGT
>JAFVBZ010000030.1 GCA_017479645.1 Ruminiclostridium sp. | reverse complement strand
GCTTGCTGCCGGAAAAGATGTGGCATTTGTAATACGCAAAGGCGCTCTCACAGACGCGCCGAAAGTTGAATACAAGAATTACAACACAATGACCCGCGAGGAGATCATTCAGCATATAGTCAGGGCAAGCGGAGAAGATCCGATCGTATCCACTACAGGAAAAGCAAGCCGTGAGCTGTTCGAGACCCGTGCTGCCGGCGGTCAGAGCCACAAATACGACTTCCTTACAGTAGGCTCCATGGGTCACAGTTCCTCAATAGCTCTCGGTGTTGCATTAAACAAACCCGATACCCGGATATGGTGCATAGTCGGTGACGGCGCAGTTCTTATGCACATGGGATCAATGGCGGTCATCGGCGCTAACAAGCCGAAGAATCTTATACACATCGTGATAAACAACGGCGCGCATGAGACAGTCGGCGGAATGCCCACTGTTGCAGGGAGCATTGATCTTGTTGCTGCTGCGAAAGCCTGCGGATATCCAAATGCGGTATGTGTTGACAGCTTCGATAAGCTGGACACGGAACTCGAAGCAGCAAGGAGCAGAAATGAATTGTCACTTATTGAGGTAAAATGTTCTATCGGTGCGAGATCAGATCTTGGAAGACCGACTACCACAGCTCTCGAAAACAAGCAGAATTTTATGGATTATCTGAAAACGAAATAAAGAACTTATTCTTCTGCATAACAAAAACAAGGAACCGGCTTCGCTGTGAAACCGGTTCCTTTTCTATATTCTGTTAAAAATTCCACTCTATCTGTATCTCACGAGTTCCGTCCGGCTCCTTCATGCCGATGTAAATATTGCTGATGAACTCATCTGCTATAGTATAATCGAGCTTTTCGATCTTACAGAAACGGGAGATCTTTTCCTGTACATTTCCGGCTCTTCCGAGCTCGTCACTAAGCCGGTCAAGATGTGACCGAAGCTTTTCTTTCTCTGCGTTATTCTTGTCTATATCTTCTCTGAACTTTGCTGCATGGAGTTCGTATTCCTCCTGCGTTATCCTGCCTTCGAGCTTGTCCTCATAGGCACGGGATAAAAATGTCTGTTTCTTTTCAATAATGTTATCTTTGTTTTTAATTGCCTGTTTTGCGGCATTTATCTGATCTGTAAGCTTATCGTTCATTTTCAGCTTATCGGATTCGCAGTACTCGCTGATATGCTCATTTATAGCTGCAACGACTTGTTCTTCAAGCTCCATACCGCTCATAGCGGAGCTGTTGGGGCAGTTGTCTGTCCCCTTCTGATATGCCGCACACCGAAGATTGTAGTACCTGCTGGTGTGCTTCTTATTATAATATGTATTGCGTTTCATAGGTCTGCCGCACAAGGCGCATTTCACCTTGCCGGACAGCGCGGGGATCTCGCCTGTCACACAGCTTCCGCGGTGATTCTTGCTTTCAAGCATGTCACTGACGGCTTCCCAAATCTCTGCGTCAACAATAGCCTCGTGCGCATTCGGAGTTCTTATCCACTCGTCTTTCGGCACCTTCAGCCTGTGATGATTCTTATAGCTTACAAAGTGAGTCCTCCCCTGCGCGAGAGTTCCCATATAAACTTCATTATGCAGTATCGAAGCAACTGTCGTCAGCGTCCAGAGCCCGCTGTCGGGACTGCTGTCTGCATTCCTGTTCACATAGCTGCTGTCGTTCCTGTGCTTGTACTCTGTGGGATTAGGTATGCCGGCGCTGTTAAGCTCGCCGACTATTCTTTTATACCCTTGTCCCGACAGATATCGCAGATAGATGTCCTTTACCACAGGAGCCGTCTCCGGATCGATTATCAGATGATGCTTGTCGGCAGGATCTATCCGGTAACCGTAGGGAGCAAATGAACCTGTGAACTGTCCGTTCTCGCGCTTGTGACGGAGAATCCGCCTTACATTCAGCGAAGTGTCCTCACAGTACCATTCGTTGTTGAGTCCGTTTATCTGACGGGCGCGTTTGTTGTAAGCGTCATCTGTATCTGCATGATCGACGATGCTTACAAACCGCACGCCCCACTCGATAAACTTGTTGTGTATGTACTCCTCGATCACTCCGAGATCGCGTGAGAAGCGGGATTGAGACTTGCACAGAACGACATTGACATATCCTCTTTCGCAGTCTCGTAGCATGCGCTGAAAGTCCGGTCTGTCAAAGTCCGTACCGCTGTAGTTCTCATCGCAGTATTCGTCGTAAATGCTCCAACCCCTTTCCCTGCAGTACTCACGCAGTAAAGAGCGCTGATTCTGAATACTCTCACTCTCGTCTGTGCGCAGTCTCTTGTTCCTGTCCTCGTCGGAAAGTCTCACATAAATCGCGGCATTTATCATTTTCTCCCTCCTTCCTTTCAAAGTAGCTGCTCATTACGCTGCGGACTTCCGGTCGATGCAGCGCTGTACTGCTCTGGTAACAAGCTTCCGACGCTCTTTCTTGTCCGCCGCCTTGTAGACATTTACGGTCTTGTACTTTATCTTGTTTTTCATATCGGTACCTCCTGAATCTTATAAATAATATGTTGTTTCGTGCCGGCTTATGACGGGATTTCAGCCTGTCTGCGGCACGATCCGACTTATCCTGTTTATGCCCATGGCATATTCTCCTTTCTGCAAGCTGTGCTTACACCTATATATTATTTATTTGTAATAACTAATTTTTGCAGGAATTGACACTTCACACAAGCCGCGATATAATGAATGTGTCGATATTGCTGCCACAAGATCGGTTCCGTGATCTTTATGATTATAGGTATTTTACACCTATTGACACCGATCAGTTTTTTTGCTATACTTGTTATGGTCACGGGGTTCCTCTCCTATCCTTGATTTGTCCCAATTTCAAGTATAGCACTTTTGGAAACGCCGTGGCTATTTTTATTTGATTTTTTTGGGTTGGCTACCCACTCTTACCGGAGAAGAGCCTCATAAATTTATTTTAAAAACTCATCAGGCGTTAATAAACATTGACAACTATACCGATCTGTGGTATTATCAGAACAGTTGAAGGGGCATCCGATACGCATACGAAAGCCCCGGCGAAATTAAATTATAAAGGAGCTGTATCATGAAAAATCTGTACAAGATAGTTGCATTGATTTTCGGCATAATTATGATAGGAGGAGGTATCGTCTGTCTTGCTTCTCCCGGATTGACTTTTCTGACGATAGGCTGGATAGTTGGTCTGGCTATGGTGGCAGATGCGATCGCCAATATTGTGACATGGAGTGCAAGGCGCAGGGCGGGACAGGCTGACGGCTGGACACTTGCCGGCGCGATAGTTTCACTTGTATTCGGCATCGTACTTCTTACAAGTGATATTCTGCAGCTTTCCATTGACCTGTTCATCGCGTATATGGCTGCTCTGTGGATACTTACCCTCGGCATTTTCCGCCTTATCAAATCCTCAAAACTGCATCAGATACACAAGGAATTCGACACCGAAGTTGTTGCAAAAAACTGGTGGATAGTTATGTTAAGCGGAATACTGCTGGTGCTTCTCGGCGTGTTAAGCCTTATGAATCCTGCTATAACAATGGTCGCTGTCGGAACTATGATAGGCATAACCATTCTTATTGCCGGCATAAACCTTATCGCAACTGCGCTTGCAGCATGATCTCCGGCATGGAATGAAAGCGGAGTATGTATGCCCGATTCATATCTGAATTACGGAGAACCAAACAAAAGAGATAGCCAAGCGGCTATCTCTTTTTTGCTGTACCATTTGATATAGTCTTATCCCGCATACCTAATACTAAATTAGTCTCTATCAGCAGACAAAATCAAGTGATTCCGTCACGATTCGGATATGCGCGCAGAGCGCGCTCCACAATTGTGCATTGTGCATTGTGCATTGTGAATCGGCATCACTCAGCCTATACCTTTCTTCCCGGACTGCGCTCCCGGATATAATCTTCGACTGCAAACTTCGGGATCTTCCAGATACGACCCTCCTTGAATCCACCCAGAGTACCGGAGCGCAGAAGCTCATAGGTTTTGTTTCTGCCGATATGCAGCATCTCGCATATTTCTTCGATGCTGACCATATCCTTGTATTCATTGAACATTATCTTACCTCCCTGATCTTTTTTTATTTATTTGTTATGTTCGCAGTTGCTTTCTACATATCTTATCAAGTCGGATTTGCGTATTCTCCACGCCCTGTTGCAATGGAACCCGTTGAGTTCTCCCGTGTTCAGCAGTCTGTAAACTCTCGATGCGCTTATCCGTTAAAGTACCAGTATTTACGAACATAGCCGAAAAGTGCAAATGGGTATTTTTCGGACGTTCAAATCCTCGTTTTTTCAATGTCCGACAAAGTGTACTTTTCTGACTATGTCCGCATTTATTTCCGAACGTTAAAAATACAATCCCTCATATTCGAGTACATCTGCATAGTTCATAAGCTCTTCCGGCTCGTAGAGAAGTTCTTCGATCTCGTCAGCTGAAAATCCATTCTCATAGAGCAGATCTACATACTGCGGGTCAACACCGAAGCAACTTGCGAACTCTCTCAATTGCTCTATCTGAAAATCTTCGTGAAGAGTGCGTCGCGGGAATGTGTAGAATCTTGCAAAGTCGCTGTACGAATAAAATTCCGAGCGCTCAATATTTCCGTTTGCGTCTATTCGCAGAATATTTCCGAGCATAGTTTTTATCTCTGTCTTTGGCGCTTTTGACAGCCCTATCCGCCGCAGAGTTTTGTCGAGAATATCTCTTGTGCTTGCATACAGGTAGAATCCATGAGTATGAAAATTGTAAATGGTAAGCGGATTGTTTCCTCTGACAAAGTATATTCCGTCCGAGTCATCAAGTATCGTGAAAACGAATGAGAGGAACAGTTTCACAGGCTGACTACGACAGATACATAGCCGAATTGCAGACAATTCCCTCAAAGATCAACAAAGTGCTGGAGGACAAGGAGCGTCTCCAGTGGTTCGCGTCGAAATTTGCCCACATTCAGAATGCCTTCTTCATCGGGCGCGGTATCGACTACACGATCTGCCTTGAAGGCAGTCTGAAAATGAAAGAGATCAGCTACATTCACTCGGAAGCCTACGCTGCCGGAGAATTGAAGCACGGCACTATCAGCCTTATCGAGGACGGCACACTTGTCATCGGAATCCTCACCCAGAATGAGCTGTACGAAAAGACAGTCAGCAACATGGTTGAATGCAAATCCCGCGGAGCGTACCTTATGGGTCTTGCGTCCTACGGCAAATACGAAGTCGAAGACCAGTGCAACTTCGTTACCTACGTTCCCACGATAGACCCTCACTTCTCCGCAAGCCTTGCTGTCGTTCCTCTCCAGCTGCTCGGATATTACATCTCCGTCGCAAGAGGACTTGATGTTGACAAGCCGAGGAATTTGGCAAAGAGTGTCACTGTTGAATAAAGACAGCGCCCTGCCCGGAAATCCGGACAGGGCGTCTCATTATCTGCAGTAAACTTCGATAGCGCGGTTCACGAACTCTGCCGTACCGGCACCGCCGGCTCTGTCGATGTTCTCTGTGAACTCTCCCCCGCCGGCGTACATCTTACCGAGCCCGAGGAGTATCTCGTTGGTGCAGTTGTAGAAATTCGCGGTGAAGAAGTCCTGCAGGTGCTTGACCTGTGTCTGTACCTCACTGTCAGCCGGGTCGCGGTCACGCATTGCACCGAACTCCGCAAAAAGCTCCATTGTTTTCTGTGCAAGCAGCTCATTGTCCTTACCGCTGCGGGTCTTGTTCTTTTCCTCGAATTCCCTGTATTCGGCAGTACTTCCCCACTGCTCCTTTGCACGTTTTGTGTATTCGTCAAGCTTGGCGGTATCGAATGCCGAAAAATCATTTTTGTTCTTGCTCATAGCATAATTCACTCCTGTCGATTTTATTTTCAGTGCGAAGTTTATGAGATCGTCCAGATGCTCACGCCGGAGCCTCAGCAGTTCTATCTGCTGTTCAAGTGCCTTCTGACGGTCAAAACCGGGACTGCTGATGATTACCTTTATATCCTTCAGCGGGAACTCCAGCTCACGGAACAGCATTATCTGCTGCAGCCGCTCCAGTGCCGTATCGTCATACAGCCTGTAGCCTGCTTCGGTATGTCCGCTCGGGGAAAGCAAGCCTATCTTGTCATAATACTGCAGTGTGCGCACACTGAGTCCGGTGATCTTGCTTACCTCGTTTACAGTCATTCCATTGCTCATAGCGTTGACCTCCGTTTTTCTTCGCTGTACTTACTATACACTATTACGTTACGTCATAGTCAAGGGGGTCGGCGCAGTTTTGTAGGACTGCACAAAAATCGTGTAAATGTATATGCAATATGACCATAAAATTTCTGATATCCATAAATAAAGCTCCTCTCAGTGCATTCTGAAAGGAGCTGTACGTTTTGGGGAGAGTCGTTGTTTAGTGATACGCGGGGTGTCCGGCGTCGAGCACAATGACCTGCTTTGTCACCTTCTCCGCAGCGGCGGCAGCAGCTCTCGCTTCATCGCCGGCTCTTACGCTTGCGGCAAGCGCAGCCACTGTCACGCAGCAGAAAAGCGTGATAATAAACGGTATCTTGTTTTTGAGTATCTGTATGTTTGCCATATCCCTTGTCCTTTCATACCTTTTTGTACAAGATATGATACAAGCTGTGGAAATATGACTTGCTATGGTATTATAGCATTTATGGCGGGATATTCAAGTCATTCCGTGAAATCACTTGATTTTTCGGACAGAATATGGTAGAATATACTTGCGACATAAATTTTAATAACAATGGAATTTTAGCATACAAATTTATCATACTACTATGGTAAATTTGCAGGCTCTTTCTTCGTATGCTAATAACCATTGTTGAAAGAAATTTGTGTCGCAGCAAAAGCTAATTGTTAATAAAGAAGTTTTCCAAAGTTAAAGATTGGTTACAGCAGATCATGTAAACATCATCAGCATTAAACAACCTTGACTAACGGAGGAAAACATTATGGAATCAATACTTGAAAAACTCTACTACGGAGAGATCAGCCCTTGCTCACGCCCGACACCGACCACAGAGCGCTATCTGAAAGCCAAAGAGGAAGTTGTACAGTACGAGGAAGCGATTCTCGCAAAGTACCCTGACTGCAAGGAGCTTCTCGAAAGCTATGCTGAAGCGATCCATGTTACAGCAGCTTGTGAGGGGTTGCAGGATTTTGAGGAAGGTTTCCGTCTAGGAGCATTGATGATGATTAATGTGCTAATATTTGAATAAACCACATCACCCCGTTGATCAAATGATCAACGGGGTTTTACATAATATAATAACTGTTACTGTTTATAATAGTCTTTTGATTATATATAAGAATCCTATTTTCTAAAAACAAACAAATACTCGTGAGCTATTAATAAAAAATTATATTTAACGCTATTTGCTTTCCAATAACCTGTTGCTTTACAGTTGTGCTGTTCTTTGATAATAACCTCTTTTAAGGTGAAACCTACATTTTGAAATATCTTCATCACATCAAAGCTCATAGGAATCATACATCCTTTTTGGCGTGTATCTCCCATAAGAATTGCACAAAACTTATCTTTTCTTAAAACTCGTATGCATTCAGAAGCAACAGACTTCATTTCTTCAAGGAAGTCTTTAATATTCAATCTTGACAGATCCTCTGGAATACTACTGTATTTGATAATATCCGCATATGGTGGATGCGTGCATATAAGATCAATACTATCATCTTTGATAAAGTCAAGATTACGTGCATCGCCTTTTTTGATATAAACTATGCCCTTCGCTGGTTCGTAGTCGAAGGAGGTCTTTAATTTACAACGTTCAATAGCAACATCATTACAATCAACACCAACAATATTACGGTTAAGCAGTTTAGCCTCGATAAGGGTGGTTCCACCGCCTGCAAACTGATCAAGTATTAAATCTCCCTCTTTGGAATAACGAAGTATGATATTTCTCGGAATGTACGGAGACCAATTTCCTCGCCACGATGAATCGTGAGTAGCCCAATGACCATGTTCCGGAAACGACCAATGTGTTGTCATTTCAAGCATAAAGTCGTCAGGTTGCCATTTATTTATCATCATTGTATGACCCAAACAACTAAATTTAAGTGCTTATGCTCACATTAGTTCTACAATCCAATCAAGCCAGCCTTTAATCGTAGATGCTCTGCGTATATATGTACTCTCGCTTTCGACTTTGTATAGATTATTTTGCTTCATTATTGTTATAATATCTGCTTTCGAAATATCTCCTTGACGAAACCACAGGCGCAGTGAATCTTTAAATACCTTATGTGATAATATGGATTCGGCAAATGCTAACTGCCTTTGCTTATAGTGATGATGCAAAATTGTCTTTCCTTTAGGTGTTAGGCTGAATGTAATATCATCATCTCTTTGCTTGTTCACCAATCCTAAATAGCGAGCAGCATCAGTATAGTAATTTGTCTGTCTGACATTGAAAGCATAATTGATAGTTATTTCATCTCTTGACATAGGATGCTCTTGCAGTAATTCACATAGATTGATGACGCGCTCAAAACTATCTGCTTGCGGAAAAGCAACTTGTGGTTCATTGGTGATTTGGTTATCATCTAACAACATGTTGATTTCTTCGGCTGTAATAGTTGTATCTTCCTCTATTGTATAATTCTTTTGTTTTACAAGCGTTAGAGAGCTATACTCATTTGGATTGTCAAAACGATATTCATAAAGGTGAAAAACGCCATTAGAATATACTAAGAAAATAGGTTTTACAACCTTGCTTACCCTATCCTTCCAAGTTCTGAATGGATAATAAAGCTGTCTGACGAGAAAATCATCAGATAAATCGCGTTTAGCCTCAATGAGTGCAAGATTTTGTAATCCTTCATAGCCAGCATCTATTTCTATTTGCGAATTATTAACTTTAACGGTTATTTGACTGTTAGTAATTATATCCTTTACTTTAAAATCAAATATTCCTGAACCCATGCGCCCACTTACAGTTGGATAAAGCTGATCATCTTCTAAAAAATCACCCATAATTCCGGAAACATAAGCGCAATTTAATGCAACAGCTTCGCTTGTGATAGAGTCAACATTTAAACTTTGTATGTGGTTCGGCAAGCTGATATTTGTTATCTCAGTTGATATCGTTTCAAATTTATGATAGGCATCAAAGTGAGATATTACATAATCGCCCCTTGTAAGAGGAAGAATTGATAGCTTATTTCTCTTAAATAGTTTAGGTAAATTGATTGTATGATCAAATTTTGCCATTAATCGCGGTTCGCGAAACTCTTTAATTTGTGAAGCAGAAATAAAAAACTGCCCTTCTTGTTCAATATGGTTAAGTATATCATATTTTTCAAATAGCAGTCTCCACGCGGAATCAGTTAGGTTTTCGGTTTCCATTTTTTCTTCTACATCATTCATAATTAGTTATTATTACCTCGTCAACATCTCCACGTTTGCTTGCGATAGAGTTAATCGCCCTTTTAGCTTGTACCGTTTTTATATGATAGTTAGCGTATTGTTCTTTAATAAATTCAGTAGCCGAATTAGACAACATAAACTTGATGCCGCGTTCATTAAGCGAATCACAGCATTCACGCAGCTGTATTTGCTGTTCACGACTAAAGCCGCCTCTTGAATATCCCGTGAAGCTTGATGTGTCAGATAAAGGATCATAAGGAGGATCTAAATATACAAATGTGCCTTTTTTTATATTTCCGAGTACCTCTGAAAAATCAACAGAACTAAATGTTATTTCTGAAGCGTTGAAATATAAACTAACCGCACGAAGTACCGGTTCATTTACTATATTGGGATTTTTGTACTTGCCAAATGGACTATTGAATTCGCCGGCATTGTTTACTCGGTATAAACCATTGTAGCAAGTTTTGTTTAAATATAGAACCCTTGCTGCTTTCTGAACATCAGACAAACTTGCATATTTATCTTGTTCTCTATCAATGTTCCGCAAGTTGTAATAGAATTCTTCCTCATTCGGATATTGACCGAGCAAGGTAATAAGTTCGTCAACGTTATCTCTGATAACTTTATATACAAGGATCAAATCACTGTTAATATCATTGACAATGGCTTTTTTTGGTTGCAAATCTAAAAGTACAGCCCCACCGCCAACAAACGGCTCACAATAAGATTTAATTGGTTTAGGTAATAACGGGGTAATATCAGGTAGGAGTTGCCGCTTCCCCCCTACCCACTTTAACACGGGAGCAACAAGTTTATTTTTCGGCATATAATCAACCCCCATTGTTAATGGTGAAAATGGACAATTACCCATATTATTACTTATTTTACTACAAAAGTAACAAAAAGTCAATAGTTTTTCGGCGTTTTGTATAATTTGTGTTATATAACACTATATATCGTAACCATATGTGGCAGTTATAAACCCTTCATACTATAGCAATGATAGCAGCGACATTGTTGTACGATATGCACAGATAAGCACTCGCTGATTTGTGAATTCCTACATACTTTTGAAAATCAAGCAAAACAGCCTTAATAAAATGGCTCAAAATGTAGGTATTAATGAGAGGACCTTTTTTCGGCAGGTCAAATCTTTGTAATTCTTTTTCATTTTTCAGAATCCCGTCGGCTATGATCGTTCGTGTACAAAATATCCAACACATATTGTTTCAATTCATTTTCTTTTGCCGTATCTAACGAAATGCCATTTTTGCCCCCTCAGAAAGTGGCTCTGAATGACTAATAATTATGAAAGCCTTTGGTATCATTTGATGATGTTAAGGTGCGATAACTCAAATCTGTCAGCCTACGACAAAGTGCAGTCAGATTGAACAATCAGAAGTGCCTCACCTCATTTTCTTTTGATGTATCTTCCAAAGTTATCTTTTTATTGTGCGAAAAGTGCTTTCAAAACGCCTTAATTATTGAGAAAGGGTAAATAGGAAACAAATAGGTTTGGCAAGTTTTATTGCAGAAGCCGTTAGCTTAATGCAACCTATTGTCAGAACAAGCAATCAGAAGTGCTTTACATCATTTTCTTTTAGCATATCCTACGAAATCACTAAAACAGGGTAGCCAAAAACGCTTTCAAAACCCCAATAATTATGGAAGGGGGTAAATAGGACGATAATAAAAGATCGGATTAAGAGGCAATTTTGCCGGAAAGTATCTCCCACATCTGTCACAGCGTCTGGCAGCATTTATCTGTAAGCGCTCCTATGGGGCAATCTTCGATACCACACCGGTTATAGCTTGTCAGCGTTTCCGGTGCTAATGATCTGAAATGCATTTCCGGCGTTATCTCCAATTAAGTCGCTTCCGGAACTTGTAAGCATTTGTCACTATAATAGCACTTGACAGGTCACAGCGCTGAACATCATTTGTAATGTACCCGTCACAGCAGGAGATATGATCACAGTTTTCACTTTTCCCGTCAGCCGCAGCAAACACGGTGTCACAGCGCAGCACCATTTGTCCGGCAGCATAACAAAACCGGTCATGGCAGTAAATGCTCATTTCCGGCTTAGGCTTTCAGAAACCGATAAATCCGAAGACACCACTTTTCAGCCCATTGAGCAAAGCGGCATATACGGATTACACGTTCATTTGGCTCTATCCCTTGCCGGACACGGTATCACGGTACAACATCAATAGTCCTTTGGTCAGAACAATACGGTTCCGGACGAAATATATATTTACCGTATGCCTGCGAAAATCTGAACAGCACTCAAAACTCAAAGTCAGCTTACCTCGCACTCGACTGGATTTATAATCACAGCGCTTTGTCCGTCAGCATTCAATCTGCACAACCGCAAGTGCAAATAAACTTTGCTTTAGGTCAACATTCACAAAGTTGCGATCAGGGGGTTCCAAAAACCGTCTCGAAAACCCCTAAAACTATGAGAGGGAAAATTATTTTCCTTTTCAACGCCAAAATCCAGTCACGGACTTATCATTTAATTTTGCTCTATCCCTCGCGGAACCGGACACAGCTACGGTTATATATAACTCACCGCTGACTACTCCGCCCCGCACCCGCTATATTATTCCCGAAAGGAAAGTGATCTCGTCATGAAAACACCGTTTTTATCGCTTCACGGCAGAAGCCCGACCTTTGGCGCGTACAGTTGCCGCGCACCATAGGACAAAGGCGCATACGCGCCGGAAAAGCCCGAAAATTAAGGGTGTGAAGAAAACGATATTTAGCAAGCAGAGAAAAATACCGGTATTTTTCTCACGCGGCGCTCATTTTTCGGCTACCCCCGAAAAAGGTCAGCAAGGGAACCCAAACCCTTTCTGCCGCGCCATGCACTCAGGCTATCGCCTGAAACCGTATCAATTTGAATGGAGGCGTGTTATGAAAAGAACTACGAGAGGACGGCGCAAGGAGATTACCTTCACGCCGGAAGAATGGGAGCATGTTGTTCAGCGAGCCGCTTCTGTATCTTTGAAGCCTGCGACCTTTATCAGGAGGATATCCGTAAACGGTTCGATCACAATGACTAACTTTTCCGAGGTGTCAAGGCTTCTGAACGGTCTGCGCATTATAGGCTTCAATATCAACCAGCTTGCAAAAAAGGCGAACGAGATCAACAGCGTTTATGCAGCAGACTACGAAAAGATGAAGGAGGATTATGACTGTTTATGCCGATACTTAAATCAAGCGCTGTCCATACATCTGTCAACCGGTGCTTGAGGTATGTGTTAAATCCTGACAAATGCAGGATGCATTTAAGCGGTCAGCCCAAAAGCGCGCACGACGCGCGCATACAAGGCTGCCGCGAAAGACAGGAAGATCTGCTTTATACATCTGCGCTGAACTGTCTATGCGACCCTGATGAAGCCTATCTCAATATGAAGATGATATATGAGCATTTCTCAGGTAAGAGCTATAATGAACCCCTCCGGTATTCAGGAAAGAGCCCCGTGAAAGCTATTCATTATATCCAGTCGTTCTCGCCGGACGAAACTATAACTCCTGAAAAGGCACACACCATAGCAAAGGCATTCGTGAAGAAAACTTTCGGAGATGATGTGCAGGTCATAATAGCAACCCACTGTGACAAGGCTCATGTACATAGTCACATTGTAATCAATAGTTATTCCGTGACCGGACGCAAGTATTATGATAACTGGACTTCGCGTGAGCACGCCCGTGAGTATTCCGACAGGGTATGTCAAGTATTCGGTATTGAGCTGCTTAAACGTCAGAAAGGAGGTAAGGGCTTAAAGTATAATGAATGGGAGCACCGCCGGAAGGGTACTTCATGGAAACAGCAGATATGCGCCGAGATTGATTCGCTCATAGGGGTAGTCGCTGACATTAACGAGTTGTATGCCGAGCTTGAAAAGAAAGGTTATACCATTAAGCACGGGAACGCTCCGGCAATAAAAGCGGAGGGTCAGCAGAGGTTCGTGCGGTTTAAAACGCTGGGCGGGGACTACACCGAGGACAGACTGCGGTCCCGCATTCTTTGGAAGGACGGCTTGAGCAACGCTGAAATGAATGCGGCTCCCGATAGCCAGTCACCTATACAGGCAGTCTATGTTAGCACTATCGAGCGTCTTCACATTCTGATAACCGAAGGCAAAAAGATTCCGCGCCCGCGCAACCCCGACCTTCCCTATCTCCCGAATAACGACCACGATGTATATATTCTCTCCGCACAATTATCGGTAATCAGCAGAAACGGTATAGGCTCCATTGAAGAACTGGAACACAAAATTGAAAATCTGAAAGAAGACTATGAGGGTGCTATCAAGCAGATAAATCCGGTCACAGCCGAGGTCAGCCGTTTGGAGGGTATCATAGAACAGTCGGAAAAGTATTTTGCACTTTCTGACAAAGGCGAGCTTTCCGCGGCAGAACAGGTAATGCTGAACTTATGCGGGCAGACGGTAAAAGCCAATAGTATTGCTAACCGCGCTGACCTTGACCGGCTGAAAAAAGAAAAATCCGAACTGGACGCGCGGTTGACGGAATTGAAGCACACCTTTGAAACCAGCAAGAAGCAGTACGAGATGTACCGTGAGATTGCTAATACATATCACGACATTTGCGAGGGTGATTACATATCCCGTCTGATCGTGGCAGAAAAGGAGAAGAATGAGGAGGATCGGCAGGAAAACAAAGCAGAACAGCAGACTATAACACAGAAAAAGAAGGGTCTGCGGAGATAAACGGGGATAGTTAGGAGAAGAAACAATAAGACCGACCAAGCCAAGATATATACGGCTTGCCGGTAAGAATAGGAGGTTTAATTGAGAAACAATGAATTACTCACTGCGCCCGCCGTAGCGAATACGGCAGAACAGCCCGTGATTCCTGATTCCATATCGGTTTACAAGATCGGGCATACAACTTACAAGGTCAGGAGAGTATTTAACCTTGACTGTAAGGAAACGCTTGAAGATGTGATTAAAAGGCTGATCATTAAAGATATAGATAAATTAGCCGCGCTTCAGGCATAGAATATTCCGCTGGTGTCGGCTTCGTGCCGACACCTATCAGCGGTTAAAACAATGATATGTAGGATAACAGTAAATTCACCGAATTAAAACTTTAAAGGCTTGACAAAATCTTTTGGAGAGAGTATAATAAAATTGATGAAGTTTTATGAATTTGCTGTAATCAATCGGAAAGAGAGGTTTGAATGAACAAGATTACAGCATTATATTGCAGGCTCTCGCAGGACGATATGCTTGCGGGAGAAAGCAACAGCATTACCAATCAGAAGGAAATCCTGCTCAAATACGCACAGGACAACAACTTACCGAATCCGCAGTTCTATGTAGATGACGGTTGGAGCGGTACAAACTTCAACAGACCGGACTTTATGAGAATGATAGACGATATGAAGGACGGTAAAATAGGCATCATAATCACCAAAGACTTATCCCGTCTCGGGCGCGATTATCTTATGACCGGACAGTTCGTGGAGATCATCTTTCCGGAGCACGACATAAGATATATTGCTATCAACGATAATGTTGACACTCAGCGCTCCGTTGACGATATGATGGTATTCCGCAATGTATTTAATGATTTTTTCGCCCGTGATACCAGTAAGAAAATAAAGGCTGTTTTCAAGGCGAAAGGTCAGGCGGGAAAGCCTTTGACAGCGCATCCTATCTACGGTTACAAGAAATCCGAGACTGATAAGAATGTGTGGGAAATTGATGAAGAAGCCGCAGAAGTTGTAAGAAGAATATTCCGGCTTTGCATTGAGGGCTACGGTCCGGGCAAGATGGCAAATATTCTGTCCGAGGAGAAGATACTTATTCCGACTGCGTATTCTGTCACAAAGGGCTATGCCAAGGCATCAAGGGAGATCAAGGATCCAACAAGGTGGTATAACACCACTATATCATGGATATTAGGCTCAATCGAGTATTTAGGACACCTTGCCAATTTCAAAACATACCGTAAGTCTTATAAATGCAAGAAGCAGTTACGCAAGCCCAAAGACGAATGGTTGATCTTTGAAAATACTCACCCCGCGATAATCTCCCAGCACGACTTTGATTTAGTACAGGAGATACGCTCTCACAGGCGCAGACCGCAGAGGTTTGAAGACCCCAATCCCTTTTCGGGAATCGCGTATTGTGCAGACTGCGGCTCTGTTATGAGGCTTTCGCGTTCTGTCAGCTTATCGCCTACTCAGGAAAACCTTAAATGCGGGAAGTACGCAGATCGCACGGACAGCTGTACAGCGCATTTTATCAGGACTTGTGTGCTGGAAGAACTGGTTTTGACCGAGGTCAATAACCTTCTGGACGAAGTACATGATGATGAAGATGTGTTTGTCAACGCGGCTATGGAGCATTCGGTCAGCGCTCATCTCGAAGAAGCCAAGAAAGCGAAGAAAACCCTTGCAAAATACGACAAGCGTATTGCCGAACTCGACAGGCTTTTTACTAAGATCTATGAGGATAACGCACTCGGAAAGATAAGCGACGAGCGGTTTGAGCAGATGTCCAAAGGCTACGAGGAAGAACAGAAGAAGCTGAAAGAGGACAGTGAAAAGCTGCGTAAATTCGTTGATGATACGGAACAGAAAAGCTCAGATGTCAACAGGTTTATTGAGATTGTCAGAAAATACGAAAGCATATCTAAGCTGACTCCCGAAATCATGCACGAGCTCATTGAACGCATAGTGATACACGCGCCTGATAAATCCAGCGGACACCGCGAGCAGGAAGTCGAGATACATTTCAGGTTCAATGTTGCTTCGGTTTCAATTGTCCTTGACAGCAGAGATTATGATATGAAAAGGTTGCGCAGTGCATGACGCACTGAAGATGTTTCCCAAAGCGCAGCACGATGCGGCGCATATAAGGAAACATCGAAAGTGCTTAACTACGCAGCCTTATGGCAAAAATGGAATACTTCTTTATCAAGTACCAGCAAATGAGCTTTGCATTTTTACAGGTGCGCGGCTTGTATGCTGCGCACTTTTTTCTTTCACGACAAAATTCAATTTACGGAGGAAAATAGTATGGTAAGATTTAAGAAGTTAGCGGCAGTTCTGCTGTCCGCGGTAATGTTGGTGTGCTGTTTTACAGTGCAGGCGAGCGCGAAAAGCGTTTTTGACGATGCTATAAAAATAAGTGCAACTGAAGTGGTATCACATACTTTTAAGAATGATACAGAAGTATTATATAAAATAGTTTTGCCAGACTCAGGTACAATTCAGTTCTACTGTTCTGATTATAACAACTATTGGTCTGGCTCAACTTGGTATCCAAGAGTATCACTTCTTGATAAAAACGGAGCAGCTATTATTGATAATGCCGGATTTGTGGGGATACAGGAAGGTACACATAGAATTGACAAAAAAGGAACATATTACATTAAGATAGTTGACAATGATAAAAAAGCTTATTTTAAAAACTTCTACTACGGCTTCCAGCCCGACAACACCCCCACAATCTCCCTCGCTCTCAATGCGAAAGTCGGCGACGAGTTTGACTTCTCCGCACTTGCAAGCAACTACACCGGCAAAGTTACCTATAAAACGACCGACAGTAAAGTAGCCACTGTTGACAAAGGCAAAGTCACCTGCAAAAAGGCAGGAAAGGCGAAAATACGCGCATACATGAACAACGGTGACTATGCGGAGATCACCCTTGTTGTCAAGAAAAAGTAAGTTTTTAATATCGTATTTATGTCGCATATAAAACAGCGGTGCAGAGTGATCTGCACCGCTTTGTCTGTAATAACACCATATTATAGTTCTTTTTGTGACTCAGGAATTTCCGTATTACGGTCATCAGGGTCCAGCGTCACGCTGGCGCGGGTCCGGGCGGCGTGAGCCCGGCGCCGTCTGCGAAGACAAGCGCGTCAGCGCAGTTAATCCAGCTCAAACGCTCCTGTATAGAGCTTGTAATACCTGCCCATCTCGGCGATAAGCTTTTCATGGTTGCCGCGCTCTATGATACGTCCCTGCTCAAGCACCATTATAACATCGGAGTTCTTGACTGTCGAGAGGCGGTGAGCGATAACGAATACCGTCCTGCCCTTCATAAGGCTGTCCATACCTTTCTGAACGATCTCCTCGGTGCGGGTATCGATGCTCGATGTAGCCTCGTCGAGTATCATTACCGGCGGGTCTGCGATCGCCGCTCTTGCTATGGCTATCAGCTGGCGCTGACCCTGCGAGAGCTGTGCGCCGTTCTCGGTCAGCATGGTGTCATAGCCCTGCGGGAGACGGCGGATAAAGTCGTCCGCGTTGGCAAGCCTTGCCGCGGCGTAGATCTCCTCGTCCGTTGCGTCCAGCTTTCCGTAGCGGATATTCTCCTTTACAGTGCCGGTGAACAGGTTTGTATTCTGGAGAACCATACCGAGTGACCGGCGCAGATCGGATTTCTTTATCTTGTTGATATTTATACCGTCGTAGCGTATCTTGCCGTCCGCTATGTCGTAGAACCGGTTGATAAGGTTGGTTATCGTGGTCTTGCCTGCGCCGGTAGAACCTACGAAAGCTATCTTCTGACCCGGCTCCGCATAAAGCGTTACATCATGCAGGACGATCTTGTTCTCGACATAGCCGAAATCCACCTGATTCATAGTTACCTCGCCCTTGAGCGGAGTGTAGGTGACATCACCGGTTCCGTGGGGGTGCTTCCACGCCCACATTCCGGTATGCTCATCAGTCTCGGTGATCTCGCCGTTCGCGTTCATCTTCGCATTTACAAGCGTAACGTAACCGTCATCGGTCTCCGGCTTCTCATCTATAAGCTGGAATATGCGCTTTGCACCCGCAAGTGCCATGATAATGAAGTTGAACTGCTGAACGATCTGGTTTATCGGCATTGTGAAGCTTCTGGAAAGCTGGAGGAAAGACGCGATACCGCCTATCTTCAGTCCTCCCACGCCGTTTATTGCAAGCACACCGCCGAGCACCGCGATTAGTGCGTACTGGAGATGACCGAGGTTGTTGTTTATCGGCCCGAGGATATTGGCGAAGGAGTTCGCCTCACGGGCATTGACATAAAGCTCCTCGTTGAGCTCATCGAACGCTTCCTTGGAAGGCTCTTCGTGGTTGAACACCTTGACCACCTTCTGACCGTTTATCATTTCCTCGATATAGCCGTTGACTTCCGCGATAGAGGTCTGCTGTGCAACGAAGAACTTTCCGCTCTTCGACGCTATCTTTCCGGTTATCATCATCATAACCGCAAGCGAAACGATGACGAATCCCGTAAGCGGTAAGCTCAGAGCGCACATCGCTATAAATACCGACACGATCGTGATAAGCGACGAGAACGCCTGCGGTATGCTCTGTGAGAGCATCTGACGGAGGGTGTCGATATCGTTGGTGTAGTGGCTCATTATGTCGCCGTGGGTATTCCGGTCAAAGTAGCTGACAGGGAGCGACTGCATCTTCTCGAACATCTCGTCGCGTATGGATTTCTGCACGCCCTGGGATATGGTGACCATAATACGCTGCTGCAGGAACGCGCATACGATACCTGCCGTGTAGATTGCCGCCATTTTCACTATTGCCCAGATAAGCGGGATAAAGTCTTCGCTTACTATAGTCTCCCCTGCCATTCTTCTTTCGAGCAGAGGGGTTATATGCCCGTCAATAAGCTCCTGCAGGAACATAGATGCCGCAACACCCGCAAGGGCATTGACGATTATGCACACAAACACAAAGAAAAATCTTGCCTTGTAGCTCTTGAATATATAACCGAGGAGTCTTTTCAGCGTTGCCGGATCAAGCTTTCCGCCGGTTCCGACAGCTCTCGGTCCTCCGGGACCTCCGCGCTTGATCATCATTGTCTGATTGCCCTCGGGCTTTCTTCTTCTCGCCGGCATTACTCCTCACTTCCTTTCTGCTGTGATTCAAATACCTCGCGGTAGATATTGCTGGTCTTCATAAGCTCATCGTGGGTGCCGAAATCAACTACCTTTCCGCCGTCAAGCACGAGGATCTTGTCTGAATCCATTACCGAGGTTATACGCTGTGCGATTATAAGCTTTGTGGTATCCGGTATCTTCTCGCGGAACGCTTTTCTTATATTCGCGTCAGTAGCGGTATCGACTGCACTTGTGGAGTCGTCGAGTATCAGTATCTTCGGCTTCTTCATAAGCGCACGGGCAATACAGAGTCTCTGCTTCTGACCGCCGGAAACGTTGGAGCCGTCCTGCTCTATGTAAGTATCGTACTTATCCGGGAATTCCTGAATAAAGCCGTCCGCCTGTGCAAGCTTACAGGCTTCGATCATCTCCTCGTCCGTTGCGTCAAGCTTGCCCCACTGCAGATTGTCTTTTATTGTGCCGGAGAACAGCGTGTTCTTCTGAAGCACCATTGCAACAGCGTCACGGAGCGTTTCGAGATCGTACTCTCTTACGTCCTTTCCGCCGACGAGTATGCTTCCCGAACTTACGTCATAGAGTCTCGGTATAAGCTGCACCAGCGTCGATTTCGATGAACCGGTACCGCCGATGATACCTATTGTCTCACCGGAATTGATCCTGATATTGATATCGGAAAGGGCATAGTTTCCGCTTCCCTTTTTGTATTCAAAGGAAACGTTTCTGAACTCTATCGAACCGTCTGCAACTGCATTTGCCGGAGCGCCGGCGGGGTTTGTGATATCGCTTTCCTCGTCGAGGACTTCGCAGATACGTTCTGCGGACGCTCTTGACATAGTTACCATAACGAATATCATTGACAGCATCATAAGGTTCATGAGTATCTGCATCGCATACGTTATCATACTCATAAGCTCACCGGTGGTGAGGGTACCGTCAACGACGATAAGGTTAGCGCCTATCCACGAGATAAGAAGCATTCCACCGTAAGCGCAGAACTGCATGAGCGGAGCGTTAAATGCCAGAAGCTTCTCGGCGTAGGTAAAGTCGTTGTAAATATCGCCGGAAATATTTTTGAACTTTTCGATCTCATGATCTTCTCTGACGAATGCCTTTACAACGCGCATACCGCTTACATTTTCCTGCACTACGTTGTTAAGGCGGTCATATTTCTTGAACACGCGCTCAAAAACAGGGTGAACGTTCTTCATTATGAGGAACAGACCGACTGCAAGTATCGGTATTGCAAGGAGAAACACCAGTGAAAGCTGTGCATTTATCGCGAATGCCATTATAAGCGAAAAGATCAGCATAATAGGCGCTCTTACGGCAATACGGATTATCATCTGGAACGCGTCCTGAACTCTTGTAACATCGGTTGTGAGTCTTGTTACAAGGCTTGCCGTAGAGAACTTATCTATGTTGGAGAAAGAGAAGTTCTGTATTTTGTAGAACATATCCTTGCGCAGGTTGCGTGCAAATCCCATAGCCGCCTTTGAACCGGTCTTTGCGCCGGCGAATCCCATAAACAGAGAGATGATACAGCACACCGCAAGTGCGCCGCCCATAAGCAGTATATAGTTCATATCGCCTTCGCCATTATTGCCGTTGATGCCGTTATCGACGAGCGCCGCCATAAGCAGCGGTATAATTACTTCCATAACGACTTCACCGATCATAAATATCGGCGTAAGTATTGATACAGCCTTGAACTCTCTGATGCTTCTTGCGAGCTTTTTTATCATTTTTCGCATCATTCCTTTCTTATGCATACATCATTTAGTTTAACATTATTACAGCCTTTTGTCAACATTTTTCACAGACTTTTCAGCAGATACTCCGAGAGACTTTGAGAGACTCTGAGAGGCTTTGAGAGACTCTGAGAGGCTTTGAGAGACTTTGAGAGACTTTGAGAGACTTTGAGAGAAGGGGCTCTGCCCCTAACCCCCGCAAGCCCCCTTTGAAAAAGGGGGGCGGCGGACGCGCCGCGGCGAAATGCGTAGCGACATTCTTCTATTGACAGGTACGCCACCTCGGTTAGTTATTCTCTGCGATGTATAATAAAAAACAGCTTGCAGAAAACTTCTCTGTAAGCTGTTTTCTTGTTATTTTCTGAATGGAATCTTCGCCAGCCCCACTGCGTTTCAGCCGATACCAGCCCATAGCTGTACACTGTGAAATACTGCATTTGTTTAGGGGGTCAAGCCACCTTTTCCAAAGGGGGCTTGCGGGGTCACAGGGGCAGCGCCCCTTCTCTCAACGTCTCTCAAAGTCTCTCAGAGTCTCTCAAAGTCTCACGCGTTATCTTCGACCCACTTGGCAGCCATGAGCGGGGAGATAGTAACATCAAGCTCGCCCTTGCCGGAATCGAACATAACTTCGCCCATTGCATTCGTGTTGCCGCCGAGGATATCATTCGTGTACTGCGAACGATAGCTGATATGGCAGAAGAGGAACTCCGGCGGGATAGAATCCACCTTCTTCATCTCCTCAAGCCACTTGATAGGCGACATTCCGCCGATGCTTACATTCGTTATCAGCCAGCCGCCCGATGCTGCCGCATCGTTGGCACAGAGATAAAGCGAGAATCTGAATACCTTTTCGCTGTCCTCGGTAAGGATCTCGACCTCGAAGTCCTTGAGACCGAAGCTGTTGACTGCACGGGACTCAAATCCGCATACAGGGCAGCAGCCGCCGTAACCGAACAGCTTTCCGTTGATATCCTTCGCAAAGTAGTTGCGGTAATTCTTGCTCTCTGCGAACTGTGATACGGAACGTACCTGCTCGCGCAGATAAGCAAATTCGTCCTTTGTAATGATCGGGAGCGGTTTGAGATAGAACGGTATCTGATCCGGAATTACCCTGTTGGGCTCCTGTGCAGTCAGATAATGCTTGCTGAGGATCTGCTCGTTCTTTCCGGTGATAACGTACTCCGCCACATCAGCAAAGTCGGGCTTTGTATAGTCGGAGCGCAGCGCAATATACTTCTTTGCGCCCTCGCGCATCTCCTGCGTGATCTCTTCGCCGATCTCGACGATCTTTATGATCTTGTCCTCGTCGCCTACAACAGCGATCCTGTCCGTCTTGAGATCGCAGATGTACAGTCTCTCTGCGCGCTCGTTGATGACAGATGCGGGGAGCTCCTCGCTCTCGAACATCTTCGCAAGAAGCGCGGGATCGAACGAGTAGCGGCTCTTGGTATGCGCAAAGTCAAACTTCTTGCCGTTGAGCATTCCGCACTTGATAAGCGTTCCGAGATCGCCTATGATATCGAGCATATCCGCGTTGGAGATGTTCGGCGGGATCATGAACTGCTTGTTGTAAGCGCAGAAGCGGTAGCGCTTGTTTATATCGAGCTGGAGGGTAACCTTACCTCCCTGCTCCTTTATTTCCTTGAGGAACGTCATCGTATCCTTGCCCTGCGTGAACGTGTTTATGAGCATGGAAACGACTTCGTTGTAGTTCTGGTGCGTATCGAAACGGTGCTGGCGCTTCTGGATAGCGCGCATCGCGTTGTCGATGTTCTTGATGTCCATCTTGGACACTTCGTAGCGCTGCTGCTCTTCTCCGTGTGAAATATAGAACTGATAGTACTTCATTACTATCTTGTAATCCTCACGGTAGATCTCATCATACATCGCGAGCAGCTTTTCGAGCTCCTCGTCATTCCGGACAATATTGTCCTTCATGAACTCGCCCGCCATCTTCTCCGCAACGGAAGTAAATCCGTAGTAGAGCATATTGTCGGAAACGTTGGGGGTAACCTTTGAGTCAACGTAGAAGGTCATTCCGCTGTGCAGGAACTCATACAGGTATTCTCTGCCGGAAGCGGAGCTGTCCTCGTTCTCCCACTCGTAGCCGACATATATGATGCGTTCATCCATATCCGACAGCTTCTCGTGCATATCATCGAGAGCCTGCTTGATATAGGTGTCGTAGGCTGTACCGTTGGTATGCTCGAGCTGTGTTACATGCTCGGCATTGCTTAAGAAGCCGCGCTCCTTGAGCGTCTCATAATCCGTCGCAAGCTTCTCCTCGGGGTAGATGAGGGAGATGCTGTTCTGGAACGGGGACTGGATCTCCTTGCCGAACTTGCTTGTCTTGATGTAGTTCTTGAAGAACTCGAAAGCGTAGGATTTCGGATAGAAGAAGTAATAGCCGCTCTTGTCCTTAACGGGCTGCATAGTAAGCACGAAATACTGCTTATAGGCGGCGATCATATCGCGGAGATCCTTCTGTATATGGAGAGTTACCTCATTTTCGCTGTCGTGGCGGATACCGGTTCTGTGGGGAGTGATATACTTGTTCGGCACGCTGATGAAGAATGCCGAGAGATGCTCGTTGATGAACGCCTCGTTGTTTTCCTTGTAAAGACCGGTGAGCTCATATGTGGAGAAGTAGTTGTACTTCTGCATAAGAAGCTTAACTATCTCGGCACGCTTTGTCCTCTCGACTGCATACGGTATAAGGTAAGAATAGCCGTCGGACTCGTAGCAGAGGAAGTCTATCACGCTCTTGCCGTTCTGGAGGAAGCGGATAGTCGGATTTTCATCGCCTTCCTTCTGATACTGGAGTATCTTGTAAACCGTCTTCATCTCGCCGTCAACCATGACTGCGATGTTGAATGTACGGTCCTTTGACTCCTCAAGCTTGCGCGCATCGCGGATATCGAGAACTTTCTTCCTGTTGAACGCGAAGCACAGCTCCATGAGATTCATGTAGTCGCCCTTCTTATCGGTAAGGTTGAGGAAGTTATCCATTATTGTATGGAATTCATCGCCTCTTACCTTGAACACGATCTCGGTTCCTACGAACTGGGAGCCGAAAAGGTCAAGCTCCATTATCTCAAGAGTACCGTTGTTGTTCTTTATCTTGAAGCTGAAGTTGTTGGATTTGAGCGAAAGCCATTCCACGTTGAGGAATACGCTCTTTGCACCGACACCGAAACGTCCTTCACGGGTCTTGGACTCATCTACCTCGCCTCGTCCGAAGCTCAGATAGTAGAGTATCTGGTCCATGGTGAATCCGACTTCGTTATAGGTCAGGCTCACCTGATGCTGCTTGGTGCTGAAGTTCATTATAACTTTTACGTCCTTTGTCTCGTAAGAGCAGCCGAACGTATTCTGGAGAAGCTCACGGAGTATGCTCTCCTTCGGATAGTCATTGATGCTGAGCAGGGTGTTGAACACTGTTCTGCCCTGGAACGCCTCATTGAAATAATCCTTCAGAGGCTCGCTGTCGGAGCTTCCGGTGAAGAGGGCGTTCTGCACCTTTTTAAGGGCGGCATCGCGTTCATCGGCCTTGCCCTCGTCGTGCGCAACATAGAAGTCGCCGATATACTTTTTAAGTTCGGCAGCCTTGGCTTCACGTTCCTTGGTTTCTTCGTAGCCCATTTCAGATCACCCCTTCATTGTAAGATTTTATGAATTCCGCATAGGAACCGCCGAGTTTCAGCTCCTTATGCCAGTAGATCCAGATGTTGTAGAGTACCGCGGATTTGAGTGCGTCCGGTATCTCATTGATCGCGTCCTTTACGGGAGCGAATCCGTTCTTGCCGCTTACAGCCTGCTTCAGCTCATCATGTGCCTTATTCAGACCGAGGTTGAACGGGTTGCCGTCGAGGAAGCTGGAGAACTGCTTGAACTCCTTGTTCTGCGCGGTCTTATGCGGTATCGTCCGGACTGCCATATCCTTGTCGAAGTAGGAGAAGCCGGAGCGTATCTGCTTTACCTTCTCGGCTATCTTCGCGGTAAGTGCCGCTTTATCCACGTCCTTGTCCTTTACAAGATCGGTAACGTCAAGCGCTCTGGCAATAACGTCAAGCTTGCGCTGGGAGTATTCGTGGGTATTCGGCGCGGTGGTAAGGTTGCGGGAAGCGGGGATATTGTAATCCTGGCGGAACTTGGCGATAACGTCGAAGCTTGCGCCGACAGCGCCGGTGTAATCCGCAACATACTTGATATCAAATACCATATCGCTGAGCATCTGCTCAATTCCCTCTATGCTGAACAGCACATTCTCCGACGGAACGTTCATTCTGAACGCCTTGTAGAGGTTGCCGGCAAGAGCCTTGCCGAGCACACGGCTGTCGAATAGGCCGTTGTCATCGAGGAAGATGATGAACTCGGGAGTAACGCCGTTTGCGGAGACTCCTCTGCGCGCATAGCGCTGCTGGAGCTCAACGGGGCTGTCCGGAAGCTCATAGTTGATGATATGGGTTATGGGAGTGAAGATGCCCATATTCTCGCTGAGCCTGTCGCCTGCGAGAAGGACTTTTATGTGATGGGCGGGCGCAGTCTCATACCACTCCTTGAGCTGACCTACATCGAATCTTGTCTTTTCGAGGTAAAGTATGCTGGACGCCTGATCGTAGTAGATCGCGGAAAGTATCTTTTCGATATAGTTTACAGTCGCTTCGGACTTGAAATATACGATAGCGGTCTTATCCTCCGAGGACATTATACCGTCTATGACTTCAAGGAACTTTTCAAGCTTCTTGTCCTTCGACTTGAGCGTTTCCGCTTCGGAGCGGGTATAAACCGGCTTGCGGTAGATGTTCTTTTCGGGGAGGTTGTACTCTTCAAATACGTTGCCGCCGTGGGAATAGCGTCCGCCGCCCTGATCGTCGAGGTGCAGGTTTGCCGGGATATCCGCATCGGGGAAAGAATAGCGCACGATCCTTACATTGCTGGACTCGTTCTCCTCCTTGGGATAATTTACAAGGGGAGACTCCATAGTGAACTCCATTGCCTTCTCGTCGATAGTGAACTTATCGACTGCGGAAGCGCGGGAGCTGTCGCTGAGTATCGCCTTTACTATAGTGCCGATTCCGTCGGGAGACTTTGTGTATTCGGCCGGATAGGGCGCGAAAATAAGCAGTCTCTCGGACTTCATACCGAAATTCTCGGTATAGAGAGCCGGATCAATGCCGTCGGCGGCGCCTGCCGCGTCAATTATAACAAGATCCCAGAGTATGCCGCTTTTCTTGACGGGATCGAAAGCCGAGCCTTCGCCCTCGGCGAGGACTTTCTCATCGAGCAGCATAAGGTTTGACATCTCGGGGCTGAAGAACGTTACGGCTTCATGTGCGGAGTTTATGAATTTGAAATCAAGACCCACGCCTTTGAGCAGGCACAAATACCAGCTCTCCTTGCTGCCGTCCGGGCATACAATAAGGATATTCGGCTTTTCCTTCTTGTTTGCGGTATCTATAATGCACATCTGTGCCTTATCGGTCTTTCCTTCTCCGTAACCGCTCATATCGATGCAGAAGCCGAATTTATCCAGCTTCTCGGGAATACTGAAATAAAAAGGATTATGTTCCAGATTGCCCGAGGTTATCCATTTTATATCGTTAGCGTTCATGCAACCACCCTTTCGCCGCCCGTCTCGGGGCGCAGATGTCAGTTATAATGTCTCAAAATACATTATAACTCTTTTCGCGTCTTATTGCAACTGTTTTTTTGACCGAAAATTCAAATACCACGTTTTGAACAAATTCAACACCTTTTTTTTGTTCAACAGTTCATATTACGGGCATGCACGCGTTTCTTTTTACTGCAAAATGACATATAACGGTCTCTTAACGGCAGGCTGTAACCGAACTGTAACCGCTTTTCCGTCATCTTGACAAACCAATATATATATGGTATAATATTTCATTATCGACACGCCGTTCAGATGCCCGCCGGTAGCGGGAAGATCAAATTTACCGCGGCGGTCAGGAGGTTCACTATGGAAAAAGAACAGTATCTCGAAGTTTACAGACACTCTCTTGCGCATATACTCGCAAAAGCTGTGATCGAGCTCTACGGCAAGGAAGTTCAGTATGCGATCGGCCCGCAGATCGCTGACGGATTCTACTATGACTTCACATTCCCGGCAGGCGTTTCCGTATCCGCGGAAAACTTCCCCGAGATCGAGAACAAGATGCGCGAAATAATCAAGCGCCGCGAGGACTGGAAGAGAGTCGAGATCTCAAAGGCGGAAGCGTCCGAGATCTTCGCTTCGCAGAAATTCAAGAAGGAAATAATCGACGGTCTTTCCGACGACGAAACTATCACCGCTTACTGGACAGGCGACGATTATATCGATCTTTGCAAAGGACCTCACGTTGACAATTCACAGGAACTCATGGGCGCGGCTTTCGAGCTCAGAAGCGTTTCCGGCGCATACTGGAGAGGCGACGAGAAGAATGACAGCCTTACCCGTATCTACGCTTATGCTTTCCCGGACAAGGCTGCACTCAAGGCTCACAAGCAGCTCATAAAGGAAGCCCTTGAACGCGATCACAAGAAGATCGGCAAGGAACTCGAACTCTTTATGTTCGACCCCTCCGCGCCCGGTATGCCTTACTGGCTGCCGAGAGGCTGGAAGCTCTTCAACGCCCTGCTTTCCTACTGGAGAGAGATACACGAGAACCACGGCTATACCGAGATCGCAGGCCCTGTCATCTCCAAGAAAGAACTCTGGGTAACTTCCGGTCACTGGGCTCACTATATGGACGGAATGTTCATTATCCCAGGCAAGGACGAGGACGACCCCGATACCTACGCGCTCAAGCCTATGAACTGCCCGAACGCTATAAAGGTGTATATGAACAAGCAGCGCTCCTATAAGGAACTGCCTATCAGAATAAACCAGGTAGATACTATCCACCGCAAGGAGAAATCCGGCGAGCTCAACGGTCTTTTCCGCGTTCAGCTCTTCCGTCAGGACGATGCGCATATCCTTGTTGCAGAGGAGCAGATAGCAGACGAGATCATGGATATAATGAGCATCGCCAAGGAGCTTTACGGCACATTCGGGCTCACTTATTCCGCCGAGCTTTCCACACGCCCCGATGATTACATGGGCGACATAAACGTATGGAACAAAGCCGAGGAAGACCTCAAGGAGATACTCGAAAATGTATTCGGCAAGGACGGATACGAGCTCAACGAGGGCGACGGCGCATTCTACGGCCCGAAGATAGATCTCAAGATGAAGGACGCTCTCGGAAGGGAATGGCAGACCGGCACTATCCAGCTCGACTTCCAGCTCCCGCTCAACTTCAATATGAAGTATATCGCCCAGGACGGCTCCGAAAAGCAGCCGGTAATGATACACCGCGCTATATTCGGTTCATTCGAGAGGTTTATCGGCGTTATAACCGAGAACTACAAGGGAATGTTCCCGTTCTGGCTCAACCCGTACCAGGTCGCGGTAGTTCCGATCAGAACCGAGCACAACGAGTATGCGAAGAAGGTATTCGCCGCGCTGAAAAAAGCGGGCATCAGAGTCGAAGCGGATTACGCCGACGACAACATGAACAACAAGATCAAGCGCTTCAAGGCATACAAGGATCCATATATCGCAGTTGTAGGCGACAACGAAGCTGCTAACAACACGGTATCGCTGAATATCCGCGGCAACAAGAAGCTGGGTGACGTTCCGCTGGATAAGTTCATTGAGATGTGTGTAAAGATGAACGAAGAGAAGCCGCTGGATCTTATAGATACTTTATAAGCCGGAAAGCAGACAAGAGGCATCGGATCAGATGAAGAGCGAAATAAAGGATTACCTGTCCGAAGCCGAGATACGGCTGAAAGACAAAGACAGCATTGACGAAGCGTTTCTGTCGGAGATGCTGACAAGGATAGGCTTTTATCAGCACGAGCGGCTTGTGCATCTTATTGTGACAATGACGTTCGCAATAATGACGGTGCTTGCGTTCTTTATGCTTGTTACCGCTTATTCGCTCCCGGCATTGCTGCTGTCGCTGCTGTTTCTCGGACTTACGGTACCGTACATCGGGCATTACTACTTCCTCGAAAACAGCGTGCAGAAGCTGTATAAGCTGTATTATAAGGCACTGGAGATTACAAAGACAAAATAAATA
The DNA here is from genome assembly GCA_017479645.1 of Ruminiclostridium sp. Lineage (GTDB taxonomy): Bacteria > Bacillota > Clostridia > Oscillospirales > Ruminococcaceae > Ruminiclostridium_E. Next base: position 4,331 of record JAFVBZ010000030.1, on the reverse strand, counting down.
ACATAGACCCCGCCGGATTTTAACGTACGGCGGGGTTGTTGTTATTGTGGGTTATCCATTTATAAGATTATATAATTCCTCCAGATTATCATATGTATATACATTATTCTTGTAATGAACCTTAACATTTTCATCTCGTGAAAAAGCACGTGAATCAATTTGTACAAGGCTGTCTGGTAAAGAAACAAATGAAAGATTATCACACCATTCAAAGGCATCATAGTCTATTTGAATAACACCTTCATTAATAATAACCTTTTCTAAAGCATTACATTCTGCAAATGCATCACCTGAAATTATAACCACATTTCCGGGTATAGTTATTTCCTTGATGTTTTTCAACCCTGCAAATGCCATATAACCTATTGTATTTACAGTATTAGGGATAACTATAGATGATAACGGGATTTTATTAAAGCTTGGTGTAGATGCAATACCGGCAAAGGCATAATCGCCAATCTCTTCCAATCCTTCATGGAGAATTACTTTTTCCAACGAGTCACAACCGACAAACGTACCAATATTTGTGCCAACGTCATCGCTGGAAGATAATCTTTTTACACTTTTGGGTATTTCTATCTGCTTCAAAGATGAACAGTTATAAAAAGCATTATATAAAATATCTTCCAATCCTTCAGATAATGTGACCTTTTCTAGAGCATTACAGTTTTCGAAAACACCTCCAAGTATTTTCAAACCTCTTCCTATGGTTGCTTCTTTTAAATCATTACAACCTTCAAAAATCTTTGAACCCATTTCTGTTACAGAATCAGGAACAATTATAGATTCAAGACCGGTATTTTTAAACACAGAATTTCCAATTGCTGTAACCCCGTCTTCTATAATTATTTTTTTGAGTTTTTTACAAGATTCAAATGAACTTTCCTCGATTTTTTCAACCCTGCTCGGTACAGTAAATTCCTTTATTGCTGTGCCGTAGAAAGCACTATTCCCAATTGTCTCAAGATTTGGAAGAATGGAAGGGAAATCCGAAAGAAGCTCACAACCGTTAAATGCACTTGCTCCAATGCATTTTATTATTTCTGGATTCTTGAAATTGACACTTAATAACATCTCATTATCATAAAAAGATGTTCCCCCGATTTTCTCAACATTTGAACCAATAGTTAGCTTTGTAAGAGATTTATTATTATTACAAGCAAATTCGTCTATTATTGTTACTGGCAATTTGTTATATTCGTCGGGAATAGTAAGCTCTCTGCGAGCCTTTCCTATAAACTCTTTGATTTCCGCATGTTTTTCATATATACTATAAATAAAATTGTCATCGGATTCTTCTCCAACGTATTCGTCCGTGTCTTCCTTCGGTTCGTTCGGGTATTCCTCGGAAATGTCCTGACCTTCCGTATAATTATCGTCGGTTGTTTCTCCTGTTATCTCGGTTCGTTCCTCTATATTTTGTGTTGTTTTTTTCTCTGTTGCTTTAACATTTGTTTCTGGTTTTTCCTGCTCACCTATGCACCCCCCGAGCACTAAAGTCGCCGAAAGCAGTATTGCCATAGTTTTGTTTTTGGACATAATAAAAACACCTCCGTTAAATGTACTTTCCGGTTGAAAACAAAAAGTGCGCAGCAATCAAGCCACGCACCCTGTAAACAGTACAAAGCTCGATTTGCTGCGACACAAAATCTTTTCAACCTATTTCACATAAAAGCCGTATAGGAAAAGAGCCCGTACATTTACCGATAGGTATTGTACGGCAATTATGTAAAAATATAAGATTTTATGTCGCAAGAATATAATACCATAAAATTCAGAAAAATGCAATAGCAAAATAAAAAAACAGCACTATCGCGTGATAATGCCGTTTTTCATTATATTATGTAACTTTCAGATCTCCGTGTAACGGGATCAGGTTTAGGGATCCACCCCCTTTTTAAAGGGGGCTGGCGCGGCATGTCTCAAAATCTCTCAAACGCTCTTGCGTCTCTTGGCTTCGTCTTTGGCACGGAGCTCGTGGTCAAGAATACGCTTGCGGAGACGGATAGACTTCGGAGTTACCTCGACAAGCTCGTCGTCCGAGATGAACTCGAGGCTCTCTTCAAGACTCATGTGCTTCGGCGGAACAAGGCGCAGCGCTTCGTCGCTTCCGCTTGCACGGGTGTTGGTGAGATGCTTCTTCTTGCACACATTCACCGTGATATCGCCAAGCTTGGGCGACACACCGACGATCATTCCCTCGTAAACATCTATACCCGGATCAATGAACATAGCACCGCGATCCTGCACATTCCAGATACCGTATGCACTTGCGGGACCGGTCTCGAATGCAACAAGCGAACCGGTGGTGCGGACGGGAATATCTCCCATGAAAGGCTCGTAGCCGAGAAACAGCGTATTCAGCACGCCCTCGCCCTTTGTATCGGTCAGAAATTCGCTGCGGTAGCCGAAAAGACCGCGGGACGGGATCTTAAATTCAAGTCTTGTGCGCGAACCTACCGGGTGCATCTCCAGCAGCTCCGCCTTGCGCACGCCCATTTTCTCCATAACCGCGCCGACGCTCTCGTCCGGCACATCTATGACAAGCTTTTCCATAGGCTCGCACTTTACGCCGTCTATCTCCTTGAACAGTACGCGCGGCGTGCTTACAGACAGCTCATATCCCTCGCGGCGCATCGTCTCGATCAGTATCGACAGATGCATCTCGCCGCGGCCTGCGACATCATACGCATCGCGGACATCGCTTTCCTTTACGCGCAGAGACACGTCTTTCAGCAGCTCCCTTTCAAGGCGCTCGCGGATCTGGCGGGAAGTAACGAACTTGCCCTCTCTGCCGGCAAAGGGGCTGTCATTTACGGCAAATGTCATTTCAACAGTCGGCTCGCTTATCTTCACGAACGGCAGCGGCTCGACTGCGGACGGAGAGCATACCGTCTGACCGATAGTGATGCCCTCTATTCCGGAGAAGCATACGATATCACCCACGGAAGCTTCCTGAACAGTGGTCTTTCCGAGACCGTCAAATTCATAAAGGCTTACTATCTTGCCCTTGAACGGCTGAACAGTGCCGTGGTAGTCGCAGACTGTTACTTCCTGGTTCTGCTTTATTACGCCGCGCTCGATGCGCCCGATAGCGATCCTTCCCACATACTCGCTGTAATCTATCGACGAAACGAGGAGCTGGAGCTCGCCCTCCGGGTCACCCTCGGGTGCCGGGATATGCTCGAGTATCATATCGAACAGCGGGATAAAGTTCTCGCCCATTACGTCCGGATCAAGCGAAGCTGTACCGTTTCTGCCGGAGCAGTAAATAACCGGGCTTTCGAGCTGCTCATCGTCAGCGTCGAGATCGAGCAGAAGCTCAAGAACCTCGTCCACTACCTCCTTGGGTCTTGCGTCGGGGCGGTCAGTCTTGTTCACAACGACAATGACCTTGTGGCCGAGTTCAAGCGCCTTCTGCAGAACGAATCTTGTCTGCGGCATCGTACCCTCGAAGCTGTCAACCAGCAACAGTACGCCGTTCACCATCTTCAGTATGCGCTCTACCTCGCCTGAAAAGTCCGCATGGCCGGGAGTATCGACAATGTTTATCTTCACGCCTTTGTATGTTACAGATGTGTTTTTTGCAAGGATAGTGATACCGCGCTCGCGTTCAAGTGCGTTGCTGTCCATTACGCGGTCAACTACAGCCTGGTTCTCGCGGTAAACTCCGCTCTGTTTCAGCATCTCATCGACCAGCGTGGTCTTGCCGTGATCGACATGGGCGATGATCGCTATGTTTCTCAGATCTTCTCTTTTCAATTCCTATCTTCCTTTATAAATAGTATTACTTTTATGACCGGTAAATTATATCACTTTTGCATTTATTTGTCAAGCACCGATTTAACGCCGGTATGTGTGCGATCTGCATTTACAACTGTGCATTAATAGCACTCTTGCTTGAAATATTCATATATTTCAGCGATAAAAGGAAATAACCGCCCGACATCGCAAACCGGCGGTTATTTCTTTTGAACTAATCACGGGAGCGACCGTCAAAGGTCTGCTCTTTCTGTTTCTATTATAGCACAGGCGCGGTGATATGTCAAGCAAATATTGATTGACAGCACCTCGGATATATGCTATAATACGGACAAGCAGGCATTTACCTGCAAAACTGAATACCTGCCCAGAGAAAGCGCAGTTTTGCGGTCACAGGCGCAGCGCAAGTATCCGGAAAGAGCAGACCGAACGGCGGTCAATCCTGCTCCCGGAAGGGAGTGAGGCTTATGGTGTACATAACGTTAGCCGACCTTATTCAGATCGGCATTTACAATTGTGCATTAATAGCACTCTTGCTTGAAATATTCATATATTTCAGCGATAAAAGG
>JAFVBZ010000029.1 GCA_017479645.1 Ruminiclostridium sp. | reverse complement strand
TTTCAAGCAGCGAACAGTACTTGTCAGCAGCGCACACAAGCCAGCTTTCCCGGTACTTCGGAAGCTTCGTGAGTGTAAGCGGCCACATGTGCTTGCGTATTATGTCAAGCTCCCGCTTATTGAGCGAGAAATACCTTACCGCATTCTTTGAAGCCGTGTTCGGGTGCGCAAATCCGTGCAGTCCGTCGCCGACATTATTTATCTTATGCCAGTCGTAAAGGAAGAAATCATGCAGTACAGCGCCTCTTATAAGGCTTCGTCTGTCATACCTTATGCCGAGCTTCTTTGCAAGCTTCACACTGTATGCCGCAACTGCCATTGAATGCGCAAAAACAGACACATCACCGTGCTGTATGAGTTTCTTGGTTGACTGCATCTTTTCGTTACGAATGATCGGTCTCACAGTCTTTTCAAAATAGTTTCTGCGCCTTTCAGCCTTCATTCGCGCTCTCCTCTTCAGCGTTTTCGCATATATCTTCTTCGGGCTCGTCTGCATCATCTACATCAACGTTAAACTTCATTTTTGAAAGCAATGCGTTGAATCGTTCGCGTCTTTTAGCAACCGCACCGCCCAGCTGAATGAACTTCTCTGTCATCAGCTTTCTTGCCTTGTCATAAGGAAGTTTCTTTAACTGTTCGCGGAAGGAGATCTGTCCGGAAATGCTTAGTATGGTATCAACTGTCATAGCGACTGCCATTGCTATATCATACGCAAGAATGAATGTAGGATCAGCGAAATTCACAATTCCGTCCATTATGCCATACAGCACATACACCATAAACAGTGATAACAGTCCCCAGAACAGAGATGATAACAGCGATATGCGGTTCTTGTAGGTGAAGCGGAGCATGCTGTAATCCCAGAACTGTTTATGGAACATACTCTCCATGAGCCAGCCGACAAGGTATTCAAGCAGCGTACAGCTCACAAGTCCGACAAAATACACTGCAAATCCGTTATTCCGGAAAGGCGTGCAAAGAATAAGCATAGTCATTCCGCCGATTCCGTATATCGGGATATACGGACCCTTCAGAAAGCCTCTGTTTATCGGTCTTTTATGATAAAGCGACTCAATAGTCGATTCCTGCACCCAGCCTATGTTACAGAAAATGAAAAACATGAACAAAAGCTGAGGCAGAGAGTACTCCAATAGTATCATAATTCAATCTCCTGTGTCCAGGTATCGCCGTGCAGGAACAATCATGTCCCTGCACGGCACTGAATGATTACTTGCTGTTTACCTGTTCCGATGTTATGTTCCTGTTTATCTTCGTGCAGTCGATCTTTTCCCACTCGGGAGAGTTTATCTGTATCTCCCTGTCAGCTGCCTCGATCTCATCGGAATATTTCTTCAGCAGGCTTGCCTGAACGCGTTCTTTTTCATTATCGCTTTCCTTCATTCGTAAATATTCCGGATTCTCAGTGTCAAGCGTATAATATACATTAATTCTGCCGGGATTGTCATGATATATAACAACATGGTAAATGTCGGTATTATCTTTTCCTCCGCGGCTCGTCATAGCATAAAGCATACATTCATCAGCAGATTTGCCTGAACGTACATACGCTTTATATACATACATTTCCGTATTGATCGGAAGCTTACTGTTTACTGCATTTGCCGCCTTTATTGAGAACTCCTCCGCACCGGACTTGATAAGATCGGAGAACAATAACAGCGATACACAGAAGCCGAGTGCAGCTGCAACAACAACCGCGGCTACCGTAACAATACGGGTGATAGTTGCCTTGTCAACAGGCTTTTTCTCTTTCTTTGGCTTCTTTTCCTTTTTCTTTTTGTTGCGCTGTTCAACATCGTCAGCAGCTGCCTGTGAATCCGCTGTTATTCCTTCGCGGAATTTGTCGGCTATCTGAGAATCTTCATCATTATATGATTCTCCCGGTTCATCTCCGAGAAGTTCTGCAACAGACTTGCCTTTGGTGGTACCGGATTCTTCCGCAGCCGGTCCACGCTTTTCTTCATTTTCATCGTCCGGCTCATTTACCGCCAGCATCGCTTCTATCTGATCCTGCGATAAGTTATTATCGTTTCCGACTACCTTCTTCTTGGCAGCATTAAGCATTGAGTTGAAACGTGCCGATTCAGGATCCTCGGGCGGGTAATCTTCAGCTACCCTCTCATCCCTTTTAGCAGCAGGTTTCTGCGGCTCGGGTTCTTTTTCAGTCTCTGATCCGTTGTCGAGATCATCGAGGGCAAGCATAGCTTCGATCTGTTCCTGCGATAGTTTGCCGCCGGTAGATTCCGGTTCGGGCTCGGGAACGGGTTCCGGCTCTGCAGGAGCGCTTGCCGCAAGCATCGCTTCTATCTGTTCCTGCGAAAGCTTACCGCCGGTAGATTCCGGTTCGGGCTCGGGAGCGGGTTCCGGCTCTGCAGGAGCGCTTGCAGCAAGCATCGCTTCTATCTGTTCCTGCGACAGTTTACCGCCGGTAGATTCCGGTTCGGGCTCGAGAGCGGGTTCCGGCTCTGCCGGAGCGCTTGCCGCAAGCAT
>JAFVBZ010000028.1 GCA_017479645.1 Ruminiclostridium sp. | reverse complement strand
GTGGAATGCGTTATCGCAGATACCACGATAGGCGGTATAGCCGAAAGTGCAGCCTGCCGGGAGAAGTTTTCCCGTGAAAATGTCGTTGCTACCCTCACTGTCACGCCCTGCTGGTGCTACGTCACCCAGGTCATAGACGAAGACCCGAACACTATCAAGGCTGTGTGGGGCTTCAACGGAACAGAGCGCCCCGGAGCAGTGTTCCTTGCAGCCGCGATGTCCGCCTATGCTCAGATAGGTATGCCCTGCTACTCGATCTACGGTCACGATGTCAAGGATGCCGATGACAGAACGATACCCGATGATGTGCGGGAAAAGATACTCAGATTCGCAAAGTGCGCGGCTGCTGTGGGCGATATTCGCGGAAAGAGCTACGTCAATATCGGCGCTGTCGCAATGGGTATCGCCGGTTCATACTGCAACGAGGATTTCTTCCGCAGCTACCTCGGTATGCACGTTGAATGGGTGGATATGACTGAGATAATCAGGCGCGAAAAGCTCGGTATCTATGATGAAGCCGAGTATAAGAAAGCTCTCGCATGGATTCACGAAAACTGCAAAGAGGGCGAGGATATAAACCCCACCGAGGGTATGACATATATGCGGAAATCCCTCACAGCAGAGGAGAAGGAGCAGAACTGGGAGTTCATCGCAAAAATGACCTGCATCGTACTCGATATCCTCAAGGGCAACAAGAAGCTGGCGGAAATGGGCTGGCTTGAGGAATCGAAGGGCAGGAACGCTGTACTCGGCGGATTCCAGGGTCAGAGAATGTGGACAGACTTTATGCCCAACGCCGACTTCACCGAAGCAATACTCAACACTTCCTTCGACTGGAACGGCAAGCGTGAGCCTATCCCCTTTGCTACCGAAAACGACGGTCTCAACGGAACTACTCTCCTGCTTCTCCACGAAGTTACCGACAGAGCCGCGATTTTCGCAGACGTTCGTACATACTGGTCGCCCGACGCGGTTGAGCGCGTGACAGGCTGGAAGCCCGAGGGCGCTGCAAAGGACGGCTTCATACATCTTATCAACAGCGGTGCCGCTTCTCTCGACGGGACCGGCGGCGCAAAGAACGAAAAGGGCGAGCCTGTGATGAAGAAGTGGTGGGATATGACCGACGACGACATCAAGGCATGCCTTGACAAGACAAAGTGGTGCTGCGCAAACCTCGGATATTTCCGCGGCGGCGGATTCTCCTCCAGCTACTCGACGCAGTGCGTAATGCCGAGCACCTTCGCAAGAGTAAACCTCGTTAAGGGTCTCGGTCCCACGATCCAGATAGTCGAGGGATATACCTGCGAGCTTCCGGAGAATGTGGACAAGATACTCCTTGACCGCACAGACAAGACATGGCCGTCCACCTGGTTCGCGCCTATCACAGACGGAAAGGCCTGCAAGGACGTTTACACCGTCATGGCGAACTGGGGCGCAAATCACGGCTGTCTCGTTTACGGTCATGTCGGAGCAGACCTCATAACCCTCGCTTCTATGCTGCGCATTCCCGTTTCGCTGCATAACGTCAGCGAAGACCGCATCTTCCGTCCGCATTCCTGGACTTCCTTCGGAACAAAGGATACCGAGGGTGCCGATTACAGAGCCTGCGCTGCTTACGGAAGTCTTTATTGAGTGTACGGCACCGTTCGGCGCTTACGCGCTGTGTCCTGCGCGGATGGCGCCAGCCTGCGCGGTTGGACCGCGGCAGCGTGACGCTGCACCCGAATGACCGTTACACGGAGATCAGTGGGTCACTGAAAAGATTATAATATAAATCAGACTCGGGTGAGAGGAATATCATCTCACCCGAGTGCTACGTCAAGTATCATCATTGCAGTAAATCCTACAGCGAACGATACCGTTCCTGCATTGGAGTGCTCGCCCGCGGACATCTCCGGTATCAGCTCCTCAACTACGACATAGATCATCGCGCCTGCAGCAAAGCTCAGCAGATACGGCATCATCGGCACCACAAGCCCCGCCGCCGCGATCGTGAGTGCTGCACCGAGAGGTTCCACCGCACCGGAAACAACGCCGGATATGAACGCCTTCCACTTGCTCATTCCCTCGGCTTTCAAGGGCATCGAGATTATAGCGCCTTCCGGGAAGTTCTGTATGGCTATGCCTATCGCAAGTGCCATCGCTCCCGCAGCCGTAACGTCGCTCCCGCCGTACAGCAGCCCGGCATACACCACTCCTACCGCCATTCCTTCCGGTATGTTGTGGAGAGTTACCGCCATCAGCATCATTATATTCTTCGGCAGCGCCGTCTTTATGCCCTCCGCTTCGTCACTGTTCATGTGCAGATGCGGTATCAGCCGGTCAAGCAGCAGAAGAAAAGCTATACCCGCCATAAATCCGACAGCCGCGGGTATGAATGCGAGCTGTCCCATTCCTTCCTCGCTCTGCTCTATTGCCGGTATCAGCAGGCTCCAGACGCTTGCCGCAGTCATCACGCCGGCGGCAAAGCCGGTTAGTACGCGCTGAACGCCGAGACTGAGCGTATTTTTCATCGGGAATACGCATGCCGAACCCAGCGATGTGCCGATAAACGGTATCAGCAGTCCTTGTATGATATTTTCCATATTCCGCTCTCCTCTATATAAGTAAGTCTATGCTAACATTATACCACAGAAACTCCGATAATGCAAGGAGATCTGCCTTGTTGTAACGGCAATACAAAACGTTTGTAGAATGTGGCGCTTTTTTACCGGAATTTGTGTTCCGGGTATATGTAAAATCCCGAAATTTTTTTCCTTGCCTTGACAAAAACCCAGTTGTGTGATATATTTATCACGTTCGATGTTAGCTTGCTCTAACTTGTAACCGCAAGTTAGTAACTGCTTACATTGCAGAATGCTGTTCTTTAACTAAAGGCATTGCGGTGTATGGCAGGGTTAGATTTTGCTAACCACTACAAAGAAATGCACCGGACACAAAAGGAGAGACGCATATAAATATGAATATAGTCAGGACAGGATCACGCAAGCTGTTCGCGCTTGTTTCCGCCGCAGTGATCGCATTCACGGCAGCTCTCGGAGCACTCAGTTTCCGGGCATCGGCGGAGGAAGTCTCATACATAGCTACCTGGGACGAATACAAAGAGGTCAACAACCTCACAACAAAGACATGGAATCTGGTCGCAAACGCGATAGATGACTGCATCGAAGCTTCGATCAAGCTCTACAAGGCGGGCGACAAGGAAGCCGCATATACACCGGCGCTCAACATCTACAACTATTACTACGAGACCTCCGGATTCGAGAGAAATGTCAGCGGCTACTCCGGCTCGGAAGTCAGCAAGGCCGAGCTCCAGTTCAAGACAGCACGAAAGGCTGTAAAGAAGGATCTCGGTGAGGAAACAGTCGTTGCGGAATTCGTAAAGCTCAGCGAGATACTCCACATACAGGCAAATCACCTCGACGGACTCGGAGATTACGGAGAGAGCGCATTCAGCTCCGACGGCACAAGAAAGACCGCAAGTATGTCGGTAACTCCGACAGGCACTCCGTCAGCAGCCGAAACCGCGGCAGTCACCGAGACCAATACAGTTCAGAACACGGCTGTAAGTGGCGTTGCGACATTCAGCGCATGCTTCCTTATAATCGTGCGCGAGGGACTTGAAGCGATACTCGTTGTAGGCGCGATAATAGCCTACCTCGTAAAGAGCGGACACAAGGATAAACTGAAGCACGTTTACATAGGCTGCGTCGCAGCTATCGCGGCAAGCTTCTTATGCGCATGGCTGCTGAGTCTCTGGAAACTTGCAAACACGGCGAACCAGGAGATAATCGAGGGCGTTACGGCTCTCATCGCGGTAGTCGTTCTCTTCTATGTAAGCAACTGGATGGTTTCCAAAGCGGAAGCCGATAAATGGAACAGCTACATTGACGATCAGGTAAAGGCATCCTCCGAGACAGGAAGCGTTTTCACTCTCGCATTTACCGCTTTCCTCGCAGTATTCCGTGAGGGCGCGGAAGTTATCCTGTTCTACCAGCAGTACCTTACCGAACCTTCGGATATCGGCTATGTATGGGGCGGTTTCGGAACCGGCTGCGTCGTGCTGGTAGCCGTATTCATAGCGATACGCTTCTTCAGCGTCAAGCTTCCGATACGCCCGTTCTTCCTCGGAACAAGCATACTGATGTTCATAATGTCGATATCCTTCCTCGGCTCCGGAATCAAGGAACTTATCGAGGGTGACGTGATAGATATGACATCGCCGGACTGGCTCCAGGCTATCATACCGTTTAACGAAACGCTGCAGGTGCTCGGAATATTCCCGGTACTCGAAACACTGATTCCGCAGCTGATACTGACATTTATAACACTACTTATCTTCGTGATGACGAAGTGGGAAAGAAACAACCGCAAAGAAGCCGGTGTTATCGCGCTGGTATTCGGCGGACTGGGAATGCACAAGTTCTACATCGGCAAGTACGGCAAGGGTATCCTGTACGCAGTATTCTGCTGGTCATTCATACCCTTCTTCCTCGGTATCGCGGACGGTATCCATTACCTCACCGAGACTGACGAACAGTTCGCGGCAGAGATGATGCCGAAGCCGAAAAAGAAGAAGGAGCCAAAAAAGAAAGCCGTGCCCGAAAAAAGCAAGGCATGACAAACCGTTTTCTAATGCAGTAGATACTGCTTTACGAAATAAATAATTGCGGCATTGCCGCAGAAATACAACCAAATGGAGGAAAAGTTCATGAAAGCAACAAGAAAAACAGCTCTTATCGCTGCCGTACTCGCTTCTGCAATGGCATTCGCAGGCTGCGGCAACAAGACCAGCACAACAACAACCACAACAACCACAACCACCACAGCTGCAACAGCTGCGGCAGAAGGTGCTGACGCAACAGTAAAGACTGACGCGGCAGCTGCTCCCGATGATGCGGCAGGATTCAACGAGATCCCAATCTTCGAGGACGAGGAAGTAGGATTCCTCAATGTTTCCGCAGTTTACTTCCAGCCT
>JAFVBZ010000027.1 GCA_017479645.1 Ruminiclostridium sp. | reverse complement strand
TTTCCGGACAGCAGTAGAGATTGCCGCCGAACCATGTGAACGATACCTTTTCGCCGCTCTTATACAGCTTAGTCAGTCCGTCAACCGCGTTATCGTAACCGCCTGTGTCGAAGCCCGATGCGTTTTCGGTGCTGTCGCTGTAAAAGCACCATATCTTCCCTACTATCTCGTCTCCGTCGAATACAAACACGAAATACTGCTGTTCCGAGATCTTTACCGGGTCGCTTACCGCAAGTCTGTCAAGGGATATGCTGTTTTCAAACGATTGTGCGGACTCGTATGCTTCTTTTATCAGCAGTTTCTTCTGCTCCTCGCCGAGTTTTATATCTTCCACAGCGCCGTTCGGAAGCGGCAGATACGGTCTTACGCGGTATGCAAACTTCGCTTCGTAATTCGGCACTGCACCTTCGTCTCCCGGAATCAGCCCGATCTTGCGGTTGCTTTCCGTCACTGCGTAATAACCGCCGCCGGACTTCACGAACATCAGCTTTGCGCCGTCGAGATACAACCGGTCAAGTTCATCGGCTATATCGGTCTTCTGCTCTGCCTTATACTGCCCCTCAAAATCCTTCCTGATAATGTATGTCACAAGTATTCTCGCTTTATACGCACCCGAGACCCAGAACGCGATATACTCATCAGACCCGACTATCGGCAGCGGATTCGTGTGATAATACGTTGTTCCGGGGTTGCCGTCCATTTCCGAATTTCTGTCAGCTTCATACATAGCTTCAAAAAGGTCATGGCGCAGATCATCATTGACTTCGCTGTAATACCTGTCCGGCATAAGCTCACATCTTTTCTGTGTATCAACATAGTAAACTCCGTAAATATCGTCCCATACAATGCTGTCATACGGGACATTCAGCTTACCGCGCATATACTTGTCGATGTACATGATCTGATTTTCATTCAAAGGCATAGTAACGTATTTATGCCGCATTGCAAGGGCTTCACCCTTGTCCGCATTCTTATAGTATGCGCTGTACACCCTTGTCAGGTCGGGATCCGATCCGGAACGCGGTTCTTCGCCCGGCTGCTTCATAAAACCGAATGTAAATACAAAGTTTTCATCGGTAATATTTTCAAGCTCGCTTGTATAGCCTATTGCGTCATACTCCTCTTTCCATTCATCTATGAATATGGAACTGCAAGTGCCGTCATCATTGAATGTCACACAATCGAACGGCGCGGTGTAGTCGATACGATACAGTGTTTCTTCAAGCTCGAACCAGCTTCCGGCAGGTCTGTCGTAGGTGAAGGTGTCAGCTTCAACAGGCTCTATAAGCGGTTCCACAGCAGATGTGAGATAAGGGTTATTTGTTGTGGTTTCCGCAGTTACCGCCGGTATATCCGGGCAGATAAATCTGTACTTCTGCGTATCGTTTTCAAGGTTTCCGCTACCCTTATATACTATGTTTATCGCGTAAGACTTACCCGGTTCAAGATCAACAGGAACGAAGCTTTGAATAAGATAATCAAAGCTGTCTGCTTCCATAACGGGATTTATTCCGCAAGAAGGATCACCATGCTCCGCACCCTCAACATTTATCCACAGGGCAGGCGAATAGAACTCATCATTGCCTTTGTACAGAAGATAAAAATTCGTATTCAGACTTGTACCGTCATAAGTGACCGATGAAAACCTTACAGACGCGTCACTGAATTCTATCGTCTTTCCGTATGCTTCGCTTATATCGGGAAGTTCGTCAATATATTTCACAATTGTTCCCGGTCTGTCATTACCGCTCACCGCTATCTTATCCCAGTTCTGCACCAGAAGAACAACTGCACCGACTATCAGCGCGACAACTGCCGCCATACCGAGCGCACGGGTTATCCAATATATCCGCAGGTCTTTCTTGCTGATCTCTGTATATGCTTCGGCAGGCTTTATATGAATGACATTGCCAGTCTGCGATTCGGCCGGCTTTTCAGTGTGTTCGGGCATGGCTTCAAGTATGTATTTATCACCGATCTCACCGATCATATCCATTACAAGTTCTTCTCTGCTCATATCCTGATGCCCTCCTTTTCAAGAAATTCCCGCAGCTTTTCACGGGTTCGCCGTACAGACGCGGCAGCGCTGCCCTCTGTAATGTGCATTTCTTTTGCAATGTCACTGTATGTGCTGCAATAGAAATATCGCCTCACAAACATCACGCGCCTATTCTTCGGAAGTGTGTTCAGAAAACGTTCAAGAGCATCCGTAAATGCTCTCCTGTCCACAGAGATATCAACATCATCTGCCGCCGGCAGGAACTCCGATATTTCCTCAAAGCTTACGCTGCTGTACCCGCCGCCGTTTTTCAGCCTGCCCCTTTGTTTGAACAGATTGATCGCTGAATTCCGGACGATACGCAGAATAAATGCACCGAGCTTTTCCGGCTGCTTCGGCGGTATCACATTCCAGACTTTCAGGTATGTATCGTTGACACATTCCTCGGTATCTTCGTGATTGCCGAGAATGTTGTACGCGGTATGCCGGCAGACACCACCGTATTTCTTGTCAGTCTCGCTTATCGCTTCCTCTGATCGGGCATTGAACAGCCCGATTATGTCTTTATCGTTCATTTCCGTCCTCCAACGCACAGGTTTTTCCTTCGTTAATAAAGACAACATCTGATATTGAGATCTTACACTATTTTTGAAAAAATAAATATTTTGTCACTTCACACAATATTATACAGCATTATTATTGCAAAATCAACAAATTCCTTGCGTTTTCTTGCAAATGGTATGAAGAAACAGCTGGAACACTCCACGTTCCCTACGGTTTATCGGAAATCAATTGAGTGAACACATAGGACACCTTGTTTACTGCATTTTTTATAAGTAGTATGTTTATTTTTCGGGTGACAGTGGTGACACCGGAGACAGGCGCAATATGATGCGGGTTGTCTCTTGTGAACTGGCACCGCATTCTATTATCTGTCACCATTTTTGTCTCCGGACTTTTGTAAGCGAGCTGTCAGAAAAACATGATGATAAAAGTATTTGGCGATGCTGTCACCAGTGTCTCCACAAAAAAATACAAGGGTACGGATTATTATTTTTGTTGATATTCCGGAAAAATGATTCTGATGAAAATACCGGATTTTGAAGATAGCAAGCACTGAATTATGGTACCCAAATTCGGCTTGCAGGGGAAATTCCCCTGACCCCTGTGAGCGGTGCTGCCTTGATTTTTCTGCGAAAAATATTTGGTTGAAGTAATGAAAAATATGCTTAACTTCCTGGGTCTTATGGATAAGTCAAGCGCGATCTCAACGGTTATGAAACCGGCTCCGGAATTTCTGAAAAATGCTTCCTATGACGAATGCAGCGACAGCATTCTCGAGAAAACCGGACCGATGATCATAAACCGCTGGGAAGTATATCGTACATTTTATACCGAAAGCGGGGCTGTAGTAGTGAAGAACTTCTACATTTCCGCTGTTGAGTTGAGCGTTGATAAGGATATACCCGTTATTTACTGTCTTACAGAGATACGGGGCATTAATGCTGTTGCAGTCTTTGTCGGCTTTGATCTGTATGCAATAGTAATGCCGATCAAAACAAAAGGTCTTTACAAGGAGTATTTTAGTCTTTCAACAATTCTTGAGCTTGCCGAGCAGGCTCAGATCAAGAAGACAATAGAGGGTTTTGATGAAGACGAGGAATAACAGGAAGGAAACGGAAACGGTGAAAAATATGAAAATATCCGGATTAAATATTGATTATGCTTCACAGAGTTAAATGTTTTGACCTCTGGTTTGCGGAAGTAACCACAGACTTGAAGCCTTTTGAGATCCGCAGGAACGACAGAGATTATGAGGTAGGTGACCTTATCGAGCTCAACGAGACCCGTGACGCAGAGTACACAGGCAGAGCGGCACTTTATAAGATCACGAGCGTACTGCCCGATACGGAATTCCACGACGGCATCAAGAGCGGATTTGCTGTGATCGGCATTCAGCCGGTCACGGGAATATATGACGATTACGGGAGGGGAAAATGACCGCAAAGGAGTATTTATCGCAGTACCGGGACTGCGTTAAGGACATCAGGTGCAAGCGTGAGGAGCTTAACAAGCTTCTTGAAGATGCAACAACCATAACCGCACCGACATCGGAGCTGGGGCATACCGTCGGCAGCATTTCAGATAAAGTAGGCAGAAAAGCAGCCGAGATCGCGGATATAGAGCGCGAGATCGTCGAGGAACTTGAAGCTGCACGGATACTCCGCCGTGATATCAGATCATCAATAGCGGCAATTTCAAGCGGAGATCTCCGGAGACTTCTCACATATCGGTACATCTGCGGGTGTACATGGGAGCGCATTGCTGTTAAGATGAATTACAGCTATTTTCATATTGTTCATCGTTTGCACCCTCGTGCACTTGCAGAGATAGGGAATACCGATCTCAAAAGATGTTGATGTTATTGAATGTTACATAAAAACTGTGATATTATAAAAATGCAGAAGAAACGAACGGTACGGCGGTGCGTATCTTCTGTGACTCAGTTTCTCATTCTGATGTCTTAAACCGTACGACGGCGGGCTTCCGTCGTACATGGCAGAGTGGAGAAAAGGTATCTCGCGTGGCTCATAACCACGAGACTGCACGTTCGAATCGTGCCTCTGCAACCATGCGCGATAAGCGGCACCAGCTGAGTTTTCCAGTTTTTACTTTAAAACGGCGTTATTTGCAACGATACAGCGGAATAGTGGTGCTCTGACGCATTTTCATTTGTTATGCTTCATTACACCCCAAAGCGGCAATAACTCCAATGGTAGGAGTAACCGGCTTATATCCGGTGAGTTCGGGGTTCGAATCCCTGTTGACGTACCAGATCCACGGGAAGCGGAAACCTTCCTATATGGATATTGCACACAAGGGCTGCTTTAACAGGCGGCTCTTTGTGTTTTAAAAGAAAACAGCCCCGAAGGGCGGTTGACTTATGCATTATCATACTTGTTGATCTCCATTTGGTCAAACAGTGCATTTTGCAGGACCTGTGAGAAATTTATACCGCGCTCGGTTGCCATATCGTTAAGCCATGCAGGTATAGTAAGTGTTTTCTTAACAGATTTGTTTTTTGCGAGTGCTGTTGAAAGATCGGTCTCAACAAGAGTAGGAAAAGCATCAGCACTGACTTTCATTTTTGAGATCGCGCTTGCTTTAGGAAGCGGCTTCTTCTGTTCGAGAAGTACCAAGCAGTATCCTTCCAAAGCTTCTTTTGCGTTGTCAAGAGCTTCCGAAATATTATCACCGAAAGAATTGCAGCCGTCCAGATCGGGAAACTCCACCCATACGCTATTATCTTCAGTATGGAAAATTGCCGGATAAATAAGTTTCATAGTATACCTCCAATTTGAGGAAAAACGTGGGGCTTACTTTATTTTCAGCTCCGTGTTTTTCAAGATTTTGTTCAGCAGACCAGTCGGAACATCTTTACCGTGTACGGGAACGGTTTCAATTTTATTGTTTTTTGAATGATGTGATGACTGCCGTGAACTCTGACTTCCGTCCACCCGTCTTTCAGGAGAGCCTTTAATAAGTCTTTGTCTCTCATTGTTCCCTCCTTACATTTATATTAAAACACGTATATACGTGTTTGTCGATGTTTTTTTTAAAATTATTTTAAAAATGTTCAGCACCGAAGATATAAAAAAGCTTGCAGTGCTGATAATACTTACCAGCTCGTTGACAGAATTATTTAAGTCGATGATTCCGAAGATCCCTCCGCAGATCACGGCAACCGTTCTCGCTGTGATCCTTACAGTCGGCACAGTCTGCGCATATCTTACCATCTTTGAAATATCTCCTGAATGGTACTATTTTGCGGGAGCAATCGTCGCAGGTTTTATGGTTTCATACTCAGCTCAGTTCGGCTATGATAAACTCAAAGAGATCCTGAATCTTATCGGAGGTAAGAAATGAGCATATATACAAATGAGGGACTTGTCAAGCATGTGAAAACGGCTCTTGCCCTGAAAACCAAGTATATGTGGGCGGGAACACTGAATACGATAACCGATTCCTACATAACGCAGAAGGTAAATCAGTGCAAGAAAGGCGGAGTACCTGCATCGCGTTCCG
>JAFVBZ010000026.1 GCA_017479645.1 Ruminiclostridium sp. | reverse complement strand
GAGACCGACGCCGTGAAGTATCTCCTTTTCATCTGCGGAGATGTGCAGATCGGTTATTCTCAGAAGTTCGCTCATAATTGTCTCCATTGTCTCCTGTCCGGCATTATACCATATACATATATAGTCTATCTGAAAAATATGCTTATGCGCGTCAAACGGCTCTGTTATGCGGTTTGACGGTATGTTGAAATGCCGATATATCATATATGATTTATATGCAATATTATAGCGCAATACTCACCTCTTGTCAATAGTTTTCCATAAATTTTCCGTCTCTGTCATCTTCCCCGAAAAAAACGGTAAGGTATTGACAACCGCAGGAAAATGTGATATAGTATATCTGCTTAAACCGAATAAGAGATATAAGGTGTCGGATAGCCCGAATGTTCGGGCTCGATCCGGTGAAAAGGGAAACAGGTGAAAGACCTGTGCGAACTCGTCACCGTAAATGCGGAGTTTTCCGATGATATGCCACTGTCCCAGCGGACGGGAAGGTATCGGAACGCGAAGATGCATGAGCCGGGAGACCTGCCTTATGTCTGTACAGAGAGTGAAACAGCTCTCAATGCCGCGAGTAACCGGCAGTATGGCTTTGTGTTACCCCTGCTTTGCGCACGGGTATCCGCTTTTATTTTGATGAACCATGCTCCTGCTTTCGGCAGGGGCATTTTTATTTTCCGGAAAGGCGGCTTTGACCATGAATGACGGTGTATATACAGTAGAGATAACGATGACAGGCGGCACGGGAAAGGCGCATATACTTTCTCCCGCCGAGATCACGGTGATCGGCGGGGAGATGACGGCGAAGTTCGAGTGGAGCAGCTCGAAGTACGACATGATGATCGTCGGCGGAGAGAGCTTCTATCCCGTGAATGAAAGCGGGAATTCCGTGTTCGAGATACCGGTCTATACCCTTGACGAGCCTCTTTCGGTGCAGGCGGAGACGCTTGCTATGAGCGAGCCGCACCTTATAGATTATGAGATAGTTTTCGGAGAGGTAAATACGGCGGGCGCGTCTGATGCGGCAGTTTCCGCGGCAGTAACGGAGACTTCCGGAGCTGCGCCGGAACAGGGCTTCTCGCCCGTCCCGCTCCTGATAGCGGCCGGCGCCGCGGCGGTATGCGCCGGAACAGCCGCAGTCTTAATAGTGAAAAAGAGAAAGAAATGAGAAGAATGAAAAGGATCACGGCGCTGTTCTGCACAGCGGTCATGCTGGTGAACGTGTGCGCCTGCGGGAACGGCGGAGCCGGGCAAAACGGAGAACTGCCGGTATATGAGGGCTCCGGAGCTCCTGTTAAGACAGAGAATGACATAGCGGAATGCTTCACGATATACGAATACGAGAACGGCGGCTCGCTTATCGAGACGAGCAGCGGGGACAGGCTCCTTGTGCTGCCGGAGGGTGTGACTGCCGGGAATACCGGCGATAACACAACTGTCATCACCCTTTCACCGGATCGGGTATATATGGCGGCAAGCGCGGTGATGTGCTTCTACGATGCCCTTGAAAAGACCGGAGATATCCGCTTTTCCTCGCTGGAGGCGGACGACTGGTATATAGACAGCGCGAGAGAAGCAATGGAGCGCGGGGATATGATCTACGCGGGAAAGTACCGCGAGCCGGATTATGAAACGCTGCTTTCCGGCGGCTGTGATCTTTCTGTGCAGTCCACCATGACCGAGCACGTCCCGGAGGTGCGGGAAAAGCTGGAAGAACTCGGCATACCTATGTTCGTTGACAGATCGAGCTATGAGCCGCACCCCCTCGGACGGTGCGAGTGGATAAAGGTCTATGCGCATATCTGCGGCTGTCCGGAGCTTGGCGACAAGCTTTACGCGGAGCAGAAAAAGCATTTCGACGAGCTTTCCGGGAATGAGAGAGATAACACGGCGCGCAAAACGGCGGTGTTCTTCTATATAAGCTCCGCCGGGCGCATAGTCACAAGGAAATCCGGCGATTACATCACAAAGATGATAGAGCTTGCGGGCGGTGATAACGTGTTCGACTTTCCGGGAGACGACAATGCCTCTTCCTCCGTGACGATCGAGCCGGAGCAGTTCTACACCGCAGCGAAGAATGCCGACGTCATCATCTACAACTGCACCATAGCCGGCGAGATATCGACGCTTGACGAGCTGATCGCGAAGAACAGCCTGCTTGCGGATTTCAAAGCGGTACGCGAGGGGAATGTCTGGGCTACCGACAGGAGCCTTTATCAGGAGATAATGAAGACGGGAGAGATACTGACCGATTTCAGCGCCGTATTCACGGGCAGTGAACGGGAGCCGGAATACCTTTACAGACTGGAATGAAGAAGAGATTGATATTTTCGTTTGTCCTGCTTGCCTGCCTGCTTCTGCTGTTCATAGCGGTGAGCATCACGGCGGGGAGCGTGGATATACCCATAGATGAGCTAATCAGGATCTTCTCCGGAAGCTCCGGCGACGATACGGCGGCAGCGATAGTGCTCAAGATCAGAGTTCCGCGCACACTGGCAGCGGCGGTGCTCGGAGGTGCGCTGGCACTTTCGGGCTATATGCTCCAGACGTACTTCCACAACCCTATCGCGGGTCCGTTTGTACTCGGCATATCGTCCGGAGCGCGTCTCACGGTGGCGCTTGCGCTCATAGCTTCCGCCGGCGGAGCATTCAGAATGAACTCCGCCGTAATGGTGATCTCCGCGTTTGCGGGGGCGCTGCTTTCAATGATGGCGGTGCTGCTGATGTCGTCGAGGATAAGGAGCATGTCGCTTCTGGTGGTGTGCGGAGTAATGATAGGCTATATCTGCACGGCGATAACTGATATCGTGGTGAACTTCGCCAACGACTCGGATATCGTGAACCTGCACGACTGGGCGGTAGGCACATTCTCCGGAATCAAGAGCGACGGGCTTATGGTCTGCGCGGCAGTGGTATTTGCGGCGCTTGCCGCGGTATTCATGCTGTCGAAGCCGATAAACGCGTACAGGCTCGGTGAGGGCTACGCGGTGGATATGGGCGTGAACATACGGGCAGTGCGCATAGCGATGATAGTGCTGTCGAGCCTGCTGTCCGGCTGTGTTGCGGCATTCGCCGGACCCGTCTCGTTCGTGGGCATCGCGGTGCCGTTCCTTGTGAAGATGCTGCTCGGCACGGCAAAGCCGATAGTGATGATACCGGCATGCTTTCTCGGCGGCGGTGTGTTCTGCATAATAAGCGATATGATAGCGAGAACGGTGATCGCTCCGTCGGAGCTTGGCATAAGCACGGTCACTGCGGTGCTGGGAGCGCCGGTAGTGCTGATAATAATGCTGCGAAAGAATAAAGAAAAGTAAAATGCTTGAAATAAAGAACCTTTGCGCCGGGTATAACGGCAAAGAGATAGCGCATGACATTTCGTTCACGGTGAGCGGCGGGGAGATCTTCACGCTTATCGGAAGGAACGGCTCCGGCAAATCTACGCTTTTAAAGACTCTTGCCGGTCAGATCCCGCCGATCTCGGGCGGGATATACATAGACGGCACCGCAAAAGAGGATATGAGCCGGAACGATTTTGCAAAACAGGTCTCGGCAATGCTCACCGACCGTCCGAAAACGGACATGATGACCTGCCGGGAAGTGACGGAGACCGGGAGATACCCCTATACCGGAACATTCGGACTGCTCGGAAAAGCCGATAAGAAGGCGGTTGAAGAGGCTATGCTGCTCACCGATACAACAGAGCTTGCGGATCGTTTCTTTGCCGAGATAAGCGACGGACAGAAGCAGAGAGTGATGCTTGCAAGGGCTGTATGCCGGGAGCCGAAGATACTTCTGCTGGACGAGCCGACATCGTTCCTCGATATCCACTACAAGCTCACATTCCTGGAGATGCTGGACAAGCTTCGCCTGGAGCGGGATATCGCGGTGGTCATGTCCATGCATGAGACCGAGCTTGCCGGTAGGATATCCGACAGGGTGATGCTCATCAGGGACGGAGTATGCACGGGTACGGGAGCGCCGGAAGGACTGCTCGACAAGCGGACGCTCACAGAGCATTTCGGGCTTACCGAGGAGCTTTATAACAAATATATGTAAACGCAAACAGGGTCACTGACCTTGAAATAAATGAAAAAGAGGAGATAAAAATGACAAGGACAAAAAAGACCGCTGCCTTTCTGCTGAGCGCAGTTTGCGCACTTTCAATGGCAGGCTGCGGCGGTGCAGTGCAGGGAACAACAACTGCCGCTTCGGAAGCGCCGGAGACAGCTGCGGCAGCAGAGACTGCCGAAAAGGAGACCGAAGCTGTACAGGCAAACGAGAAGGAGCCGGAGGCTGAAAATACAGCTGCTGACGCAAAGCCCGTTATTCTTACGGTAAGCTTCGGAACAAGCTACAACGACAGCCGTGACGCAACTATCGGCGCGATAGAAAAAGCTATCGCGGACGCGAACCCCGATAAGGAAGTGCGCCGCGCATTCACCAGCCAGATCATCATCGACAAGCTGAAAGAGCGTGACGGGCTTGAGATCGACAACGTTGACGAAGCATTCGAGCGCCTTGAAAAAGACGGCGTAAAGGAGCTTATCGTACAGCCCACACACGTTATGAGCGGATACGAGTACGACGATCTTATGGAAGTCGTAAAGGCGCAGGCTGACAAGTTCGACAGCGTAAAGGTAGGCGCTCCGCTTCTCACAAGCGAAGAGGATTACACCAACGTGGTAAATGCTATCACAGTTGCCACAGAGGAGTTTGACGACGGTGAGACAGCTGTCGTGTTCATGGGTCACGGCACCGAACACTCTGCCAACGCGACTTATGCAAAGCTCCAGAAGAAGCTGACCGATGCAGGCAAGACGAACTACTGCATAGGCACGGTTGAAGCCGAGCCTTCTATCGACGATGTTGTTGCATTCGCAAAGAACGGCGGCTACAAGCGCGTTGTTCTTGAACCGCTCATGGTAGTTGCCGGCGATCACGCGAACAACGATATGGCAGGCGACGAGGACGATTCCTGCAAGACTCTCCTCACCAACGAGGGATTCGAGGTAGTTCCCGTACTCAAGGGTCTCGGCGAGATAGCGGCTGTCCGCGACATCTACGTTGACCTTGTGAAGAACGCCCGCGATCTTTCCGACGCAACGCCGGTCATTCTTACAGTAATCTTCGGAACAAGCTAGAACGACAGCCGTGAAGCTACTATCGGCGCTATCG
>JAFVBZ010000004.1 GCA_017479645.1 Ruminiclostridium sp. | reverse complement strand
CGTAACGTTCACGAACAAGGCTGCCGCGGAGCTTAAAGAAAGGCTTTCCCGCATGAACGCGCCGAGAGCCGACCAGGTATGGGCGGCAACGTTCCACTCCACCTGCGTGCGTATTCTCCGCAGGAGCATAGAGTCCATAGGCTATGACAAGAACTTCGTAATATACGATACCGACGACAGCAAGCGCGTTATCAAGTCCGTATTCGAGAGCCTGAACATCTCCGACAAGACTTTCAACCCGAAAACCGTGATGAACGCGATATCCCGCGCAAAGGACAAGCTTATTGTGCCGGAGGCATTTCCGGCGCTGAACGACGACGGGAAGGCAGACTTCCAGCTCGGCACGATACGCGATGTTTACCGCGAATATCAGAACCGCCTAAAAGCCGCGAATGCGCTTGATTTCGACGATATCATAATGAAGACCGTGCAGGTGTTCAGAACCGATCCGGACGCTCTTGCGTATTGGCAGAATCATTTCGACTACATAATGGTGGACGAGTACCAGGATACAAATAAAGCGCAGTACGAGCTTGTGAAGCTGCTTGCGGGCGGCAAGGGAAACCTTTGCGTCGTGGGCGATGAGGATCAGTCGATATACCGTTTCAGAGGCGCTACTATCGAGAATATCCTCTCATTCGAGGACGAGTTCGACAGCACGGTAATAAAGCTGGAGCAGAACTACCGTTCCACATCGAATATCCTTGACGCGGCGAATGCCGTTATCCGCAACAATACTCAGCACAAGGACAAGAACCTCTGGTCCGATCTCGGAGCCGGAGAGAAGATACACGTTTACCGGTTCTATGACGAAACGAGCGAGGATATGTTCATCGGAAACGAGATCCTTGCGAATAAGGACAAGGGCTGCCGGCTCGCGGACAACGCCGTTCTCTACCGTGCGAACGCACAGTCGAGAAGCGTGGAAATGGCGCTGTCGAAAATGGGCATTCCCTATACTATCGTCGGCGGCACAAAGTTCTATGAGCGCAAGGAAATACGCGACGCAATGGCGTACCTCAGCGTTATCTGCAATCCCTTCGATACCGTCCGTCTCGGCAGGATAATAAACGAGCCGAAGCGCGGAATAGGCGATACCACATGGAGCGAGATAGAGCGCATATCCCTTGCCTACGGCATAAGCCCGATAGAAACAATGGAGCGCTGTGAGGAGTTCGCCGCGCTGGCCAAAAAGTCAAAGGCGCTGAAACCGCTTGCGGCGATGTTCCGCGAGCTTATCGACACGGCGGACGAGCGTGAGATCACCGATATCCTCGATGACGTGATGCAGCAGTCGGGATACATCGATATGCTGACAGCACAGGGCGAGGAGGGCATCGGCAGGCTTGAGAACATCAAGGAACTTAAATCCGCGATGATATCGTTCTGCGAGGAGAACGAGAGCCACACGCTGTTCGATTACCTCGAACAGGCGGCGCTGATCTCCGATATCGACAGCTACGACACTTCCGCGGACAGGGTGACGCTGATGACGATGCACTCCGCAAAGGGACTTGAATTCGAGAACGTGTTCATTGTCGGCGCAGAGGAGAATATCTTCCCTGCTTACCGCAGCCTTGCGGATATGTATGAGCTGGAGGAGGACAGACGCCTGTGCTATGTGGCGATAACCCGCGCAAAGCGCAGACTATACATAACAACTGCTGAGTCGAGACTTCTTTACGGTCAGACGCAGCATAACAAGATGTCAAGATTTATACAGGAAATACCGGGGGAATATATGGAATTTACAGATAAAACAAAACGGCAGGCTCCCACAGGGAACGAGAGAACATACGGCGGAAGAAAGCAGTCCACTTATCTTCAGGACAGAACTGCGGCACAGGAAGCAAAGGCAGCTGCGGCTGCACCGGCGGAGAGCTTCTCGCCGGGTGACCGCGTGAGCCACAAGAAGTTCGGCGAAGGTACCGTTATCTCGGTAAGCCCGCTCGGAAACGATACGCTTCTTGAGATAAGCTTTGACGAGAGCGGCACAAAGAAGCTTGCGGCTAAATTTGCGAAGATAACCAAGATCTGACCGCCGCCGGAAGGCTGTGCTTCTTACTGCATTTTTCTCTGAATGTATTGAAATTTCCGGAAATATGTGATATAATAAATTGATATAGTATATCATATTCCCGAACGAAAAGAGATGACAGCTATGGCAGATCCCATAAACGGAACCGTTCTTGTTGAAGTAGATGACAAGTATATGAACGCCCGCCTTACCATAACTCCGCCGAGAAACGGAGGAAGAGCCGTTACCGAGGAGCAGGTCAGACAGGAGATAGCCCTTAAGGGCGTGCGTTACAATATAGATGAAAATGCGATCAAAGAGGCTTTCGGGAACGGGGGCATAAGCGTCCAGCTTGCCAAAGGCACGCCTCCCGTTGACGGAAGAAACGGTTATCTTGTCTATCATTTTGAGCGCAAGAACGGCGCACAGATGAAGGCTGACGAGTTCGGAAATGTGGATTACCGCGATCTCGGAATGATACAGAATATCGAGAAGGACGTTGTCATAGCCGATATATTCCCGGAAACCCCCGGCAGCAGAGGAAAGGATATCCGCGGTATCGAGATACCTCAGTACCCCGGCAAGCCCGCGAAGATCACCCTCGGAAACGGCGTTATGCTTACCGAGGACGGAAGGCAGATAAGATCCTCCATAGAAGGAAATCTTCGCTGGGACAAGGATCACTTCGTCGTTGACAAGGAACTTGTGGTGGGGGATATAGATCTTTCTATAGGAAATATAGACTTCATCGGCGACGTAACGATAAAAGGCAATGTGAACGAGGGATTCAAGGTGCGTTCCGGCGGGAATGTGACCGTGTTCGGAAATGTCACCGGCGCGAACATTGAGGCAGCCGGGAATGTATTCGGCAAGCTCGGATTCGTGAATTCCACTGTCACGGCTGGCGGAGACATCTCGGTGAATTTCGGCGAGAACTCCGATATAAGCTGTGAGGGTACAATAAAGGCGCAGAGCTTTGTAAGCTGCAATGTGCGCTGCGGCGGAGATCTTAACGTCGTAGGCGGAAAATCAGTTATCGTAGGCGGTAAATATACATGCCTTTCCAATATAGAAGTCAATTACATCGGTTCGGACGCCTATATCCGCACGATGATCGTGCTCGGAAACGTGGCGGTGCTTGCGGAGGAACTCAATGAGCTGAAAAAGAAGCTCAAAAGCTACGAAAACCAGCTGAGCCAGCTCGAAATGGTATGCGCGACTCTCCAGCAGCAGAAGAAAGCCGCTCCGCTCACTCCGGAGAGAGAGGATATGCTGCGGCGCTCAATAAAGGCGAAGTTCGGACACATGGGACTCATCAAGGAAACACATGACCGCATCGCGGAGATAGAGCACGAGATCGAAAATACCAACGATCTCTGCGTAAAGGTGAAGCGGGCAGTATTCCCGGGCGTGACCGTGAGAATAAACAATTCTCAGCTCGTTGTCGCGCAGAAAACCGGAGCCTGCACTATCAGAATGAATGAGGATAAAGATGTTGTTATCCGGTAATTCCCGAAAGGAGCCGACAGTTTGAGTTTCGTTTCAGTCCGGGACGTGTACAAGCGCTATAAAATGGGCGAGATCACGATAAACGCGTCCGACGGTATTTCGTTTGACATAGAAAAGGGCGAACTCGCTATCGTTCTCGGTCCTTCCGGTTCGGGAAAGACAACGGTGCTCAATATGCTCGGCGGTATGGATACGATAGATTCCGGAAGCGTTGTCGTTGACGGAAATGATATCGCGCGCTATTCCCGCAAGGAGCTTATAACATACAGACGCTATGAGATCGGATTCATCTTCCAGTTCTATAACCTTATACAGAACCTTACCGCGAAGGAGAATGTGGAACTTGCGGCGCAGACCTGCAAGGACTTCATACCGGCGGAAGAGATACTCGAACAGGTAGGGCTCGGAGAGAGAATGGGGAATTTCCCCGCACAGCTTTCCGGCGGTGAACAGCAGAGAGTGGCTATCGCAAGAGCCCTTGCGAAAAAGCCCAAGCTTCTGCTGTGCGACGAACCTACCGGCGCGCTGGATTACAATACCGGAAAGATGATACTGAAGCTTTTGCAGGACACCTGCCGGAGCAGGGGAATGACGGTAATCCTTGTAACGCATAACTCGGCGATAGCGCCGATGGCGGACAGAGTCATAAACCTTAAGAACAGCAAGGTAAGAGAGATAACGGTGAATGACTCGCCTACACCTGTTGAAGAGATAGAGTGGTAGTAATAACTACCGGAAGAAGGGACACACAAGCCAATGAGTTTTCTTATTTCAAAGCAAGCCGTTTTCAATCAGAGCGGCGGTACGGATATGTATGAAATGCTGTACTCCTTTGCAAGCAAGAAAAATCCTTTGGGCGACGAATCGCTGGTAAGCGACGACGATATTGCCGAAGCCAAAGAATACATAACCAGCCACATGGACGAGATCTTCGACAAGAAGACCGCGTATATAAGACTGAGCCAGCTTCTGCTCGACAACAAGTTCCATGAGTTGTTCCTGAAGGACAGGATCGTGCTGGAAATACCGACTGAGCTGCTCGCGGATCCCGTTACCCTGCAGCAGTGCATGAGGCTCAAGCGTCTTGGCTATACGATAGTGCTGTCGGGATTCATGTACGAGGAGGATAACGAAGAGCTGTTCAATTTCGCGGATATCCTCAGGTTCGACATCAATTCAGATGCCGACGAGATCGCATATACCGTGAAAAAGTGCCATGAACGCGGAAAGCGCGTTATGGCGGAAAACGTTGAGGAACAGGAGAACTTTGAGTTTGCGCGGGAACTCGACATTGATTACGTCCGCGGCGGTTTCTTCTCGAAGCCGGTGCTTGAAACAAAGCGTTCCGGCGGTCCTATGATAAAGACGTTCTTACAGATACTCGCGCTCCTTTACAGTCCGGAGCCAAATATAGAGTACATCTCCGCGGTCATTTCCACTGACCCGGTACTTACTATAAAACTGCTGAAAGTCATCAATCAGCTCTGCGCGGACAAGGGAAATACCGTTTCCACAGTCCGTCAGGCACTCGTAATGCTCGGTATAGACAGGCTCAAAGAGTGGATATACCTTGTAGGCTTACAGCGGCTCAACCGCAACTCGCCTGCCGAGATACTGCGTCTGGCGCTGTTCAGAGCCCGTTTCTGTGAACGCATATCCCGTAATTCCGGCGGAAGCGTCGGTTCCCGCAGCAACGAGGTCTATCTCATGGGTCTTATCTCGATAGTTACCGGAAGCAGCGATGAAGAAGCCCTTTCAAAGGCGCTCGCAGACCTCCCCGTTTCCCAGGAGATAAAGGACGGTATCACAGGCGACGGCGTATTCGGTGATATCTTCCGCCTTTCCCGCAGCTATGAGGTCGGGGAGTGGAGCAAGGTCGTCGTATATGCGGAAGCCTGCCATATAGACTTCCAGGTGCTCGCAAACGAGTACATAGAAACGCTCAGATTCGTGAAAAAATACGGTAATTTCGCCTGATAGCCGCCGCGTTCTCAAAAAAATGTATAAATCGGCTCTTTTCCTCTTGACAAGGGAACGAAATTTGTTTATAATAATATAGCTGTTATTTTTAAGGGGTACTATGCCCTTTATCAGAATAAGTATGATAATGTGAAAAATTAAACGGAGGTAATCGAAATGAAAAGAACATATCAGCCTAAAAAGCGCCAGAGAAAAATGGAACATGGCTTCAGAAAGAGAATGAAGACCGCTAACGGCCGCAAGGTTCTCGCAAGAAGACGCGCAAAGGGCAGAAAGCAGCTCACATACTGATCGTAATGGGAGATTTTTCAAAACGGTTCTATACTATCAAGAAAGACCGCGAGTTCCGATACCTTTATAAAAAGGGTGACTGCTGTGTAAGCTACGGATTTGTCTGCTACTTCCGTCCTACGGGCAGAAGACGCAACAGATGCGGCATCGTTACCGGCAAGAAGATCGGGAACGCGGTCAAAAGGAACCGTTCGAGAAGAGTTATCCGCGAAGCGTTCAGGATATTTGACCACGAGCTTTCAGAAGCTACCGGAAAGAGGTTCGATCTTGTTTTCGTCGCAAGAGAACAGACTGCCGCGATGAAATCCGACAAGATACTCGGAACCATGCGTGTTAAGCTCAAGCCCCTCCTGCTCAAAAAGGCAGGGGAGACCGGTGCCGCCGGATAAGCGGTACCTTACCGGAACAAAAATGAAGTATATTCTGATCGGACTAATCAAGCTTTATAGAAAAACATTGTCCAAGATCAAGCCGCCTTGCTGCCGGTTTTATCCGACTTGCTCAACTTACGGGCTCAGTGCGATAAGACGGTTCGGTTCCGTCAAGGGCGGCTATTTGACTGTGAAGAGGATATTGCGCTGCAATCCGTTCAGCGCGGGAGGGTATGACCCCGTTCCCGATGAATTCAGCTTCTTCGCCGTCAGAAAAAAAGAGATATAAACAGCATTTGCAGAAAAAATAAAGGGTGATAGATCATAAATTTCCTGTATACAATTGTGGGAACACCGCTCGGCTATATCATGTGGGTGTGCTATGCACTCGTTCAGAACGTCGGCTGGGCTATCATTATCTTCACGCTCATCATGCGTGCCGCAATGTTCCCGATAAATCTGAAACAGCAGAAAAATACCGCGATCTCCCAGCTCTATATGCCAAAAGTGCGTGAGATCCAGACAAAGTACAAGAATAACCAGCAGAAGCAGCAGGAGGAGCTGATGAAGCTCCAAAAGGAGGGCTATAACCCTACCGGCGGCTGTCTCCCTATGGTACTGACTTTCGTTATACTTTTCGGCGTCATCGACGTTGTGTACAAGCCCATGACACACATGGAGCACTTTAAAGCGGAGGATATCAACGCTATCGTTTCCACCGCGGAGAATGTCGATATCGTCCAGACCCTCATGACCAACCCCGATGATTATGCTGCTGTCCTTGAGTACCTCAGGGATCCTGCATCTGTAACATACACCGAGAGTGAAGTTACTGACGATGCAGGCAAGAAGTCCAAGGTGAACAACCGTATTGCTGCTCCCGAGGGATTTGTTCTTGACAAGGCAAAGAAGGACATCAAAGTCAGCGCTGCCGATATGGACGCACTTTCCGGTCTTATTGATGCCTCAAACAAGACGGATTTGCTTAACGCGCTCTTCGCCAACACATCAAGACTCTCAGATCCTATGAGGACAGGTCTTCAGCAGATCGTTGTCAACTACGGCGATAATACGCTTTACAGAGAGCTCCGTGCGCTTAACTGCTACGACAGGAGCGAGGAGAACAAGAGACTTATTCTCAGCAGATCGGCTATAAGCAGCGATGTCGCGGAAAGACTCGACAAGCTCAGCGGAAACATCTACTTCTTCGGCATAAACCTCGGAGAACAGCCGCGCTGGGAATTCAACGAGCTTATTATAATCCCGATAATCGCGTTTGTGTTCTCTTTTGCTCAGATGGCGATCCAGCAGCGTCTTATGGAAAAGCAGAACCCCGAACTTGCACAGCAGCAGGGCTCTATGAAGATAATGCTTCTTATGATGCCGTTCGTTTCGCTGTTCATCGTTTTCAGCGTTCCTGCCGGTGCCGGATTCTACTGGTCGGTATCCTACCTCTTCGGTATCCTGCAGAGCCTTATAATGTACAAGTTCTGGCCGTCCGATAAGATAAGGGCAGAAGCTCAGGCTAAAATGGATGCGAAAGCAGCCGAGCGCGAGCAGAAAACTACCATTGTCACCGTAGATGCCGAGGGAAATACAACAGAAAAGACAGAACGCATCTCAAAGCTTACTCAGAAAGAGATAAAAGAGCTTAACAAGAAGAAGCTTGAAGCTGCAAGACGTGCAGACGCGGAAAAGTACGGGGAAGAATATATAGAATCCCCCGATGACGACGATATATGATTTAAGAAAGGACTTTCGTTAAATGGAGAAAATATATACCGCAAAGACCGAAGAACTTGCAAAAGAACAGGCGGTAAATGAATTCCGCGCACTCGGTATCAGCGAGAACGATATTACTTTTGAGATAATCGAGCAGCCGGTCAAGAAGCTGTTCGGAATGAAGGGCGAATTCAAGATAAGAGCATTTGCAAATGAACTTGAGAAAGCCGAGGAAGAATCTGCCGAAACAGCAGTTTCCGCTCCTGCCGATGCAAAGACCGAGCCGGCTCCCGCAGCTGCTTTTGACGGCGGAGATGATATGCCCGAACAGAGCGTTTCCGAGCCCACTGATGATATCAATGTGCTTGAAAGCGAAAAGGTAAAGAATGCGCAGAAGTACCTTACCAAGGTTCTCAGCGCTCTCGGACTTGAGAATTTCACCATAAATACCGAGAAGCACGGTGATACCGTTGTTCTTGATATCGTTGGCGATAAGCTGGGTGTTGTTATTGGAAGAAGAGGCGAGACCCTCGATGCCCTCCAGTACCTCACTATCCTTGCAAGCAATAAGGCAGAGAACTCTTACTGCAGGATCTCTGTTGACTGCAACGGATACAGGGAAAAGAGGAAGGAAACTCTTGAAGCTCTTGCTGTCAAGACCGCACACAGGGTTCTCAAGCAGGGCAGACGCGTTACGCTTGAACCTATGAATCCTTACGAGAGACGTATCATTCACAGCAAGGTTGCTGAGATCGAAGGCGTTTTCAGCAATTCCGTCGGTGAAGAGCCTTTCAGAAAAGTCGTTATTTCATCGAATACAAAGCCCACTTACAACAAGGGTGAAAGAAACGGCAGACGTGGTGAGCGCCGTTCTTTCCAGTCCGGAAAGAGCTACCGCCAGTCAACCGGTTTCTCCACATCTTTTGAGCGCGAGTACAAGCGCACGCAGTCTGAGCCTGTTGAGTATTCGCAGGAGACTGTTGAGATCGAGAAGAGCACTTCTCTTTACGGCAAGATCGAGTTATAATGAATAAGGGGCAGGACGCTGCCCCTTTTATTGGACTGTCGCCAAGTGGTAAGGCAAGGGACTTTGACTCCCTCATTCCGTGGGTTCAAATCCCGCCAGTCCAACCATCTTTACAAGACAAAAAGTATATACCGCCCACAAACGGCATAAACAAGCCGATTGTGGGCTGTATTACTTTTGTTTTTGAAAATTCCGACCGGTGTATATTTTCGACGGGGATATATTGAGTGGAGGGGATTGAACCGTATCATTTACAAACGGTTTATTGCTTATGTACAATTATGCAATCCTACTTTAGTCTATTTAGTAGAATCTGCGATTTCTTGATAGACATATACCTCCGTTCTGTGGTATTGTGGTGATTGCCAAAAGGCGAGGCCAAAACAAAAAGAACGGAATTTTTTATGACAAAGATAATAAAAAGAATTTTGATATCAGACAAAAAGACAGAATACATAGCGGTGCAAGGTTGACGACAAGTATATCACTTGTCGTCTTTTTTATACAGGCGTGAAATACTTCTCCCTTATGATGTCGAAGATTCGGTATGGATATTTGGTGTGTTTATCCTTTTGCTCGAAAAAATGTTTTATATCGTGCCGATAAAGTGTTATACTAACCATACTATATAAGTATAGGAGCGGATAATATTGTATTGTTTAAAATGTTCTCAACAAATTGCTGATGACTCATTATTCTGTAAATTCTGTGGCGAAGGACAATTACACAAAAGAAACAGAAGCGCCAATGGAACAGGCACAGTCTGTATGGACAAACGTTATAAAAAGCCTTTCATCGCCCATGCTCCGGCAGCTGCGGGTAGGGTCAGAACTTACCTCGGCTCGTATTTCGATGAGGACAGTGCACGCAAAGCGATAGCGGACTACTTGGCAAAAGGGCGTCCCGAGTTATACAACGCAAGCGTGAAGAACATTTACGATCTTTGGTCGGAGACCCATTACAAGGAAATAACCGACAAGACAGCTGAATGCTGCCGTTCGGTATGGAAACATTTCGCTCCGATAGCGTCAATGCGTATGTCCGATGTCCGTACGGCTCATCTGCAGCACATCGTAAACCTGAACAGCGGAGCCGGAACAGTCCACAGCATAAAGGTACTTGCAAAAGCGCTATGCAGATTTGCGGTCGAGAATGATATTCTTATAAAAAACTACGCTGATTTTATCAAACTCCCTAAATCAGAAAAAGCTGAGAAGATCGTCTTCTCAACGGAACAGATCGAAACATTGTGGGAACACTCCGATGACAGGAATGTTCAGGCTGTTCTCGCTATGATATATATGGGATTCAGGATCTGCGAGATATCAGCCCTGAAAGCCGAAA
This sequence comes from Ruminiclostridium sp., assembly GCA_017479645.1. Taxonomy (GTDB): domain Bacteria; phylum Bacillota; class Clostridia; order Oscillospirales; family Ruminococcaceae; genus Ruminiclostridium_E. The sequence continues at coordinate 3,326 of JAFVBZ010000004.1, read as the reverse complement.
ATATCCGTTTTGACGAAGGCTATGTCATCAGCGGCTCAAAAACCGATGCCGGTAAGGACAGGTTGATACCGTTCCCGGAGCAGATACCGGAGATTAAGGAATTCTTTGCATCATGGGTCGAAAATGCGGGCGAGAACGGGAGATTGTTCCCATTCACTGACCACAGCTTTCGGATAAATGTATTCTATGTGCCGCTGATAAAACTCGGAATGATCGACGCGCACATAGACAAGAACCACAATGTCGTATTCCACGAGAAACATCACCTCACCCCGCACAGTACCCGTCACACTTTCGCTACACTATCTGTCGAGGCAGGGATCAGACCTGAATATCTGCAAAGAATAATCGGTCATGCAAGTTTTCGAACAACGGCGGAAATATACCTTCACCTCACACCTGAAATGCTCACTGCAGAAATGGGAAAACTCAAAAAACCGGGTGAAAGTGCGTAAAGGCAGCAATCACATTTTTCGCTGTGCGTAAATTGTGCGTAAAAGCAAACAAGTTCATGCGGTTTCCGGGCGATCATGTACCGAAAATTGTGCGTAATTCTGTGCGTAAAAAAACCGTAACCTGCATGGTTACGGGATTTATCATTATATAGTATGGAAAATTATGGAAATATGAAGGCTTTGTGCAATATGTATAACCAATTACAAAGTCGCTTGTTATAATTTAACAATAATTGATAAAGAGGAAAAAATTTTTGAAAAACTGCTAAAGTTTTTGAAAATTCTGCCGATATAATATTCGTGAACGGCAAATGAAGGTGTACATTATCCGGAGCCTTTATTCAAGCGGGTTTAGCTGCCCCGCCAAGCGTAAGTTTCACAACACAAACACAAAACACAAACCACAGAAAATAATCATTGTTCATACTAAAAGAGTATGGACGCAACCAACAGACCCGGTCGTAAAGGAATTACGGTCGGTTGAGAGCGGTATCTCCCCCATGAGATACGCTCGGAAATCAAGGAGGAACAATTATGGGAATGGTAGTACAGCACAATGTAAGCGCAATGAACGCTAACAACGCAATGACCAAGAATGTAGCAGGTCTTAAGAAGCAGACAGAGAAGCTCTCCACAGGTTATTCGATCAACCGTGCGGCGGATAACGCAGCAGGTCTCGCGATCTCCGAGAAGATGCGTTCTCAGATCCGTGGTCTTACACAGGCTACAAGCAACGCTAACGACGCTATTTCGCTCATTCAGACAGCAGAAGGCGGTCTTCAGGAAACTGAGGACATCATGCAGAGAATGCGTGAGCTGGCAGTTCAGTCGGCTAACGGTACTTACACAGACGAAGACCGCGAGCAGATCCAGTACGAGATCGACGCTCTTAAGTCCGAGGTTGACAGAATCTCTCAGTCCACTGAGTACAACGAGATGAAGCTTCTCGACGGTTCTCTCGACGGCAAGGGTCCGACAAACGGCGACTACGGCGCAAAGTATGGCGTTATCAACGACGGTAAGATGACCGACAGCGACGCAGCTAAAATTGCGGCAGATGGCGATTATAAACTGATGCTTGAGAAGATTGCTACAAATGATGGTGCAAAAACAGCGCTTGGATTATCTGGAGATAACGTTACTGCTGAACAAGTTGCAAAAGCTATTGGTGATTTAATCAGCAATAAAGAGGACGTACCTGCAACTGTAACATCAGCAGGCGTGGGTACCGCTGCTTTGAGTTATTCTGGTGAAGCCTCTACAGCAGATGATGTAGATAAGATGATGAGAGCAATCACTAAGCTCGCAGGCAATGGTTCTTCTTCCGGATTTGACGGTTCTGTTCTTACTTCTAATGTAGCCGGTGCAAGCATCAATGTTACGACCAACGCTACAAAGGGCGGCGAGGGTGCTTCTTGGGATAAGGACGGTAAGACCCTTACTCTTAATCTTGTTGAAGACAAGACCTATTCGCAGGAAGACATCGACAAGCTGATCGCAAACGCAGACACAAAGAAGGCTGACGGCGTCGTAGCTGATGTAAGCCTCAAACTTAAGGACGGCGTTTATACAGCAAAGACAGGCGACCATACCGCTAAGTCCGCTGCTGGCGTAAGAGCTGAAAGTCAGACAATATCACTGCTTTACACAAAGCCCGGTGAAATGACTGCAGAACAGGAAGCGTTTGAAGATGCACAGGACGCTAAAGATACTGCGGCAACAGCAGTAACTGGTGCAGTAGCTGCTTGGAAAACCGATATTGGAACGGCTATAGGAAATGGTACTGGCACAATTAACGATGATTTAGCCAAAGCTCTTAATAAAAACTTCGGTACCAGTCTTACCGAGGAAAGCACACAGGCTCAAGTTAAAACAGCTATAGAAGGCTATATTGATTCTCTTAACACGGCTGAAAAGGTTGCTGATGCTTTTGACAAGGTAAACTCTTTCTTCAGTGCTGACCATGACGGTTTAGCAGGTAAAATATCCACTGCTTCGGATTCGGCTTCTGCTACTCTGAAAACTAAAATAGGTGAATATGATGACGCCAAGAAAGAATATTCAAAGGCTGCCGATGCTCTTGACAATCAGATGTTGAGTGCTGGTGTTCTTTCCGCTCCTACGACCGGCTACGGCGATCAGATCAAGTTCACATCCAACACCTATGGTGTTGATGATCGTAAGTTCAGGATCGCTACCGATGTTCAGGCTGGCAAGGAAAGCGTAGAAGCTGCTAAGGAAGATACCGTTGGTCTTAAGGACGGCGAGTACACAATTCACCTGTCCACAGGTGTTGAGTACAGCAAGGACGATATCGAAAAGCTCATGGCTAAGGCTGGTCTCGATTACACAGTTGAGATCTCTGACAGCAACAAGCCCGACGGTGACGTCAAGATGAAGCTTGATATAGCTGTTAGCGAAAGCGCAGCTAAGAAGAATGGTATGCAGAACGGCGAGGGTGTAGGCAAGGACGAGACCACAACAACCGGCGACGGTCTTACATTCCAGATCGGTGCTAACGGCGTTGAGGATCAGAGACTTACTGTCAATGTAGGCGACATGAGCTCCAAGGCTCTCGGCATCAACGGCATATCCGTTGCTAAGCAGGACGACGCTAACGCGGCTATCAATAAGCTCGACGACGCTATCAAGACTGTTTCCACACAGCGCGCTAAGCTCGGTGCGGTTCAGAACAGACTTGAACACACAGTTAACTCGCTGAATACTGCTAACGAGAACATGACTTCGTCCGAGTCTCAGATCAGAGATACCGATATGGCATCTGAAATGATCAAGTACACGAAGTCCAACATTCTCCAGCAGGCTTCGCAGTCCATGCTCGCACAGGCTAACCAGCAGCCTCAGGGCGTT
>JAFVBZ010000275.1 GCA_017479645.1 Ruminiclostridium sp. | reverse complement strand
TGTCGCTACGCATTCGCAACGGCGCGTCTGCCGTCAGTGGGGTTGGCGAAGACTCCATTCTATAAACACAAAATCCCGATGAAACGTATAGTTTCATCGGGATTAATTTGTACAAGACATTTGAATCTATTTCCCATTGATGTGTGCCGAATAGTAGAATCGGTACTGCTACATATCAGTGCGGCTGTCAATGAGTCGCCGCCTGTGCAAGATGTGAGATATAACCTCACTTGTGCGGCGAATTTATTTAGGGTGTCCAGCACCCTTTTTTAAAGGGGGCTGGCGGGGTCACAGGGGCAGCGCCCCTTCTCTAAAAATCTCTAAAAATCTCTAAAAATCTCAAAAGTCTTGAAAGTCTCTCAAGCCTCTTTCGAAACTCTCTCTCAGCCTTCTGACGTAGCTACTGCGGTAGCGCCGGCAAGCTCGTTTGCCCAATCGTCGAAGCCTTTCTGAACGCGGTCATAGGTGTCGTAGCTTACGGACGGGAGTTTGCCGTTGCCGCCGAAGATCTTCTCACTGTCGGTGAAGGCTGTCTCAAACGCGTTCTTGAGCGTGTCGAAAGCGTCCTTGTCATCACCCGCAAGCTCCTTCGCAAAATCGAGAATGCGGTTCGCAGTCTTCTCTGCGCCCCAGTAGTCCTCTTCGTGCTCTTCCTCGCCGAATGAGCTCAGTATCTCGTCAAGCTCCTTCATAGCATCGGTTCTGTTCGCATTATCGACCTGACCGCGGAACATATTCCTTACCATGTCCTTCATCAGATTGTTCTTCGCCTGTATCGTGTTCGCAAACTTCGGAACGTCCGCTCCGTCAACCTTCTTCTGCGCAGCTTCGTCAGCTCGTCTCTGCTCAAGCTGTGCTTCCGCATTGCTGTCGGGAGATGTGCCTGTGTTCGCAGTACCGGCTCTGTTGTCCGTTACCGCCGCCTTTGTATAAGCCGGAGTGAACGATGCGCCCGACTTAACATACTGATCGGTGCTGTCGGCAGCAAGCGTGCTTCCCTTCCTCTCGGATATCTGCTCGGAGGACTTGGGCTGTGTCGCGTATGTCTGAGCCGACTGCTCCATTACTCTTCCTACACTTATCATAAGATCAGCTCCTTTCGGATCCCTTCGTTTCCGTATGCTCTTCAACTGTTATATCGTCCGTTTTCCCCGGAACTTTAGCATTCTGCGGTATGTTTTTCTGACGATATGCCCAGAATTTGTTGATCACAAAATTAATCGGGACAACCACAAATATGTTTATGATCGGACCTACTATTCCGGAAAGAGTCTCTGCGGAGAACTCCTTCGGCGCAATGCCGACAATGCCGGTTGCTCCGTTTATCAGATCACCGACAAACCCGCAGTACTGCCCCACATTCAATACATCTACCCATATCCAGAGAAGGAACGAATTTATGAAAAAACCGAGGAGATATGAAGCGTAGGTCTTTAGGAGAACTTTCCACCAGACACGCTTTTCCTTTGTCTTGTCCTCTTTGAATACGAACCTGCTGCCCCAGAAGTAAGCGTTCAGCACGCTCACGATAAATCCCAGCGCATTCGCTATGAGATACGGGACACCTATGGAGAAGAAAAGCAGATAGACTAAATAATTTACCAGCGTATTTGAAACGCCGACTATCCCGAATTTTATGAACTGTACGATCGCAGCGAATTTCGATTTATTCTGCTGTTCCACTGTCCGTTATCTTACCTTCGAGATGATCTCTTCGGCAATTCGGTCAAGCGGCAGCTGCTTCATGACTGCGCCGAGCTTGAATGCAACTCCGGGCATTCCGTAAACTACGCAGGACGCCTCGTCCTGTCCGATAGTGTACGCACCGGCTTTGCGCATCTTTAAAAGCCCTTCCGCACCGTCGGCGCCCATACCTGTGAGGATCGCTCCGACAGCATGATTTCCGGCTGTTTCCGCAACGCTCTCAAAAAGAACGTCAACGGACGGGCAGTGTCCGGATACTTTCGGACCCGGCTTGCTGCTGATATAGTAGCCTCTCGCGTCCTTACACAGACGGAGATGATATCCGCCTGCACCGAGTATTATAAGACCCGGGCGCAGTCTGTCACCGTCCTGCGCCTCTTTTGCGCTCATAGCGCAGATCTTGTCAAGACGCTCGGCATACATCTGTGTGAAACCGGCAGGCATGTGCTGAACGATAACTACCGGTGGGGAGTTTGCGGGAAGGCGCTTTACAACTTCGATAAGGGCTTCGGTACCGCCTGTACTTGCACCGAGAGCGATGATCGTATTCACTCTTGCTCCGCTGGGGAGAGAGATAGCCGACGGCGCTGCGATAGGTCTTACCGGAGCGAAACGCACGTTCGCCTTGCAGGAAAATCTGATCGTTGACGCAAGCTTATGTGCAAACGACGACATTTCCGCGGAGTTATGAACGAGCGGTTTCTTCATGAATTCAACGGCACCGGCGCTTATTGCATCGAATGCGCGGGTAGGCGAAGAAGTGATAACGATGAAGGGTACGCGCTTTTTGGGCAGGAATGACTTGATGAAGTCTATTCCGTTCATACCGGGCATCTCGACGTCCATGGTAACGACATCGGGATTTAGCCGCATTATCTTCTCTTCCGCTTCCTTTGCATTTGCGGCGGTATCTATAATATCAATATCATCTATCTTGGCGAACTCGTTCTTGATAACAGTTCTGAAAAGTATGGAGTCATCTACCGTGAGAACTCTGATTGCCAATATGATACACCCTTTCTTTTATTCTCTTTATTAAAGCGGTCTGCGGTAAATTGCGGGCTTAACATACTCGAATTTTGTAACATCTCTCGGTATGCTTTCCGCATGACCTATGAACAGATATCCGCCCGGTCTGATAACATCATAGAATCTGTTTACAAGAGCATTTTTAGTCTCCGTGTCGAAATAGATCATAACGTTGCGGCAGAAGATGAGATCGAAGGGGTGCTTCTTGTAGGGGATAGGGTCCATGAGGTTGAACACCTTGAATACCACGCGCTTCTTGAGCTCGTCATTCACGCGGTAGCAGTTGTTCTCCAGCGGAACGAAGTATTTCTTGACCACCTTGGGATCGAGGTTCTTCATGCTGTCCTGGTGATAAACGCCCTGCTGCGCCTTTGCAAGCACCTTGCGGGAGATATCGGTAGCGAGTATCTTCGTATCCCAGTTTGCCGCGTCCGCGCCGAAGAACTCCATCATCTCTATCTCGTTTGTATAGGGCTCTTCGCCGCTGGAGCAAGCCGCGCTCCAGATGTAGATAGTCTTTGAAGCGGCATTCTTCTGCTTGATCTCCGGGAGGAACACATCCTTCATGAAGGTATAATGCTCCGGTTCACGGCGGAAATATGTATGGTTAGTGGTAAGCTTGTTGAGGAGATTAACGACTTCCGATCCGCTTGTATCTGAAAATACCATATCGAGGAACGGCTTGTAATCGTCATAGCCCCTGTTTTTCAGTTCGTTTCCGAGTCTTCCCTCGATAAGCACACGCTTCTGCGACAGATTGATGCCGTAGTTGTCATGTATGAAATCAACAAGGCGATTGAACTCGGAATCGCTTATCTTTACTTGCATTTACATAAACCGGCTTCACGGAGAAGCCTCTCTCCTTATTTCATTTGAACGTCTGCTCTTATTCCTCAACGAGGTACATATCACCGTCGTAGATAAGCTTTGCGACATCAAGAACGAGCTTTATGCCGTCGGGCATTTCCAGCAGGTATTTGATGAACTTGTTGTCATTAACGCCTATGCGGTCAGGAGAGTTGGCGATATTCTTCTGGAAAACGGGAATAACGCCTATTACCTCATCGACAATAACGCCGACGGAAACTCCGGCTTCTTCGATGATGATAGTATTGGTGCGGTCTGTGTATTCCTTTTCTTCCTTGCCGAAGCGGCTTCTCATGTCAATAACGGGAACGACCTTGCTTCGTACATTGATTATGCCCTTGATATAATAGGGTATGCCGGGAACTACCGTAATATGCGGAACGCCGATGATCTCAATAACAGAGGGGATCTCTATGCCATAGACCTGATCGCCGATATAGAAAGTCATGACCTTTGTGATCTCGCTTTCCTTCTCGTTCTTGGCATTGAGGTTTTTCTGCTTCATCTCTTCCTGCTTAGCGAATAATTCTTTTATATCCATCGGTAAAGCCTCCCTTTAGTGTGAACCTATGAGATTATTGACGTCGATGATCAGGGAGATGCTTCCGTCGCCCATGATCGTACAGCCGGAAAGACCCTGACCCTTGATATCATACTGCGAAAGGTACTTGGGGAAAGGCTTTACAACGACCTGCTGCTCACCAATGAGCTTATCCGCGAACAGGCATATTCCCCTGTTCTCCGACTCTATCAGAAGCACGATACCGTCCTCGATATCGTTGACCTCGGAGTAGAGACCGAACTTTTCGTTGAGTCTGAGCATCGGGTAGCATACGCCGCGGATCATTATCATCTCGCCGCGCTTTGTATCGTTGAGTATCTGATCGCGCTTAACAATGAAGCTTTCCTTGATAACGGAGATCGGAACAGTGAATTCCGCGTCGCCTACCATGATCTCCATGCCGTCCACGATAGCGAGAGTGAGCGGGATCTTGATTATGAACGCGGTACCCTCGCCCTTCTTGGATTCGACTGTTAGGGAGCCGCCCATCTTGCTGAGGTTGGACTTTACAACGTCCATTCCTACGCCTCTTCCGCTGTACTCGGTAACAACATCGTTGGTGGAGAAGCCGGGCAGAAGTATCATATTCTGGATCTCGCGCTCGCTGTACTCGGAAGCGGGCTTCATAAGGAGACCGTTGCGTTCTGCCTTTGCGATGACTTTTTCTGTATCTATGCCCTGTCCGTCATCGGAGATAGTGATGATGACCTCACCGGAGGAGCTCATAGCGGAGAGCTTTATGGTTCCCTTTGCGGGCTTGCCTGCGGCGATCCTCTGCTCTGCGGTATCCTCGATGCCGTGATCCATGCAGTTTCTTACGAGGTGCATCAACGGGTCATTGAGGTTATCGACGATAGACTTGTCAACTTCGGTGGTGTCGCCCTCGATAACGAGTTCAACATCCTTGTTGAGCTTAACTTTCATATCTCTTACGATACGGTTCATCTTCTGGAAAGGACCTGTCAGCGGAACCATTCTTATGGACATTACCGTATCCTGAAGGTCGGCGGTGAGCTTGCGCAGTTCTCTTGCGGACTTCGTGAAGCTTTCAAGGCGCAGTCCCTCAAGCTCGGGGTTGGAGATCACCATAGACTCTGTGGTGATGATCTCGCCCACGATATCGTGGAGCTGATCGAGCTTCTGGAGGTTTACGCTGATAAGGCTCTGCTTTCCGCCGCCGGAAGATGCAGCAGGAGCCTTGCTCTCCGCCTTGGGCTTTTCAGCCGGCTTGGGAGCAGCAGGCGCAGGTGCGCTGGGAGCGGCAGGGGAACCTGCGGCAGCAGTTTCCTGCTGAACGGGAGCGGCTTCTGCGGCAGCCTGTTCCGCTTCTTCCGCCTTCTGCGCATTGGCATCTATAACTTCGTAGGACTCAACGTTGAGAGAGCTTTCGATAGCGGAAAGCACCGCCTTGACGTCGGGCGCACGGAAAGAGAGGATAAAGCCGTTGTCTATGATGACATTGGCGGAGTCCTGGTTGGACTCGATATCCTCGGGGATATAGCTTACTATCTCGACATCGTCAACGGATTCCTTGACGTTGTTTATGAGCATGAAAGCGCGGATATTCTCCATCTTGCAGCCGTCCTCGAAGAATACTCTTACGGTGGTGCAGTCGGGAGCCGCTGCTGCGGCTGCAGCGGCGGTATCATCGGCAGCGGGAGACGCGGCAGAAGCACTGTCATCGGCATTTATCCCGTCGAGCTCTCCCTTGAGCATCTTTGCGCCCTTTTCGAGCTTTGCGAGCATATCGGAGAAATCGGTAGGCTCGTAGTCGTCGTCATTCTGGATCATATCGATCTCAGCCTTGAAAAGATCGGACATCTGGAATACGAGGTCATAGACGAATCCGACGTCCGTCATTTTCTCGGGGTTCTCTCTGATAATGAAGAACATATCTTCTCCCTTATGGGCGAGGACCTGGAGGTTTTCAAACCCCATCATAGCGGAGGAGCCCTTTACGGTGTGCATTATGCGGAAGATCTCGTTTATGTCTTCCTCCGTAAATTCGTTTGCCTTCTCGGTTCTGAGAAGGATCTCATCGAGCTGTTCGAGCAGGGCCGTTGTTTCAAATATGTAAACATCGACCATTGCTTCCATTCCGGGTTCAACTTTAGCCATAAATATTCCATTGCCTTTCCGCATTCCTGCCGTTTGGTCAAGCCGGAATGCTGTGATAAGTAAAATATTTTCTATGATCAAGCGAAGAATACTTCGCAATATCGCCTAAAATTGTGATAAATTACAGATTTTTTCGTCAATTGTTATAAATAATATATATCTTATATAATTTTCTGTTGCAAAATACAAACTTTTGTGCTAATATATATTTACTAAAGTATATGCGGCTGATTTCAGCAAGGAAGGAATGATCGAGATGCCTATTTCCAATATCCGCGACGTATCATCGGCAGGTAAAGGATTCAGCAACACAGCTCTCAACAACCGCAATTCAGAGCAGGGCGGCGAACAGTTTTCAGTAAGCGGAACTCCGCGCGAGGAGCAGCTCCAGGCTGTAAACGAGAAGAACGCCGGCAATAACGCTCAGACAACGATGGGTCAGAAGGATCTGATCCCTCTTGCCATAACCAGTTCCAAGAACCAGACGCTCGCAGTCGAGACTGTCAAGGACATCATTGACACCAATCTGCTCAGCACCGCGAAACTCAACGGCTACACCGAGCTTGTGGGCGAGCTTGAACAGCTTTCTGCCTCGCTCTATATCCCCGCCAAGGATCTTGTCAAGGAAATGACCGACCAGGAGAAGGAAAACACCATGTTCTCCGGCGACAAGTTCTACGATCTGCTCCGTGAAGTTGCGAAGGACGCGGATCCCGATCAGAAAGAAGCGATCGGAAACATGCTCAAGGCGATCAACTTCACACAGAACCGCAAGGAGATAACCACCGCGGTATCTGCGAATCTGCGATTCCTTGCCGAGTACTTCTCGCCCAACAAAGGGCTTTCCGGAAGGCTCACAGGTCTTGCGGACCAGTGGGGCTCGGACGATGCGCAGTACAACTTCCAGCAGCTGCGCGACCAGACTTCGGATCTTATGCAGAGCCTGTCCGACAGCCTTCTCAACGACAGCCACACACAAACGCTGCTTCCGATAGTCACGCACAATCTCTCAAAATTCAACACGAACACCTCAATGCTCCGCGAGAACTTCACCCAGCTCTTAACACTCATACCCTCTTACGAGATGAGAAACGAGCTTTCCAAGAGCTTTGAGATCCTTTTGAACAAGCTTCTCAAAGCCAATCCCGATCTTCTTCCGAAGGAACTCCGGGACGAGGAACCGGTAGATTATGCAAGGGATTTTGACCCGAAGTTCGCTGCCGATCCAAACCAGGCACAGCCGGAAATGCGTCAGACCGAAGACGGTCAGCAAATTCCTATTGATAATTATACTACAAATGAACAAAAAAATCAAGTCCAAAATGATATTTTAGGTAATGAGTACCAACCCGGAAATACAATTTCGTCATATATCACAAACATTCTTGGCGATAATGACTATATTGCACAGAACGGACTTGACGAAATGGACTTCACCGGCTTTGTGAATATGCTCCATAACGGTGCCGCAAGCCCGGAAGAGACCATAAAAGCGGTGCTCGATTCGATAATCGAGGACAACAATGTCCGCCAGGCTCTCGACGCCCAGCTTTCCCAGATCAACACCCCCGCTCAGATGGTGGATTTCCTCAACAGCTTCCTTGAGGCGATGCCGGACAACACGCTTAAAGACAAGGTCTATGAGGTGCTGGAGGAAGCCGTGAACCACATGGACGAGAAAGATGACGAGCCGCGCTTCATGCCCGAGGAGAACACCCGCCAGATGCAGCAGCAGGTTCAGGGCAAGCAGCAGCAACAGCAGAAATCCAGCTCCATACAGGCACTCACGGACTTTGTTGAAAAGAACATAAACCACCCTGCCCTAAAGTCAATAGACAGCTTCAACGCTTCCAACCTGCTCCAGAGCATGATAAATGCGCCGGGCGTTATGACTCCCCTTGCGCACTACATTCTGCCGGTGCAGATAGAGAATACCCGCGCTTTCGGCGAGCTCTGGGTCGATAACAACGACGAGTCCGGCGCTACCGGAAAGGGCGGCGGGAGCCACCACCACCTGTTCCTCACATTCGACGTGGACACCTACGGAAGGTTCGAGGTCGATGTTTACGCGAACGACAACACGGTACGCGTGAGCCTTCTCCACCCGACGAGCTTTGCGAAGAACATCGGAGGCGTTGTTGAGAAGATAAACCGTATCGCGGCAGGCACGAAGTATTCGATATCGGATTTCAGCACCGGAGTGCTGAAAGAGCCGCATAACTTAACACAGATATTCCCCAAGCTGTCCGAAAGGAGGTCCGGTCTTAATGTCAAGGCGTAAGAATTACGGTCAGAAAGCTGCCGTAGCTTTAAAGTACAATCCGAATCTGAACTATGCACCGGTCGTTGTTGCATCGGGACTCGGCGAGCTTGCCCAGAGGATAGTCAATATTGCGGACGCGAACGGCGTTCCGATCTTCCGCGACGACAGCACCGCGGCACTGCTTGTAATGCTCAATTCCGGCGAAGCGATCCCGCAGGAGCTTTATCAGATAGTTGCGGCGATCTATGCGGAAGTAGTTTTCACATCAAACGAATCGAAGAAGCTTGCAACAAGAAGACGCTAAAAGAACTGACCCCCGGACAAAATGTTCGGGGGTCAGTCTTTATGGAAGGATAACTCAGGATATATTATGAGATGTATTCTTGATTACAGTTATATTATACTGCCATATTGCGGAAAATGCAATTACAATTCGGTTAAAAATTATTACAATTTGGTTACATAAAAGCCGAAAAGGTTACAAAGTGTAACTTTTTGAAAAAGGAAATGAAATTCCGGTGAACTGCGGATAAAAATGCGCCGCTCCGGATTGATTTTTGCGCTCATCGGTGATATATTCTTTATTGTATATCAAGGACAGGAGAAGAAAAATGCATATAGATTCACAGCTTGCCGT
>JAFVBZ010000274.1 GCA_017479645.1 Ruminiclostridium sp. | reverse complement strand
GTAGAAGGGGAGAGTATATTACATTTACTGTTGATATACTGATCTACAGCTTCATCAAAAGTCAAACATATTGCCAACCCTTCGTCAGCCTTGTGAGTCAGACCGTAGTACTTGAAATCCAGCGCATTCCTTTCAGCTTCCTCCTTTGTAGGTGCAGTAAAGCTGTTATAGATCCTTTTACCGTTACTGTCAAGTCCGGCATATTGAAGAACTCTCCAATTTCCCGATGATAACTTTTTGGCTTTTGCCATTTGTACCACTTCCTTTTTAAAAATATCATATAAGATATTTTATAATTCAGCGCTACAAAATGCAACAAATAATAAATTGTATCTCTTGAAAATTCACAAATCATCATAACTAAGTGAAACCGTATTTGTAAATTCTGTACAACAAAAGAATAATATTATTGACAAAATTATTGTGCTGTTATATAATATATAAACAGCGCAATAGCTTATCACATAGTATTTTACTACTGTTTTATGTTTACCGAGACGGATTGGCGGGGTTTTGGGGGTTCGAATCCCTCCTTCTCCGCCAGCGGGGAACGCCCCGCCGCGAATACCGTCTCTTACTTTTCAGTAAGGGACGGTTTTTTCTGCCTCGCTGTCCGGAGTGAGGGTTCAAATCCCTCCTTCTTCACAAAAAATCTCCCGACGATGTCGGGAGATTTTTTTACTATTCATTATTCATTATTCATTATTCATTAATCGCTGTTTATTGTTCTATTCCCGCCGAACCACATCATTAGTTCGGCGGGTTTGTGCCATTGTAAGCTGTGGTACGGTCGACCGGGGAATCCGCAGAGGCTCACCCCTGCGCCGTAAGACCGAAGCTTACGGACAGGGCGCTGTCAACGCGGTGCATATCGGTGCTGTCGAGCTCACCCATACGTTCTTTGAGCCGCTTTTTATCTAATGTACGAACCTGTTCGAGAAGCACGACCGAGTCCTTTGCGAGCCCGCAGTTTACTGCGTCAAGCGAGATATGTGTCGGGAGCTTCGCCTTCTCGCGCTGGCTTGTTATGGCGGCTGCTATAACAGTGGGACTGTGCTTGTTTCCGATGTCGTTCTGCACGATAAGCACCGGGCGCACACCGCCCTGTTCCGAGCCAACGACAGGACTCAGATCGGCGTAATATATCTCTCCTCGTTTGATCGTCATATTTATTACCGTCCTTTCAGATGTTATCTTCTGTCTATATTTTTAACATCGAAGCGGTATTTATGCAGAACCGCCCTATATATTTTATTTCATGGACATGAGTTTGGTGACCCGCGGGCGAATGCTGTCCGCGTGCATTTTTTTCTTGACTTTTTTGCAGAATTATGTATAATTAAAGGTGGTGATGTTATGAGAAAAAAGCTGATCGGCACTATCGCATTTCTTTCTGCTCTGACGATTTTTGCCGGCTCATGCGGTGGCAATACTCCCGCGCAGACAACCGCGGCTCCCGCCGCGGCAGAAACGGAGCAGACCGGGCAGAGCGTTGTTTCCGAAACACAGACCGAAACGGTGACGGAAACAACTCCCGAAACGTCAGCAGTTATCAATGAAAACCTTACTTCCGAAGAGATGATAATACAGCGTTCGCTTCTTTCCATGGGCAGCGATGAGCGTTTCGCAAAGGTACTCAGCAAAGCCGAAAACGGCGAAGAGATAACCGTTGCGTACATAGGCGGTTCCATAACCGAAGGATATACCGTACAGCCGGAAGAATGCTGGGCGTACCTCACTCACCGGTGGCTCTGCGAACAATACCCCGACGCGAAGATAAACTACGTCAATGCCGGACTGAGCGGGACCCCGTCCACTCTCGGACTTATCCGCTCCGACAGAGATGTGATAGCTCCCTGCGGTGACCCGGATATCGTGTTCATCGAATTTGCAGTGAACGACGACAACAGCGCGGTCACAAAGGAAGCTTACGAGAGCCTTGTCCGCAAGATGCTCTCACTTGAAAGCGAACCCGCAGTAGCACTGCTGTTTATGCGCACGGACAACGGCTACAGCTGTCAGGACTGGCAGAAAGAAGTCGGATATCTGTATCACCTCCCGATGATAAGCGTGAACGATGCGCTTACAGCCGGGATAGACGCAGGAACGATGACATGGGCGGACTACTCGAATGACGGCGCTCACCCGAATCCCGAGGGCTGCAAGCTCGTAGCGGAAATGGTGGAGTATATGTTTGAAGCGTTCCGAGGAAACGGAGATCGTTTGCCCGACGTTGACCCGAAAGATGTCACCCCGATCTACGGCAGCGAGTATGTGAATATGCACATGCTCGACAGCGCATCGCTCACACCCGTATCAATCGGCGAATACGAGAACACCGCACCGCTGACTGCATTCCCGAACGCGTGGACGCGCAAAACAGGCGATAACGAGGGCATCTCGTTCGATATGGAGTTCGACGATCTGTTTATCGTGTACCACTGCAACAAGAACAAGCATTTCGGCACTGCGGAAGTTTACGTTGACGGAGAGAAGCAGTGCGACGTGAACAGCTTTGCGGAGGACGGCTGGAGCAATCCGGTACCGCAGCTCGTTATGCGTGGTGACGGCGTGCAGAAGCACGAGGTTGAGATAAAGCTCGAAGGCGACGGCGAAAAGACGTATTTCGGCATACTTGCGTTCGGGTACACAAATGAGGAACTTGCACCGTAAGGTGTCAAATAAAAAACGGAGGATATAATAAAATGGCAGATAACAAGGCAAAAGCCGCAGCAGAAAAGGGAAAGGGATTCTTTAAGGAATTCAAGGAGTTTGCTCTTAAGGGCAACGTAATGGATATGGCAGTCGGCGTACTGATAGGCGGTGCATTCTCAGGGATCGTGACCGCTCTCACAAGCGACTTCATCAATCCGCTTATCGCTTCGATAGGCGGCGCAGAGATCGCGGGCATGATAAAGCTTCCGTGGGTAAACTACGATGGTCTCACACCCGAAGAAGTCGCTGCGCTGTCCCTCAACTACGGTAACTTCATCACAACCGTGATCAACTTCCTTATCATGGCTCTCATCATCTTCCTGCTGATGAAGTCTATCAATAAGCTCATGTCTCTCGGCAAGAAGAAGGAAGAAGAAGCTGCTGCCGAGCCCGCTCCCGAGCCCGAGCCTTCTAAGGAAGAGGTTCTCCTCACCGAGATCCGTGACCTCCTCGCCGCTCAGAATAAGAAAGAGTAAGAGAGAGTTTTTGAGAGGGTTTTGAGAGGCTTTTGAGAGGCTTTTGAGAGGCTTTTGAGAGGCTTTTGAGATTTTCAAGATTTTTCAGACGGGGCGCCGCCCCGGACCCCGCCAACCCCCTTTAAAAAAGGGGGCTGGACACCCTAAACTGATGCGTAGCGACATTCTTCTATCGACAAGTGCGCCACCTCGGTTAGTTATATTCATCTGAATACAAAAACAGCTTGCAGAAAATATCTCTGTAAGCTGTTTTCTTGTTATTTACTGAACGGAGTCTTTACCAACCCCACTGCATTTCAGTCGGTAGCCGCCCATAGCTGTGCGCTCTGAAATACTGCATTTATTTAGGGTGTCCAGCACCCTTTTTTAAAGGGGGTTGGCGGGGGGTTGGGGGGCAGCGCCCCCTCTCTGAAATCTCAAAAGCCTCTCAAAAGCTTCTCAGAACTCTCTCTTACTCTTCTGTTTCTTCTTCTCCCTCGGGCTCGTCATCTTCCGGAAGCTCATCTTCGGTGTCTTCCTCCGGCTCGTCCGTGTCGATAAGGTCTTCCTCGGCAGGCTTCTCGATCTCCTCGGTCTTTTCGTTCTCGTCATGCTCGGTTCTGGTGAACGAAACCACAGAGTTGCCCTCGGTAAGCTTCATCACGCGCACGCCGTTTGCAGGACGGTTGAGCAGGTTGATATCGTTGGCGCGTATCCTTATGATAACGCCGTCGGAGCTGATAAGGATAACGTCATCGTCCGCACCGAGAGCGCGTATTCCGCAGACATGACCCTTCTCCTCGCTTACCCTGTAGTTCGTGATGCCGATTCCGCCGCGGCTCTTTACGGGGTAGTTGTACTCCGGCTCGCCCTTATCGTTGACGCGGCGTTCGCCGTCCTTCGTAAGCTTGAACAGCGCCGTGCGCCGTCCGTAGCCCTTGTCTGTGACTGTCAGTATCGTCATATCCTCGTTGTAGATCTTTGTTGCACCTACAACATAGTCGTCACCGCGCAGCCTTATTGCACGGACACCGGCAGCCGTTCTTCCCATAAGCCTTACCGTATGCTCCATAAAGCACAGCGCCCGTCCGTTATGCGTTGCGATAAGCACGCCGGAATCGCCTTCGGTGATGTATGCAGCCGCTATCTCGTCGTCCTCGGCAAGATTTATCGCACGCAGACCTTTCTTGCGCACATTTTTGAACTGCGACAGCGGAGTACGCTTGATGCGTCCCTGCTTGGTGATGCAGATAAAGACCTTGTTCTCGGCAAAATCGGAGGTCTTGATTATCGCGGCAACCTTTTCGTTTTCCTCAAGCTGAATGAGGTTGACAACATTGGTCCCGCGGCTCTGACGCGAGCCCTCCGGCACCTCGAAGCACTTCAGCTTCATCATATTGCCCTTGTTCGTAACAAACAGCAGGTTGTCGTGCGAGGACGAGATGAACACGTTCTCGGTGAAGTCCTCGTCACGCTGCTTTATGCCGGAAACACCCTTTCCGCCGCGGCGCTGGAGATTATAGACTTCCATGGGCTGACGCTTCATATAGCCGAGGTTGGTGTATGTCAGAACGCATTCCTCGACAGGTATCAGGTCCTCAATGTCAACTTCACCGCTGACCTGCTCGATAGAAGTGCGGCGCTCGTCACCGTACTTCTTCTTTATCGCGTCAAGCTCCTCGCGGATAACGGCATAAACCTTCGACTTGTCGGAGAGTATCTCCATATAGCCGCCGATCTTGCTCATAATGTCGGAAAGCTCTTCCTCGATCTTCTCTTTTTCAAGACCTGTGAGCTGTGCAAGACGCATCTGCACGATAGCGTCCGCCTGTGCTTCGGAAAGACCGATCTCATGCTCAAAAACGATGCTCTTGTACTTGTCGTCCATTGCGCGGGTAAGAAGCTGGCTGAGGTCAGCTTCCTTAAAGCGCTCCATGAGGCGCTCCTTGCCCTCCGGAACGCTCTTGCTTGAACGCAGGATCGCTATAACTTCGTCGATATTGTCGATCGCGAGCATAAAGCCCTGCAGGAGATGTGCGCGGTTTCTTGCGCGTTCAAGATCGAAACGTGTGCGGCGCTCTATTACCTCGGTCTGGAAGTCAAGGTAGTGCATAAGCATATCCTTGAGCGGGAGCACCTTCGGTTCACCGTTCACAAGAGCCAGCATTATAACGCCGACTGTATCCTGCAGCTGGGTGTATGTGTAGAGCTTGTTGAGCACGACATTTGCGTTTGCGTCGCGCTTGAGCTCCATTACTATCTTCATTCCGTTTCTGTCGGACTCGTCACGCAGTGTGGCGATGCCGTCAATACGCTTGTCGCGCATGAGTTCGCCGATAGATTCAAGAAGTCTGGTCTTGTTGACCATATAGGGTATCTCGGTAACGACTATGCGGGTGTGGGTCTTTTCCTCGACGATCTCCGCGCGTCCGCGCAGGGTTATCTTGCCGCGTCCGGTGTAGTAAGCGGAGCGTATGCCGGAATAGCCCATTATGATGCCGCCGGTGGGGAAGTCCGGTCCCTTGATGCAGCTCATGATGCTTTCGGGGCCGGCATCGGGGTTGTCGATAAGCAGATCGATAGCATCAATGACCTTGCCGAGATTGTGAGGCGGGATATTTGTAGCCATACCTACCGCGATACCGATACTGCCGTTTACGAGCAGGTTAGGGAAGCGGGACGGAAGAACGATAGGTTCTTTCAGCTTGTCATCGTAGTTGGTGCCGAAATCGACCGTATCCTTGTTTATATCGGCAAGCATCTCATTTGCGATCTTCGCAAGTCTTGCCTCGGTATAACGGTATGCAGCAGGCGGGTCTCCGTCAACGGAGCCGAAGTTTCCGTGACCGTCCACCATAGGATAGCGCAGCGAGAAATCCTGCGCAAGACGCACCATAGCGTCATATACGGAAGCGTCGCCGTGGGGGTGATATTTACCGAGCACTTCTCCGACAGTGTAAGCGCATTTGCGGTACGGCTTGTCGGAGGTGTTGCCGGCATCGTTCATGGTGTAGATTATGCGCCTGTGAACGGGCTTCAGACCGTCCCTGACATCAGGCAGCGCACGGGATACTATTACCGACATGGAGTAGTCAAGAAAGGCGGTACGCACTTCCTTTTCAATGTCTATCTCCATGAGCTTCTCATTCGGGTGGATCGATTCGACGTAATTATGTTCCATTCTTATGTGTGTCCTTTTATATTAATCCTTTTTCTTCAAAATAAGCCTTGAAAGCAAGCATTTCGTCCGTTCCGAGGCAGCGCTTCGGAACTGCATGTATAAACGACCTGTTGACAAATATGAGTATGAGGTCTTTTACATCTGACATTACGATCTCTGTCTCCGCGAGACGGTACACGGTCTTTTCGACCTGCGTCTCGTCCTTTACGAGATCCGGGTTTTCGGCGATCTCCTTTGCAGCTTCGCTGCCCTCCTCAACGGGGAACACGCCCCGCGAGTTTATCTCGACGATCTCGGTCTCCTTGTCCGCGGAGGTTATCTCCGTTTCTATCTCGATCCTGTCATCATACAGGGTCATGGTATAAAGCTCGTCGGTTCCGAGATCGGCAAGCCCTTCCATCATCTTCTTCCGGATAAGCACCGGCTTGATCCAGTTGAAAACGAGAATGCCGAGCCCGAGACCGCCGGCAATGTACCCGGCAGGGTTTGTGTAATCGCGGATCACAAGATCGGCCGCAAGCACCACCACTATCAGATAGATCACCGTGTAGATGAGCTTTCTGCGCAGGGTGTACTTGTTGTGGAAAGCCTTGTATGCGGCTTCGATCTCCTCCGGCTTGTTGTCGAATTTTATGCTTAATGTTTCGTTCATAGGGGATCTTCCTTAATACGGGTTGTTGCTGACAAGAAGCAGTATTCCGAGCGCTATCGTCAGCACAGCCACGATCACGGCGATCACCGTGTCGCCTTTCTTCTTCTGGTGCAGGAATTTCGTTATGCAGAGCGCGGAGTATATGCCGGCGGTTATAAGTATCGCCGCAGCCGGCAGTGAGAAATCGCCGCCGGAAACAAGAGTAACTGCGCATGCCGCCCAGGTTATGAGCAGCGCCCACCGGAAGAACTTCCGTGCGACGGCGCAGATATCCTCGTCGTCATTTTCCACTCTGTCGATAACGGATTCGTGCTTTTTTTCGTCCGCGTAGATGCGGTCCATTCGTTCCAGCTTCTTTATCTGCTGTTCGTTGTTTTCTTCGGAATTCATAGCGTCTTTCCTTCGTAAGTCACAGCTGGAGCTGTTATCTGTCAGTTTTCATAATAGCCTTTTCCGAGCCTGTCAAGGCTGTCGGGAGTGACATAAAGCGGGAACCTTCCGGTCTTTTCGGCAGTCAGCCCGTTGAGCATACCGATATGCGTGGATATGTGGCGGAACTGCATCAGAATAAGCTCGAGACGCGTCTTATCGCATTTATCCGGGCATTCAGCAAGCATCTTGTCATTCAGTGAGCCGAGGTAGTCCGCGGTCTTTTTCCGCACCTTTTCAAGGTAATCGAGAAGCTGCCCGTCGCTCAGTTCGGTTTTGCAGGGCAGGTTCGGATTGTCCATACCGTCCTCGTGGAAAGGCGGTTCGTCAAACACATAGGGGTTGAAAAACCACTTGTCCGCGGAATGTATCGTATGATAGACATATCTCCATGCCGGCGCGCCGCATACTTCGGCATTTCTGTCGTAAGTCTTTATGGCTGTGATGAGATTTAAAAAGTTTGCATCAGTCTGACGCTTTATCATCTCGCAAAGCTCGTTCATAATGCCTGTCACCTTAAATATCGAGGTTTTCAACGAACCGCGCGTTTGTCTCGATAAACTCGCGGCGCGGCTCTACCTTATCGCCCATAAGAATGGAGAAGATCATATCCGCCTTTGCGGCGTCCTCCATGCTTACTCTTATCATAGTCCTGCGTTCAGGATCCATAGTTGTTTCCCAGAGCTGATCGGGATCCATTTCACCAATACCTTTGTAGCGCTGTACATCGACTTTTGCCCCGTTTTCGCCGGAAAGCTCGGCGATATACGCGTCACGTTCGTCATCGGAGAAAGCATAGCGCACCTGCTTGCCCTTTGCGACCTTGAAAAGCGGAGGCTGGGCAAGGTATATGTGACCTTCCTCGATAAGCGGACGCATGAAGCGGAAGAAGAATGTCAGCAGCAGCGTTCTGATATGAGCGCCGTCCACATCGGCATCTGCCATTATAACGACTCTTCCGTAGCGAAGCTTGGTGATATCGAAGTCCTCGCCTATACCGGTTCCGAGAGCCTTAACTACAGGCAGGAGCTTGTCGTTGTTATAGACCTTGTCGGCGCGGGCTTTCTCGACGTTGAGCATCTTTCCCCAGAGCGGCAGGATAGCCTGGAATGCACTGTTTCTGCCCTGCTTTGCGGAACCGCCCGCCGAGTCTCCCTCGACGATGTATATTTCGGTGCGCGTGGTATCCTTTTCGTAGCAGTCGGAGAGTTTTCCGGGAAGTCCGGCTCCGTCCGCGGCAGACTTGCGCTTTGCCTCCATAGCCTTCTTTGCGGCATCACGGGCAGCCTGCGAGTTTATCGCCTTGCGGACGATTATCTCGGTAGTCTCCGGGTGCTCCTCAAAGTAGTATGTGAGCTGTTCGGTAACGATCTTATATACGGCGGGAGAGACCTCGGGATTTCCGAGCTTGCCCTTTGTCTGACCCTCGAATTCGCACTCCGGCAGCTTTACGGAGATGACCGCATTGATAGCTTCGCGGATAGCCTCGCCGGAGATAGCGACGAACTCTTTCTTGTCGTCGTCATCTTTCTTCTTTGTCGCCTTCTTGGGCTTTTTCTGGGCAGCCTGCTGTTCCTGGTAAGCCTTTACGAAGTCGTTGACGACTTTGTTCAGAGCCTTCTTGAATGCAGTCTCATGGGTACCGCCGTCTATGGTATGGATATTGTTGGCAAAGGAGCGGAAGGCCTCGCTGTTGAAGTCGGTGTTGTACTGGAACGCAGCTTCAACGGTGATATCATCGACAACTCCGCTCAGATAAACAACATCGGGATGCAGCCTTTCCGCGCCGCGCATATCCTGAAGCCACTCGACATAGCTGATGATACCGCCCTCGTAGCGCAGGGATTCGCCCTGGATATTGTCCTCGTCGCGCAGATCGGTGAGGTTTATGAGAAGTCCGCCGTTAAGGAACGCCTGCTCTCTCATGCGGTCAAGCAGGGTCTCATAGCTGAACACGGTCTCGTGGAAAATAGTGCCGTCGGGCTTGAAGCGGACTTTTGTACCGGTTTTATCGGTCTTGCCTATGACTTTCATTTCTTCGTCATAATGCCCGCGCTCGAAGCGCTGGAAATGCACTTCTTTACCGTCATAGACTTCAAGCTCCAGCCACTCGGAAAGGGCATTAACAACGGAAGCACCTACGCCGTGAAGACCGCCGGAGACTTTATATCCGCCGCCGCCGAATTTTCCGCCCGCGTGGAGAATGGTATAAACAACAGTAGCCGCCGAGATCCCCTCTTTAGGGTGGATTCCCGTCGGTATTCCTCGTCCGTTATCCGTGACCTCGATCACATCGCCGGGCAGGATCTTCACATCTATCTGCGTGCAGTACCCTGCAAGCGCCTCGTCGATAGCGTTATCGACGATCTCATAGACGAGGTGGTGAAGTCCGCTGGGGCCTGTCGAACCGATATACATTCCGGGGCGCTTACGCACCGCCTCAAGTCCTTCGAGTATCTGTATATCGTCCGCACCGTAATCGTGATCTGTTACTTTTGTATTGTCGTCCATTTTTGAAATTCCCTTATATTATAAATAGTATAGTTTATTATAACATAAAAGCTAAAAAAATGCAAGCATTTTAGAGAGATTTTGGAGATTTTTTAAGAGTTTTTTGAGATGTCGCTGCCGCGGGCCGAGCGCAAGCGCGCTCGATCGCAGTCCGCCGCACGGGTAAGTATCTATCCCGCATTTTGCACAGGCGGCGGTCTCATTGACAGCCGCACAGAAACTTTGACAGCACATATTCTACTTTTGTGCTCTCATCGATCGGAAAGCAGATCCGACAGTCCCGTGCAGGCTGTATCGTAAGCCTCTGCCCCTTTTGGCGGTCTCTGCTGCGGGAAAGAGGCGCCGTCCGCGATGCGGACGGCGCCAT
>JAFVBZ010000273.1 GCA_017479645.1 Ruminiclostridium sp. | reverse complement strand
TAACGCTGCCGTCCACCGTGATCTCGGACGTAAGCGTGAACTTTTTCAGCTCCTTGATAAGGGAATCGGGATTGAAGCCGTTTCCGCTCCTGCCGCTGTCATTTCCGTCTGTGTCGGCGGACATATTCCCCATAACGTCCGGGAGCTTATCCGAAGCTCCGCCGAGCAGAGATTTCAGAGACTCCTCAAATGTGTCCGGATCGGGGAGAGTTATAACGTACTTTCCGACCGGGACTTCGGTATCTCCTATGAACTTTGCTTTTCCTTTTCCGGTATAATCGCAGTTGAATCTGAAATTGCAGGTTTCGGTACTGCCGTCTTTACCGCTGTTTATATCAGCTAAAATATCAAGAACAGCCTTGCCGTCCCTGCCGTTCTCCGATGTGTCAACACACTGCACAAGAACCATTCTGACGCCGTTTCCGTCATTGTATCCGGCAAAGAATCCCTTGCTGTTCTTGTCACTGACGAAGCGGAAGTTCAGCGTGCCGTCTTTTTCCGTTTCAATTCTGTATTCCGTTCCGAGAACGTTGTTATGCACGTCAACGATATGCTCTATGGTAAGAGATGAGTTCTGCTTGTTTTCGTCCTGACTGCTCTCCGGCTTCTTGAACGTATTGTCGTATGTTTCATCGCCGATGCCGTATGCTTCATTGAAATACTTCCGCAGGTACTCATCGTTCTTCAGATACTCACGGCATTTGTCCATCATATCCTCAAGCTGTTCGCGGGTGAATGTGACGCTCACGCGGTTGCCATGCACACTTACGGCATTCTCGGTCTTGTCGATCTCGACTGTCATTATGCTTGCATCGGTGTAGGTTATCTGCGCGGTATCGTAGCTGTCGTAGTATATCTTTATAAGATCATTGCGTATGCGTTTAAGCTCTTCCATATCCGGAATGTACTTTTTGGACTCCTCTTCGGAGATCTTTACGCTGTCAAACTCCTCTTTCGGGATATAGACGGTCTTGTCTGTTATTCCGGGGAGCGTTATAAGCATTCCGCCGTCCTTGGTATAGAAAGCGGCGTTTACGAACTCCTCGCCCGCAATTTCCGCAGTGCCGGAAAGCATATCGGTCTCGCCGTTTGCTATCCTGGCGGTAAATTTCGAGCTGTTGACCGCGTCTATGATCTTTCTTGTGGAGTCGCTGTCAATAAGCGCAAACACACTGCCGAGCTGTACATTTACGGAAGCCTCCGACGTAAGCGACATTCCCTCCGGAAGCGCATAACGGTCAAACGTATCCGTGATCTGGTTCAGCGCAATGAGCGTGGACTTATTCCGGAGTTCCTCGGAATCCCGGTCAGATTCCGTGTCCGACGTTTCCTTTGCCGTTTTCATGAACGCGCCCAAAGATGTCGAAGCGGTCTTTATATATGTTTCCGACTGACTTTCGTACTGTTCCGCGCCTTTGAACGTACTCTTGTCGATCATCTTCGCGTATTCCTTGTCGCCCATAAAAAGGCGTGTGATATCGTCGTGGAACCCGAAATAGCCTACTCCCGCGCCGCCGGCAACTACTGCCGCGGCTGTGATGCCGGCTATCAGTCCGGCTTTGCTCTTCTTTTTCTTCACGGGTGTCTCCGGTACGCCCGCAAATGCCGGCTGAATCGGCACTTCCTGCTGAACCGGCACTTCCTGCTGAACCGGCGCTTCCTGCTGAACCGGCATTTCCTGCTGAACCGGCTCCGGCTCGACGGGCATTGCGACATCTCCGGCAAGCATTACAGGTTCTTCCGGCTGTACGGGAGTTACAGGTTCCTGCACGGGTGCAGAAGGCTGCTCCTGCACAGACTCTTCCTGCTGTACGGGAGATACAGGTTCCTGCACAGGCGCAGAAGGCTGTTCCTGCACAGGTTTTTCCTGCTGAACGGGGGTTCCGCAAGCCGGGCAGAATTTTACATTATCTTCAAGTTTGTTTCCGCATTTTCCGCAAAACATATCAATTTCCTTTCTCCGGCAATGTTTAAAAACTATATACCATATTACAGTATATCATCTGAAACCGGATATGTCAAGAAAAAAACTGCCGTGCAGACGAAGCGCGGCAGGGGGTTGTCGTATGATCTGTAAATGCCTGTTGGGGGCAGGGACTTGCAATTTCCGTGTTACGGGATCGGTTTAGGGGGTCCAGCCCCCTTTTTTAAAGGGGGCTGGCGCCGCCCGCGCAGGGCAAGCGCGTAAGCGCAGGTCAGAGGAGCATCTCCATTCCGGTTTTCTGCGGGAGAAGTCCGAGGTGCTCGTAAAAGCGCTTGGCGGAGGGGTTGCATTCCCACACGTTCAGCGTTATGTTATAGCAGCCGATGCTTTTCGCGTAGCCTTTGACATACTCGTACAGAGCAGTGCCGATGTGCTTTCCGCGGGAGTTTTCGTCAACGCAGAGATCATCTATATACAGCGTCTTTATGTCGGTGAGTATGTTGTCATCGGGGAACTGCTTTATCACGCAGAACGCGTAGCCGAGAAGCTCGCCGTCCTCAAATGCCGCGAATATCGGCTTGCTGTCATCAGCTGTCATCTCCGTGAGTTTCTCGTCGGTGTACTTCTTCACGCCGCCTTTGAACAGATCGGGTCTGCCCTTGTGATGTACTTCAAGCACCTGGCGCAGCAGACGGTTCAGACCGTCAATATCTCTCGCTTCCGCTCTTCTTATCTCCATTTTCTTCTTCCTTTCAGAGTGATAACATATACGGACAAAACCATTATACTCCCTGGGTTTTCCGTTGTCAAGCCGTCCTCCGGTTTTATCCGATTTGACAAGTTCATTCTTTTGTATTATAATACTGTATAACAAAACGCTATTTTATAAGGAGTGCAGTATCCTGAAACATACAGATAACCTGAAAAAGATCGCCGCGGCGCTTTTGTGCGCGGCATTGACAGCGGGCTGCGGCGCAGATACGCCTGCCCCCGCCGATACATCGGAGACCGTTATCAGCACGGAGCCTACAGTTACCACAGAGGAGCCGCCGAAGACCGAGAATGCTTCCGCAGCGGCTCTTGCAAGTGAAGATGAGCCTGCCGCAGAAGTCACAGAGGTTCCGCTGACGGTTGCTGCAAGCGGCAGCACCGTCGATATTTCGCCGTTTTATGACAATTCGACTTTGTCGTTCCTCTTTGGCAAGGCTGTCGGCGTTACGCTTTCCGGACATACAAGAAACGGAGAGCTCATAACCCACGCCCGGGTGCCGCAGTACGAGATGTACGGCGGGAACAGCTACAGCTACAGCGGTATCGCGGATATCGGCATTTCCCGCGATGCGGAGACCGATATCTCCGTCTATGATATCCGGCTCCGCGATGATGTGAAGTTCTCCGACGGAGAGACGCTCGACGCGGACGATGTTATCTTCACAATCTACCTGCATCTTGACCCCTCCTACGACGGCATTTTCCCCCTCGGCTGGGCGAATATCGCCGGGGCAGCCAACTACATCTACGACAGCGAGATCGCAGATACGATAACGGACGAAATGATAGCCGAGGCCCTCGCTTCGGAGGGAATAACACCGCTTCTGCGGGAAAAACTCATAATACCGGCGCTCGAACAGCAGTATTCCGCTGTAGAAGCTATGTACGACGACAGCTCCTACTCGTTCTATACCACAAAGTACAATGAAGCCCCGGAGCTTTTCGCTTACTTTTACTCCCTCGGCAGCGACTATGATGCTTCCGGCAAGGACAGGGACACGGTGATCGCAGAGACCGCGGATTCCTACGGCGGGAATTACCGTCAGCTGGCAGGTATGATAACCGGCGACGAGACCGCTTACGACGCACAGGCTGTTACTGTCGCAGTCGGCTATATCACCGAGCAGGAGCGCGGTGACGGGGAACCGGAAGTTATCGGCAGCGTTTCCGGTATAGAAAAGACCGGCGACTACAGCCTTTCCGTAAGCGTTATCGGCGATACCGGCAGCTTCGAGGACGCGCTGTGCGGTATGCAGATACTTCCGCTCCACTATTACGGCAGCACAGGAATGTACAACTACGACGGCGAACGTTTCGGATTCACAAAGGGCAATGCGAAAGCCGTACTCGGCGTGCATTCCGGCGAGCTGCTCGGCGCGGGAGCTTACCGCTTCACCGGGCATGAGAACGGCGCTCTTCTTCTCGAAGCGAACGAGAATTACTACAAGGGCGAGCCGCAAACAAAGCAGATGAAGATCATTGCGGCTGCGGAAAGCGACGCGGCTTCCGCTATCGCGGACGGTCTTGCGGATATAAGCTTCTCCGACGGTACGGCAGAAAGCTATGCCGCCGTTGACGAGGCTAACCGCACAATGGAGAAGATAATGCCCTATCTTTCGGACGAATGCGGCTACGGATTTATCGGTATCAACGCGGAAAATGTCAGAGTCGGAGACGACGGTTTCTCCGAGAAGAGCTACGCCCTTCGCAGAGGGCTTGCAACTGCAATAGCTTTCTACAAGGAAGAGTCCCTGCACAGCTATTTCGGCGAGTACTGCGAGATGCTGAACTATCCTGTTATCGACGGCGTACTGCTGGATACCGATGACAGTTACCCGGAAGTGCCGTTCCAGACAAATGCTGACGGTGACCCGATATTTTCCGCGGATATGACGGAAAATGACCGCGAAGAGGCAGTGAAAGAAGCCTGTCTCGGTTTTTTCCGCGCCGCGGGATTTGAAATATCCGAGGAAGGCATTATTACCGGCGCTCCGGAGGGCGCAAAGACCGAATACTCTGCGCTTGTCATCAGCGGTCCCAACGGCTCGCACCCCGCATACAACGCGCTTAAGAATGCTTCGGAACTTCTCGGCGGGCTCGGCTTCACCCTCGATGTCCGGCTTTCGGAGGATCCGGCTGAACTCTGGGATCTGCTGACAGGCGGAGAACATGAGATCTGGGCGGGAGCATGGGTTGACGGCCTTCGCAAGATCTATATTGACGGATATTACGGCATAGCTTCCCATAAGCTTGAGGAGCTTGTGGAGGCGGCGGAAAATGCGGCGGACGAGGATAAACCTGCCGCATATATGGCGTGCATCGACAGGGCTGTGAACGTGTACGCGGCGGAGATACCGCTTTACTCACGATCTGTATGCACGCTTGTCAGCACGATAAGAGTTGATGTTTCCTCCGTTCCCGAAAATATGACGGAATGGTATGACTGGACGGACGAGTTTGGCTCGTTAAGGCTCAAGAAAGGGCAGTGAGCGTATGCAGACAGATGTTCTTATACTTGCCGGCGGTTCGTCGCAGAGAATGGGCGGTGTCAACAAGCAGTTCGTTCCTGTCGGCGGTATCCCCGTGATAATAAAGAGCGCGCTGGCATTTGAAAAATCGCCGGTCATCTCCGGAATTATCATCGCCGCGAGAGAATGCGATATCGACAAGATACACGCGCTCTGCGAAGAATACGGCATAACAAAGCTGAAAAGCATTGTTCCCGGCGGTGCGTCACGCACTTTATCCGCGCGGAACGCTTACTCGGTTTCACATGACGCGGATATTATAATGGTGCATGACGGTGCAAGACCGTTCGTGACCGCTGAACTGATAGAGCGCATTGCGGGAGCTGCGGCGGAATACGGCGCGGCGATACCGGCGATACCGCTCAAGGATACGGTGAAGTTCATTGACGGGAACGGTTTCTCGGCAGGAACGCCGGAGCGCGATAAACTCCGCGCTGTACAGACCCCGCAGGCTTTCCGCGCGGATATTTACACAGAGATGATGCTTTCGGGCAGGGAAGCTACCGATGATGCGGGACTTGCGGAGATATTAGGTATAAAGGTGAAGCTTGTGGACGGAGACAGAGAGAACATAAAGATAACGACGCCGGAGGATATCCCCGCGGACAGACCCGCTCTCCGCATAGGTCACGGGTATGATGTGCATATTCTCACGGAGGGCAGAAAGCTTGTGATCGGCGGTGCGGAGATACCTTATGAGCTTGGACTTCTCGGTCATTCCGACGCGGATGTGCTGGTTCACGCGGTAATGGACGCTATGCTCGGTGCGCTTGCACTCGGCGATATAGGAAAGCATTTCCCCGACAGTGACCCGGAATACAAGGGTGCGGACAGCATCGGGCTTCTTCGCCGTGTAGATAGAATGGTGCGGGAGAAGGGATATGAAGTCTCGAATCTCGACTGCACTATAAATGCGGAAAAGCCGAAGCTTGCGCCCTACATAGCGCAGATGCGCGAAAATATCGCCCGCGCTGTGGGCGTTCCCGCCGAACGCGTAAGCGTAAAGGCTACCACGGAGGAAGGTCTCGGTCTCGCCGGAAAAGGCATCGGAGCCACCTGCGTCTGCCTGCTGGGGCGGGTCTGATCTATACCTTCTGCGCTGACGCGCTTGTCCTACGCGGACGGCGGCGGGGAACGCCCCGCGGCGAAATGCGCAGCGACATTCTTCAATCGGCGGGTGCGCCACCTCGGTTAGCTATACTCTGCTATTTCTGCATGGAATCTTTGCCAACCCCACTGCGTTTCAATCGGCAGCAGCCCATAGCTGTGTGCTCTGAAATACTGCCTCAGTTTAGGGGGTTAAGACCCCTTTTTTAAAGGGGGATTGCGGGGGGGGGTTGGGGGCAGAGCCCCCTCTCAAAAACTCTCTTAAATAATCTCTCGTCAAAGGCACCCATGGATCCAAGGCGGAGCCTTGGTCGAGTCCGGGGCGACGCTCCGGCGGGGTTGTTGGGGCAGAGCCCCAACCGCCAAAGGCAGACGCCGATAGAAAAGACTTGCAATGTCTGTTTTCTGCTTACCAGCAGCAGTCTTGACAAGGTACTGCATTGAGTGATATAATATGATTTTAGTAAATGTTTTTTAATGAGGTCTTGATATGAAACTGATTTTCGCTATCGTGAACAACGATGATGCACATAACGTATCTACCGCGCTTACCCGCGGCGGGTTCTCCGCTACAAAGCTCGCTTCTACGGGCGGTTTCCTTATGGCGGGGAATACCACATTCATGATCTGCTGCGAGAATGCCGCCGTTGACGGCGTTATCGCGATCATCGCGCAGAATTCCCGCAAGCGCAAGCAGTATATGCCGAATGACGCGGCTGTTGCGATAAGCGCAGAAAGCGCTCCCGCAAGCTATCCCGTTGAGGTGAGCGTCGGAGGTGCTACCGTTTTCGTTACCGATATCGAGCGGTTCGAGAAGCTGTAATGGAAATATACGGTAAGAAACGCGCCCTCGCTGCCCTCGGCAGGTTCGCACAGTCCGGGAGATTCCCACACGCGCTCCTGCTCACAGGTGACAGCGGCATCGGAAAGCGCGTCCTCGCGGATTACACCGCGATGATGTATATGTGCACCGGTGAGGGCAGAAAGCCTTGCATGCGATGCAATGAGTGCCGGCGCACCGAACAGCATATCCACCCCGATGTCGTGTACCCGCTTTCCGTAATGGAGAAGGGGAAGTACAACGCCGATGACCTGCGTTCGTTCATTGCCGGCTGCTATATCAAGCCGAATGACGGGGATATAAGAGTCTGCGTTTTTGAGGCTCTGGACAGTATGTCCGTAATATGTCAGAATACGCTGCTCAAATTCATTGAGGAACCCCTCGATTTCAACCGCTATATCTTTACAGCCGACAGGAAAGAGCCTGTGCTACAGACCGTGCTGTCGAGAGTTACGGCAGTAACCGTTGATGCTTGTGACGAGAAAGATTTCGCGGCAGCCCTTTCCGGTCACGGCATTGACCGTTCACGGGCAGCAGAGCTTTTCGCCCGTTTCGGCGGGAATATCGGGACTGCGCTTAAATTCGAGGAAAACGGCGACGATATGCAGTATTACCATGCCGCCGTAAAAGCCTGTGATGCTCTCGCGGATAAGAAGGAGTTGGACTGCCTGCTTGCTGTGTCCTCGCTTAAAACGAGGGAAGAAGTTTTCGCGGCGCTCGGCATTCTTACAGACATTTTCGCACAGGCTGCCGCTTACAAATCCGGAAAAGGGACAGCGGAAAAATATATGGACAGGACAAAGCGTATCGCCTCCGCGTACAGTCTCGCGGCTATAACCAGAATGTATGACGAGGCTCTGCGGCTTTACGGAATGTCCTTTACAAACCCGAATGTGAAGCTGTTCGCGGCGGAATGCTGCGGAGCGCTTTTTGACGCCGCGGAATCCGCGAACCGCCGTTAAGGAGGAACAATAATGACTGAGATAATCGGTATAAGATTCAAAGAGGTCGGAAAGGTATATTACTTTTCGCCCGGAAATAAAAAGGTGCAGGTCGGCGATAAGGTCATCGTCGAGACTGCAAGAGGCGTAGAATGCGGCGAGGTCGTTATCGGAAACCGGGAGGTTGACGATAAAGAGGTAGTCCAGCCCCTCAAACCCATAATAAGGCTCGTTACCCCGGAGGACGAGAAGCGTATCAGTGAAAATGAAGCCAAAGAAGCCGATATAATAAAGGTGTTTGCGAAAAAGATCGCGGAACACGGGCTTAAAATGAAGCCGATAGATGTGGAATATACCTTCGACGGAAGCAAGATCCTCTTCTACTTCTCCGCCGAGAGCAGAGTCGATTTCCGCGAGCTGGTAAAAGATCTCGCCGGCATTTACAGAACGCGTATCGAACTCAGACAGATAGGCGTGAGAGACGAAGCGAAGATGCTCGGTGGTCTCGGTATATGCGGAAGACCGTTCTGCTGCGCAAGCTTTCTCGGTGAATTCCAGCCCGTTTCTATCAAAATGGCGAAGGAACAGTCCCTTTCCCTTAATCCCACAAAAATATCCGGAACCTGCGGCAGACTTATGTGCTGCCTTAAATATGAGCAGGACAGCTATGACGCGCTCCTGCGCATTACTCCGAAAGTCGGCGCTATCGTTGAAACTCCCGACGGTCAGGGTCAGGTGGAAGATGCAAACCTGCTCACCGGAATACTCAAGGTGAAGCTGAAGAACAATCCCGATGCTCCCGCGGCGCCTTATAAGCGGGAAGATGTGAAGCTGCTGAAAGATGCGAAGATAAGGATAAACCGCGATGAGATAGCGGCACTCAAAGGTCTTGAAGATTGAATTCACAATGCACAATTCACAATGCACAATTTTGGAGCGCGCTCTGCGCGCATATCTGAATCGTGACGAAATTACTTGGTTTTGTTTATAGATACTAATTTAGTAAAAGGACTGTCCGGTATAAGAAAATGCCGGACAGTTTTATGTCGCTGAAAAAGTGAAATAGAAGAAGAGAAAATGAGAGAAATCGAGAGAAAATGAGAAAAACAGAGAGAATATGCGATATATTTTGAAAAAGACCGCAAAAACTATTGACAAACCCGCTCAATATCGCTATAATAACCATTGTTCACAAAAATTCAGGAGGAAATGAATATGTCAACTACTTATATGCCCAAGGCAGAAAACGTAGAACGCAAGTGGTATATACTCGACGCGGCAGGCAAGCCCCTCGGCCGTGTAGCAGCTCAGGCAGCTACAATTCTCCGCGGTAAGAATAAGCCTACTTTCGCTCCCCACTGCGACTGCGGTGATCATGTTATCATCATCAACTGCGCTAAAGCCGTTCTTACAGGTAACAAGCTTCAGAACAAGTACTACAGATGGCACACCGGTTATATCGGTCACCTTAAGTCTATTCAGTATGAAAAGCTGATGGCTACAAGACCCGAAAAGGCTATGGAGCTCGCTGTAAACGGTATGCTCCCCAACACAACCCTCGGACGCAAGGCTCTTACAAGACTTCGTCTGTATGCAGGCGCTGAGCATAAGAACGCTGCTCAGAAGCCCGAAGTATTCGAATTTTAAGGAGGAGCACCGATATGTCTATGTATGATACAAAATCCTACTACTACGGAACAGGTAGAAGAAAGCACTCCGTTGCACGCGTTCGCGTTTATCCCGGAAGCGGTTCCATCACTATCAATAACAGAGATATCGATGATTACTTCGGTCTCGATACTCTCAAGCTCATCGTTCGTCAGCCCCTTAACCTCGTTGGCGCAACAGATAAGTTCGATATCGTCTGCACAGTAGCAGGCGGCGGTGTTACAGGTCAGGCAGGTGCTATCCGTCACGGTCTTTCCAGAGCTCTTCTCCAGTACAGCGACGAACTCCGCCCTGTTCTCAAGAAGGCAGGTTTCCTTACAAGAGACCCCAGAATGAAGGAAAGAAAGAAGTACGGTCTCAAAGCTGCAAGACGCGCTCCCCAGTTCAGCAAGCGTTAACAAACCGTATCTCACGAATACACAGAAAATCGCCCCGCAAGGCTTCCTTGCGGGGTTTCTTTTTCGTCAGTCTTTACCGTTGTATTTAAGGCAAAGCATTGTAAGATCGTCAAACTGGGGCGCATCTTTCACGAAATCGTCCACAGCCTTTGATACAGCGGCTGTCAGCTCTTCCGGCGAGCTGTCCGGAGCGGCATTGAGAGCGTCAACGATACGATCGGTTCCGAACATATTCTCGGAAGAATCGGTGGCTTCGGCAGCGCCGTCCGTGTACACGAATACGGCATCGCCCTTATTCAGCTGTATCTCGTACGAGCTGTATTCCACACCCGGGATCCCACCGAGCACCAGTCCGTGAGGATCCTTCATAAGCTCAAATCTGCCGCCGCTTTGCAATATCGGGTATTCGTGGCCTGCATTTGAACAGATCAGCTTTCCGGTGCTTATCTCAAGTATGCCGAGCCATACGGTCACGAACATATCAACTATATTTCTGCTGCATATCCGTTCGTTTGCGAATTTAAGTATCTCCGCCGGCGTTCCTCCCGCAAGAGCGCGGTAGTTTATCAGCATTTTTGACGACATCATGAACAGGGACGCGGGAACGCCCTTGCCGGAAACGTCGGCTATAACAAGAGCAAGATGATCGTCGTCGATAAGGAAGTGATCGTAGAAATCTCCGCCGACCTCCTTCGCCGGGGTCATAGACGCATAGATGTCAAATTCCGTGCGGTCCGGGTAAGCGGGGAACGTGCTCGGAAGCACGCCTTTCTGGATACGTGACGCGAGATCGAGCTCCGTTGCTGTCTTCTGTTTTTCGCCGGCAAGTCTGATGTTATCCTCGTTATAGCGTTCTATTTCTTTCGAGAGGTGAGAGATGTCTCCCGCAAGTTCGGTGAATTCTTTGGCACCGGTTATCTTTTTCATGCTCTCATCAACGGCATTGCTGTCCTTATCGCCGATATAGCTGCGCACGGCTCTCTGTATTGCCGCAACCGGCTTTACCGCGGTGTTTTGCAGGAAGTGAAGCAGCAGCACCCCCGCCGCGGCCATAACTATGAGCCCGAGTATCAGCATCAGCGACAGGTTTTCCGCAAGCACCTTCTTGAATTCGGTCCAGTCGTAGAAAATGCACACCGCATACTTTACTTTTTCGCCGGTCTCGATCGGCGTATAACCGATATAGTAGCTGTCGCCGCCGACGGTGTTCACTATCTCATATTCGGTCTGGCTGTAGTTCCCGGAGCGCATCTTCCGCACCGCGTTGTGGCTGTTTATGTCAATGCCTAACGTGCTTCCAAGTGAGTCCCGGTTCACAAGAGCCTCGTCATTACCCCGGCAGATAACAAAGCCGCAGTTCTCTTCGCTTATATCGACAAGATACAGACCGTCATAGTCAAACTGGAACTGCTCCTCGTTGAAATTCAGAGAGATATAGTTGTAGAAATCATGTGCCATGAGAAGCTTTTCCGATTCATTCAGAGATTCAAAACCGCTCTTGTCCGGCATCACTCCTACTATTGCGTAAGCTTCGCTTCCTTCTTCATATTCTTCTTCTGTGAGATCGCCCCTCATTTTCTCCTGGTGCGTTTCCCAAAATCCGGCAAATGTAGTGAATATCGGGATATCCTCCACAAGCTTTTTCACTCTCAGCAGATCGCGGTCTATCATCTCGTCCTTTGCGTTCAGGAACATAGATGTTGTTCCGGTATATACAACGATGCCTACCACTGACGTAAGTATGAAAAAGAACACGGCAATGATTATTCCCACCTGAAACAGCAGCGTCTTTCTTTTTTTCATTTATATTTCCTCCGGTCTTTATCCTGACTGTATATATTATACCATTTTGTCCTGCAAAATGCAAGACGTTCCGCCGGGAAATGAGATAAAAGGATCCCGGAGCATTTTGACCGTTTTGGTCAACGCTTATTGCCTGTGAATATGATATAATGGTATAGTGATAAAATAGGCGCGTTGTAACGCTGATTACAGGAGGTCAATATGACATACGTTCTTAACAGTCCCTTCCGTCTGCGCGGGTGGAAGGACAGGCTCGGTGGAATATACTGCCCGGAAAGGAACAGAGTTGATTTTATCGGCAAGGAGCAGTATCTTCTGCTGATGAAATGCGACGGCGCGCACGATATAGATGTTGATGCTCTCCCCGAAAATCAGCGTAAATTCCTGGAAGGCGTTATCCGCAAAGCCGGTTTCCTGGAATTTCTTTCGCCCGTGCAGGAATACAAGCTTTATCCCGCATCATATAAGCGCTCGGTCCACTGGTCCATAACCGGTGCGTGCAATTTTAAATGCCGGCACTGCTTCATGTCCGCGCCCCATGCAAAACACGGCGCTCCGACTCATGGGCAGATAATTCAGATAGCTGACAGCATCGCGGAATGCGGTATATTCGATGTCGACATAACCGGCGGAGAACCGCTCATCAGAGACGACTTCCTCGATATAGTTTCGGCGCTCACGGACAGGAACATCGAAATATCGAATATCTATACAAACGGCTGGCTGGTTGACGAAAAACTGCTGGACGAGCTTGAAAAGCACGGTCAGCACCCCTCGTTCCAGCTGAGCTTCGACGGCATCGGAATGCACGATTTCCTGCGCGGAGTGCCGGGTTCGGAAGAAAAGACGATCTCCGCGATAAAGCTTCTGCATGAGCACGGTCACGGCATCTCCGTATCAATGTGCATGCACAGGAAAAATATCGATACTCTGCGTGAGACCGTGAAGCTGCTTGCTTCTCTCGGCGTATCGAGCCTGAAAGCCGGATCTATGATGGATCTCGGAGAATGGGCTCAGCCGGAAGTCGCGGAACTTCAGCTCACACCCCGGGAAAATCTTGAAATGATAGAGCGCTATATCCCGCAGTATTTCGAGGACGATGCGCCGCTGTCAATAATGCTTTCCGGCGCGTTCATGTACACCCCCGGCGACAGTGACTGGCACATCTACTACAAGCGGGAATGCAGCGCGGAAGAAGAGAAGAAGGCACCTGCCTGCGGCGTACTCACCGAAAACTTCTACATCGGCGCAGACGGAATGGTGGCGCCCTGCATGGGTATGTGCGACTGCGGATACGCGGAGAATTTCCCGAATCTTTTCAGAACGCCGCTCAGGGATATCATCGCCCCCGGCTCGGATTTCAACAAGCTCTGCTCCACCACAGTCGGCGAGGTCAGGGACAAGAGCGGTAAATGCCGTGACTGCAAGTACATAGACCGCTGTGCGGGCGGCTGCCGCAACGGAGCGATAATGCACGGCGACAATTACTACGCGCCCGATGAAGAGAACTGCTTCTTCTTTGAAAACGGCTGGGAGGAGCGCATAACTGCCGCTGCCAAGCCCGCATTCGAGGAATACATCAAGCGATGTCCGCCGAGAAAAGCAGATGACGGCGGCAGCGGAGAAAAGAAAGAAACCGTTGATAACTGCCCGTAAGGCATCGGATAAACAATAAAACAATATCAAAAGAAACACAAGGAAGCTGTGATCTATGATAACTGTTGAAAAAGGCGAACCGGGTCTTTACAGGGAACTGTTCGCGGGATATACCACCCTGTACACCGAAAGGTGCGCGGAGAATGCCGGAAAAGACGGCAGTGCGCTTTACGCTTATCTTGACGGGGAACCCGCGGGATATATGTTTCTGGGGAATGACCGCGGAACGGAGCTGATACATCACACGTTCACGAAGCCGGAACTGCGGGGGCGCGGCGTTATGCAGGCACTTGTGCGCTATGCCGTTGATTCCGCAGGAAGTCCCATAGGAACTTCACTCTCCGATTCACATGAGTTCGCTCCGGCTGTAATGCACGTTATGGAAAAATGCGGGTTCGAGCGCCGCAACGGACGGTCTGTCTATCTCTGTGACGGCGGCGATATGTGGGAACGCTGGGACGCATATATGGATAAGCACGGAAGACGGCTCTGCGATACCCTTCGCAGACAGGGATTTTCAACGCTCACCCTCGATAAGGCGCCGGAAGACCTGCTTCAGCAGTTCAGAGATGCTCCGGACAGCGAATACAAATGCCGGCAGAATCATCAACACCTCATACTTCCCGGCGCGGAGATCACTCCCGATATCAGCGTGATATGCACCCATAACGGACGGCTTGCCGCTTATGTGTTCGCATATATGGCGGACAGAAAGAGCGTGATCTTCAAGACGCTCTCTTCCTCAGCCGCACTTCACGGAAGCGGCGTGATAATGCTCGCTGTCGCAGATGCCGCGGATATAGTGCGCGAGAGGGGAGTTACCCGGCTCGTGTTCACAATGGAAAGAGCCGGCGAAAGCGCAAACGCTTTCCGCGAGAAAGTGCTGTCTGTGCTTGTTTCAAGGCGCAGTACGATAGTAGGTTTCAGTCTTTTCCCGAAAAGAGAGGAGGATATCAGATGAAAGAAGAATTTGTTGCAAAGATCAGAGAAAACATCATCTACGCTCCGCCTACATTCATAAAGATAAACGATGTCATCAACCTTGCGATAAGCCTTGTTTCAACGATAATACTTTATTTCCTTGCGGCGCAGAACGGTGTCGATCAGTCGGCATACTTCGCGTTCACGGCTCCGAAGCTTACCCTCGATGATGCGTGGGCGGCGGCGGAGACTGCGGGTATCGCGGAGGATATCCGGAATATGCCTATGGGTATGCAGACAATGATATCGGAAGGTCAGGGCGGTATCTCCGGCGGACAGAAGCAGCGTATAATGATAGCACGCGCAATTGCCTCCAAGCCGAAGATACTTATGTTCGATGAAGCTACCAGCGCCCTTGACAACAAGACGCAGAAACAGGTGTCAGAAGCTCTGGACGCTATGGGCTGCACACGAATAGTGATAGCCCACAGGCTTTCCACGATACGCCACTGCGACCGCATTCTTGTGCTTGACAAGGGAAATGTGACCGAGGACGGCACATACGATGAGCTTATCGCAAAGAACGGGTATTTTGCGGAGCTTGTCGCGCGGCAGAGACTCGATACTGCACAGGAAGAGAATTAGTGAATACAAAAATCTCCCGGTCTCATAAGACGGGTACCCATATAGAAGTTTTGCCCCTGAGTGTTACAAAGCACTCAGGGGCATTGTGCATATTTATGTTGCTAAGCTAAATCAGATTTAT
>JAFVBZ010000272.1 GCA_017479645.1 Ruminiclostridium sp. | reverse complement strand
TTTACAAAAGTTTACGTCAAATGACCGCAAGCTACTGAATATGTGATGCTGTGAAACCGCATTATACCGCGATTTCCTTGAATGTGCTATAAAATGCGATAAGCGCAAAGGTCAATTCAAGTCCAGTAACAGGAGCCAGCATATTTTGTGCTCGAACCCGCTTATAATGCGGGTTCGAGTCATTTTATATTTAAGTAAAAAATGCCCTTTGGCTCTTGTTTGTACCTTGTCCGCGAATCATGCAATTCTGATGTTGTTTTTCGGGAACTTTGTGCCGATAGGTAAGACCTCTGCGACAGCGTCCATTGCTCTTGCTTGCGCCGACTGGAACGTATGCAGATAAATCTGCAATGTTGTCGTCGGAGTTGAATGTCCTAAGCAGCTTTGGACTGTCTTAATGTCAACGCCCGCATTCACAAGTAAAGATGCGTTCAAATGTCGCATGGAGTGATTTGATACATAACGCATGCCCGTCCGGTCGCAGAACTTGTGGAAGAAGTGCGAGGGTGCGGCTCTGCACAAATAATCTCCGTTCCATTTGGTGAAGATGCGGTCTGTGTCGATCCACTGAGTACCGAGTTTTTCGCGCTGTACGTCCTGCAAGCCTTTCCATTTCACAAGACAGTCCATAACGCCCTGCGGGACTTTCAGACTGCGGATACTTGATGCGGTCTTGGGCGTATCGGTGTAGATTCCCTTTTCTTTTGTATAAAGGCTGGTGCGCTTGACGGAGAGCACGTTCGCGTCGAAGTCGATGTCCTTCCATTCCAGACCGAGCAATTCTCCGAGACGAAAGCCGGTGTAAATTGCAACAGTATAGAAGCAAACGAACATATAGTTTTCTTCCGGCTCCTGCTCGAAAAGTTCAAGCAGACGCTGCGCTTCCTCAACGGAATAAAAATCTTTCTCCGGCGTGACTACTTTCGGGATCGTGACATTTTTGCAGGGATTTTCCTTGATGATCTGCATTTTTACTGCATAATCACAAACCGTCGAAACGAACGATTTATACAGCTTGATCGTCTTGGTGGACAGCTTGCCGCCGTGCTTTTTCGGGGTGTCGAAGCGCTCGCATTCCGTGAGATCGACGATAAACTTCTGAATGTGATGCGGTGTGAGCTTGTCCATTCGGATATGTCCGAGTGCCTTGTAAATGCGCGGTGTCATGTTTTCGTAACCCGCGATTGTACCGGCTTTCAGACGAATGTACGCATACTCCTTGAACCACTGCTTGGCGAAGTCCTCGAATTTTATCGTGCAGACGGTGTTCCCGCCCATGCACTCTTCTTCAAAGATAAACGCCTGACGCTGCAATTCTTTCTCGATCTGTTTTTTCGTCATGCCCGGTTCGGGCTTCCACGTTTTGTACTGGCTGACCTGTCTGCCGTGTGCGTCATACCCGCACGAGACCTTTATACGATAAGAGTTACCTCTTTTGCTGATTGATGCCATGGTTTATTCCTCCTTCAATAAACCGCAGCACTTATCTGTACTTATTATTTTACACATTAAAGCGTGACTTGTCAAGTGGGTTGAGGAAATTTCTGTTACCGGATCCTCGAATCCGAGACTTGTAACAAGCGCAGATGGCTTCGTGGTGCGGCTTTTCGTCATTTCATTGTTTTTTTCCCTTTATGCAGACTTCACATCTTCGGGGACATAACCGAACACCGCCTTGTACAGAGCCTGCTCGTCGATCAGATATTTCTTCCCTGCCATGAAGCACGGGAGCTGACCGGATTTCACCATTTGTCTGATGCGATATTCCGTGAGACCCTCGATAAGTTTTGCTGCTTCCTTGATTGTAAGTATTCTTCTCATTCCTTTTTCTCCTTGAATTTCATTGTCATTTTTGTTTATCTGTTTTTCTGTAAGTATGAATTACCGCAAACGGCATGGCAAAGCCTACGGCGGCACACCCCCGTAAATATAGATCATAAGTCCTCACCTCCGATCATCTGCTCTTTTTCCTGCGGTGTGTTTCTTGTGTTGCAGGTTTTTGTGCAGGGCTTTCCTGTGTCGGCTCGTCCTGCTTTTGTACAGGTTTTGGAGTTTCCTGTCTGGGTTCGTCCTGTTTCAGCGCGGAAACAGCCTGTGCCGGCACCGGTGTCGCCTTTTCTTGCACAATATTTTCCGGCGGTGTCTCCTGCTGTTCTTTTTTCTTAACAATCAGTTTACTGATGTAGTCGCCCTGCGATATATCATAGTAAGTGTCAGATATTTCACGAAGCGCTCTAACAAGATAATCCTTGTCGTTTATCGTTCTTTGAATTTCCGCGATGCGGTCATCGTAATCCTGTTTCTGAATTTCAAGCTGCCGCACATCTTCCGGAGAAATGATACCGTGACGGGCGAGTGACTGCCGTGCAAGGGACAGTTTCATCTTTTCCGTCATTGTTTTATCAGGCTTGTCCTCTAACTCACAGTAGCTATCATACTGTTTTAGCAGATCAGCGAGCCGGTGGTGTTCAGATGTGAGAGCGTTAAATTCGGAGACCACTTTGTCATGTTCTTTCTGCGCCTCTTCGATTTTTTCAGAGACTTGGCTGATTGAGTGAATATGTAAGCGGTTGATAAGCGCGAGCTGTGCGCTCAACTGAAATATATCACGATCGTTGTGCGGTAGGTACTCCAAACTTTCATCGCGCTTGTTCGGTTTCTTAGTTCCGTCAACTATGCGCTTTGCAAGCTGGGTGATAATGCCAGCGAAACAGATAGTCAGGGATTGTCCCTTGTTGTACGCGTCCTCGCGGCTTGCGTTACCCAGATCGTCCTTCCACTTAATTCTTGAAGCGATATTCTCAATGGTGTAATCTTCACCCAGCGTTTTCAGCCGCGTGAAATTCTTCTGCTCCGGAGCTTTGATAGCTGTGTATGTCCCGTACTTAAACACATAGCCCCGTTCTTCGAGAGCTGCGGCAAGCTCGTCATAATTCTTACAGGACAGCACAAGTGTGTCGATCTCTTTCTTGATCTTTTCTTTCCACGACGTACCTTTCCGAAGCGCGTTCCACTCGCCGTAAGTCATACCCCTCTTGTGCTTTGGTTCAATGTACGGTACGCCAAAAGCAAGACACACCCTGTCGGATATGTCGCGTAGCTTGCGGCGCGTTGTATAGTTGTCGTTAAATTTGTGACCGTCGATGCCGTATGTATTTATCAGGATATGGTTATGTAGATGCTCCTTGTCAACGTGAGTTGCAATTACGGCTTGGACATTATCCCCAAACGCTTTTCTGATAAACGCTAAACCCATGTGGTGTACCTGTTCCGGAGTCAAGTTTGGGTCGGGCGTAAACGACTGGATATAGTGTATTGCCTTAACTCGGTTCTTACCAATTTTGTTTAAGGGCTCGTTAAATCTGTGGTGCGTGCATTGTTCATAAACATACTTCATGTTCAAATATGCGTCCTCTGCGTTGGTAAAGCAATTATGAGAATTTCAAAAGAATTGTCCCTCTGTTTTTTCGGGATTTAATATGTACTTCAATGTTGCCTTGACGTTGTCGTGTATCGCAATTGACTTTAAGATCGGCATTATTATCTCTCCTTTGTTTTACATTTTTGGTTAGTCTTATCTAATTTGTTTAATTCTGTTTGGCGCGGTTAGTGTCAACCTGCGGTTTCAGGTTGCAGCCTGACCATGCCGGGGCAGCACTTTCCGTCCTCGGAAAGTGCGGGAAATTTTGAGGGGTCCCGCAAAAATTTCAGAAAGTATACGTATACTTTCTCTGCTTGCGTGAGTTACTTTTTTAAGCCGGTGTACGTATACCGGCTGTTTCGGAAATATGCTGGACCTTGTACTTTTTTCAGATTTAACAGTTAAGATCATCTCCTTCGGTCTCGAAAATTCATCGTTCCAATAATATAGGGGTTTTCCAGGCACTTTTTATCTGCCTTTTTGACGATTTCGTAGGAATCACTATACAAATTTGTGAAACCACATGCTGAGTTGTGAAATATTCAGATGATGGGGCATGTGTTTGTATATGAC
>JAFVBZ010000271.1 GCA_017479645.1 Ruminiclostridium sp. | reverse complement strand
TTTTTAACAAAATTTGAACTTATTGCATGAGTTATGGTCTTGCTGGTCTTTATTGTCTTTCGTTTTGCTGATGCCGTGATACTGCGAACTTTCTGTATTGAGTTTGTAATACTCGATATGGAAGAATAAAGCACTTCCTGAGTTTTCGTTTCACGGCTCTGGGTGATGCCCCTCTTATAGTTCTCTATAACGATATGGTATCTCTCAAATGCATTTTTAACAGCATCTTCCCACGAAAGATACACTTCGTTCATAGCGTGCTCGCCCATCTCTTTAAGCGCACTGCGATGATTTGCCGCATGAATAAGCTCTTTTGAAATTGCAAATGCATCATTTGCTGCAAGTATAGCATTCTGATAATTGGTGAAATCCTCTGCCGCACAGCTGCCCTTGATAAGAAGGCTCGGCAATCCGCAGGCAGCAGCTTCGCGGACAACAATGCCGTTTGTATCATAAACCGACGGGAAGAAAAACAGATCAGCCGCGCAGTAATAGATACGCAGTTCATTACGGTCATTTATAGCACCGGCAAATATCATTTTATCAATAATACCAAGCCGTTCTGCTTCCGCTTTGACATCTTCAAGATCACCGCCGTCACCGACTATCATCATTCTGAAATCTGTTCCGCTCTCCGAAACATATTTCAGTGATTCAAGCATAACCTTGAATCCTTTATACCAGAACACTCTTCCGACAAACAGAAACAGCGGGACAGAAGGATCGATCCCATAAGTCTCTTTTAAAGCATCAACATCTTCGTCAGAAGCCCTTCCTTTCGGAAAATCGACTCCGTTAGGCATTATTATGTAGTTGCCCTCGTAACCGATACTGCGCAGATTCTCTCCTGCCCCGCGGCTTACAGTCCATACTTCATCACACACAGAAATATTCTGAACTACAAACTTGGTTATCTGCGGTTCAATAAGAGGATTGTCTATTACACGTTTAATATCCTCATTGAACTTCGTGTGATATGTCATTATCAGCGGAGAACCGTTC
Source organism: Ruminiclostridium sp. (assembly GCA_017479645.1). Lineage (GTDB taxonomy): Bacteria > Bacillota > Clostridia > Oscillospirales > Ruminococcaceae > Ruminiclostridium_E. The sequence continues at coordinate 7,910 of JAFVBZ010000271.1, read as the reverse complement.
TTTTCTTTCAGATTACGCGCAAATACTGTTGAAGCAAACGGACAGTGACTGTGGATTATATCAAACATACTGTTCTTCATTGCTTCAAGTTTAGATGCGCTGAAAGGATATCCTGCACGGTATCCGAGCTGTTTTTCCGTAGCAAGGCTCGAATAGCGCACTACCGGAAAATCGTAGTTATCTTCCGCACCAGGGTATGCCGGCGTTACTACTGTTGCGCTTCCGAGTTCATGCTGTATTATCTGAGCATAGTTTATTACTGCCGTTGCAACTCCGTCGATAAGCGGCGGAAAAGAATCGTTAAGGAGGCAGACATTCAGTTTATCATTCATTTTTTATCTCTCCGTAACATACTTTTGTTATATGTCTATTATACAATATATATCTATAAAAATCAAGTCCATTTGGTTATATTACCGGCTTTTTATCAAAAATACCGCTAATATCGTCGGGTAATGGCGAAATAAGCGTTATCTCCTTATCTGAAACAGGGTGTCTGAACGAAATTTTGCCGCAGTGAAGCGCCTGACGAGATATATGCGTGGTATCTCCTCCGTACAGATCATCTCCCAGCAGCGGAAATCCCGCATAAGAAAAATGTACACGGATCTGATGCGTTCTGCCTGTAACCAAAGTTACTTCAAGAAGACAATGCTCTCCGCATATCGCAGCGACACGAAATCGTGTGCAGGCATAAACTCCGTCACTTCGCACAGTTCTTTTTATCATGCTGTCATTTTCACGGGCTATGGGAGCAGCAATCTCGCCGCTTTCACCGTATTTATCCGCAATCCCCTTCCCTGTGACCGCATAATATACCTTCTCCGGCTTATGACCGGGATCGGACATAAGTCTCGCAGCAGCGAATTTGTGCTTTGCGGCGATGATAAGACCGGAAGTGTTGCGGTCAAGTCTGCTTACAGCATGAAAATAACAGTCCGGATACCGCGCCGCGAACAGGTTTCCGAGCGTATCGCTGTCATGTCCGAATGAAGTGTGAACCGGCATTCCGGCAGGCTTATCAAATACAACTATATCTTCATCGTCATATACCGTACCGGCATCAAGCTCCGGGTTCGGAACACCGCCGGAAGTCTCTCTGAAGACAGCACTGACTGTGTCTCCGGACTTCAGCCGGTCAACTGTCCGTGCTGTTTGCCCGTTTACAAGCAGTCCGTTGTCACGTTTAAGAAGCGTAAGCATTGCCCTGCTGTATCCCTTGCCTTTGAGGAATGCACCGGCTTCCATACCGTCTCTTCCGGCATCAACGGTATATTCAAGCGTTCTCATTATCCGGTCTCTCCCGTCTGCACTCAAACCAGAAAGTAGTTCCGGCACCCTCCGTGCTTTCAACGCCGTATCTGAAGCCGTGGCACTCGAACACGCCCTTAACTATCGACAGTCCGAGACCTGTTCCCTTTACGGTACGCTTATAGTTCTCGGAACGGTTGACTTTATAGTATCTGTCCCAGATATAAGGAAGCTGTTCCGCGGAAATACCTACACCCTTATCAGACACTTCAAAACGCACATTGTCATTTCCGATATCATAAAGCTTTACCGTTACGGTATCAACTCCGGAATAATTGATAGCATTTATGATAAGATTGTACACTGCCTGTCCGATCTGCTTTGAATCTGCGTTTATATAGATCTCTTCATCGCAGATAAGCTCGATCTTTGTCTCATCGAGCATGACAAAACGCGAAACTATATCCTTAAGCTGTGAACTGAAATCAATTTTTCTGAGATCAAGCTGTATGGCGCCGCTCTGCAGTTTTGACAGATTCAGTATATCATTTACCAGAAGTGACAGCCGATCCGCTTCGTCGATAATAACTCCGAGATGCTTTTCACGTTTCTCCGGGTTATTGCCCGAAAGATCGCGTATCATTTCTGCGTATGCCTTTATCATAGTAAGCGGAGTCCGCAGATCATGTGAAATGTTTGCAAGCAGGTCTTTCCTCAGCTTTTCTGTCTTGGATATCTCTGCGGAAGCTTTATTCAGATTATCGGTCAGGACAACTATCTCGCTGTAATCGTGCGGAGATGAGGTCATATCGAATTCGCCTGTGATCAGCTTATACGCAGATTTAGATATATTTATGATAGGTTTAGAGATACTGGAGGATATGATAACCGCAAACACAAGTCCCACAAGTATTATTACAAGTGAGGACATAAGGAAGATGTTCGCAAGTATCTGCGTCGTCGTTCCGGTAGGCTCAAGAAAGGCATAAATAAAGATATAACCCACCGGGTCTTGCGATGTACCGACGTACGTTGCAAGAAGAAACGATTCCTTTGTATCATCATCTACCGGAAAGAATACCATTCCTGTTTTCGAGTTTCTTAGCTCTTCCACCATTTCGTCGCTTACACGCCGGTCTATTGAGACAGAAGAACCGGTGGTATCACGAGAATATGTGAACGGCAGACCGCCGATCGACGAAGTAGGCAGATGTATCAGAATACCGAGCTGTTTATTTCTTGCGTTGTCATCAATTACGGAATTCAGTTCCGGTGAGTTCCATGCATCTTTTATTTCAAGAGCCGTGGATACGCATTCCTGGGTTTTTATGAACTGATATATCGCCGGCATAAGCACTACCTGAGATATGAACAGAAACGTAAGTATAGCGACTGTAAAAAGGAAAAAGCTTCTCCAGATCTTGAATCTAATACTTTTGAGGAAAAACTTGTTAAGATCCTCTGTTTCGGTTTTAATCATACCTCAAACTTATATCCCATTCCCCGCAGAGTAACGATAAACTTTCTGTATTCTCCGAGGTTGTTTCTTAGCATCTTTATGTGTGTATCTATGGTCCTGTCGTCTCCGAAGAAATCATATCCCCATACTTCGGACAGAAGCTTGTCTCTTGTAAGAGCAATATTCTTGTTCCTTACAAGATAGAATAGCAGGTCGTACTCTTTCGGAGTAAGATTTGCCTTTTCGCCGTCAATTGTAACACTTCTTGCAGTAAAGTTTATCTCAAGTCCTTCAAACTTTACTATCTCCGATGCTGCTGCCGCAGGCTGATTGCGCTTTATTATTGCGTTCACCCTTGCAAGTACCTCTTTCGGAGAGAACGGCTTTACAACATAGTCGTCAGCGCCTATCTCAAATCCGAAAAGCTTATCGTACTCCTCGCCTCTTGCGGAAAGCATGAGAACCGGGGTGTTTTTGGTCTTTCTTATCTCCTTGCAGGCAGAAAAACCGTCAAGCTTCGGCATCATAACGTCCAGAATAATAATATCGAAATCCTCGTTCTTCGCCATTTCCACAGCCTGCATACCGTCAACGGCTTCTTTTACCTCATGACCTTCAAACTCGGCATATTCGCGCAGAACCTCTCTGATATTCTTCTCATCGTCAGCAACAAGTATTTTATACATTTTTATGCCTCCTCAAATGCTGATGTTAAAAAAAAGGTTCAGTAAAGAACCGATGTTCTGTACTGAACGGGCTTTCCCACTGGGAAAAATCAAATCAAATAATTAACAATGAAATGTTGGGAGAGGAAATTATGATTAATTCATCATTAATCATTGTTAAGGGTGACCCCCTAACTGTGATACAGTATAACCCGTTAATGTGATAATTATGTGATAATTTTAAAAAAACAAAAAAAAATATGAAAAACAGTCTATCTATTTTCCGCTTCCTGCAAGTTCGCCAAGCAAAAGATCCGCAAGCAGCAATGTTATGCTTAATACAGGTTCGATACGCTCATTATTGAATTCAATATGGCTTCCGCTGTCACGGCGAGGTTCAAAGAGCTTATAATACCCGCGAAGCTCCTCTCCGGGCATTTCTCCGATATCTTTCTTTACCCTGCCGGTGTAGTTTGAAAGCGAGACAGGCAGAACAGCTTTCAGCATAAATCCCTCTTCCGGAGAAGAGATCTTCACGCTTCCGCCGAGACATTCCGCTGCACACCGGATATCCCTTATCTCGCCGTCTAATGCGCCCGGATCAATATCCGCTGCGGCAAGTCTTTCTGTCTTAAGGACTAACGCCCCGTCTTTTCCGCCTTTGACACTGATCAGACTGCTCCCGTTCTCCGGCAGCAGCTTATAGAGAATACGGACTGTTTCAAAAAGAAGAGTCTCCAGCACAGTGTAATTCACCCGTGCAACACAGCGTTCAAGCTGAACATCAGCTCTGATATCACGGCGCATAAGCGCATTATACTTTCTTACTGCGGCAAAAGTCGAATTTATACTGTCCTTGAGATCAACATACCCGGAAAGATGTTCAGCATCAAAAAGCCGGCAGATGCCGTCGGAATCCGATACTATCTCTTCCGCGCAGGCATACATCTCCTTCAGCAGATCAAAGCAACCCTCATCAGCAGATATATCTTTCAGCTTCTCCTCAAGTGTCACAAGAAGCGACAGGTCCTTTCCGGCACTCCTTCTTATGTTGAAGATCCTGGCGTACATCTCAGAATATGACTGCTTCATATAGATGATCTCGGGATAGGCTGTGCAGACATACCTGTTCCCGGGAACGGGTATGCAGACGATCATAAAGCGTACACCGTCAACTGTCAGCTTATGCTCAAATGACAGAAGATCCGCTGATGAAGCTTCAAAAGCTTCTTTGAAGCCTTTGGAAGCCAGGATCTTTTTGAATACCCTGTTATCGTCGCTCCACGCGATCTTTGCCCCGGAAGTCAGCACACAGCAGAAACCAAGCCTACTGTACCTGTTTACATTCACACTCATTTGTCCTTGATCAGCTTTCTCTTGTTGCCGTTCTCATCAACTATATAGGTATTTGAGAACTCCGCCATATAGCCGCGGCGCATATATTCTCGGTACTCGTTGCGAAGTGCGGTCTGCTCTTCTTTTTCAGCCGCGGTAAGTCCTTCCGACTTTGATTTGCGGGCAAGGAAGTTTATCCGCTCTATTTTTGCTCTGTCCATATCAGTTCATTGATTTGGCAGCATTGAAATAAAGCTCTGTAAGACACGCAAACAAAGCCTGTTTATCTTCGCTGCTTATGCTGCTGCTTTCAAAGATCTGCTTGCCTTTTTCGAGATAATCGGCAGCTTCACGTATTGAGGTAGAATCGGATTTTGAATTGAACACAAACCTTTCCTTGCTGTCAAGTATCAGGCTCTTTGAGTCATCTGTGATAAACTCCGGCGATACTCCGAGCTTCTCGCAGATCTTATCAAGCACTTCCTTCTTAGGTCTTCTTGATCCGTTCAGATAATTGGCGAGACCCCTGTATGTAATGCCGACGCTCTCCGCAAATTCGGTTTTGCTCATATTGCGGCGTTCAATAAGGATCTCAAGTTTTTCCCCTAAAAGCATAACAATACCTTTCTTATCTGCATTTTGTGACAAAATATGAACGAACACGTTTCTGTTCATACGTTCATTATTCAATTATACATAAGAACATTCGTTTTGTCAAGGAATTATGAACGATTTATAGCAGATTATCCGCATTTTCATCATTTTTAACATAAGGAACATAAAAGTACTTTTATTTATTATTTTCCTGCGATTAATAATATTCACTCATTATTCATTTTATGCGGTATATTATGCATTTATGCGTATAAAATAACTTGACATTATGAATATTTTGTGTATAATAATATGTATCAACAAATTTTACAAAGGAGCATAACCAAAATGGTTAATGAGATCAAAAAAATCGTACTCGCATATTCCGGAGGACTTGATACTTCTATCATAATTCCGTGGCTTCATGAGAACTATCCGGGCTGCGAGGTTATCTGTGTTGCAGGAAACGTAGGTCAGGATTCCGAGATCGTCGGACTTGAAGAAAGAGCAAAAAAGACAGGCGCTTCCAAGCTCTACATAGAAGATATCCAGGACGAATTCGTAAACGACTTTATATTCCCCACCCTTAAAGCAGGCGCAAAGTATGAAGGTTACCTGCTCGGTACTTCATTCGCTCGTCCTCCTATCGCAAAAAGACTCGTTGAGATCGCCAAGAAAGAGGGCGCTGACGCTATCTGCCATGGCTGCACCGGCAAGGGCAACGATCAGGTCCGCTTTGAGCTCACTATAAAGGCTCTTGCACCTAACCTCAAGATAATCGCTCCCTGGAGAATATGGGATATCAAGTCGAGAGACCAGGAGATCGACTACGCAGAGGCTCACAATGTTCCGATCAAGATCACAAGAGAGACCAACTACTCCAAGGATATGAACCTCTGGCACCTTTCCCACGAAGGTCTTGATCTTGAAGATCCCGCAAATGAACCTCAGTACAACAAGCCCGGTTTCCTTGAGCTCGGCGTTTCTCCCGAACAGGCTCCCGACAAGCCCACTTATGTTACTATCTCTTTTGAAAAAGGCGTTCCGGTAGCACTTGACGGCGAGAAAATGGACGGTGTTAAACTTATCAAGAAGCTCAACAAGCTTGGCGGCGAGAACGGTATCGGTCTGTTCGACGTAGTAGAGAACAGACTTGTAGGTATGAAGTCCAGAGGCGTTTATGAAACACCCGGCGGTACTATCCTTTATCACGCTCACGAAGTTCTCGAAACTATCTGCCTTGACAAGGAGACACAGCACTACAAGGCAGGACTTGCTCAGAAGTATGCAGATCTCGTTTACAACGGACAGTGGTTCACTCCTTTAAGAGAAGCTATGGACGCTTTCGTTGACAAGACCCAGGAAACATGCACAGGCGATGTAAAGCTCAAACTCTACAAGGGCAACATCATCAATGCCGGCGTTACATCTCCCTACACCCTGTACAGCGAAGACTTCGCTTCTTTCGGTGAAGACGATGTTTACGATCAGAAGGACAGCGCAGGCTTCATCAACCTCTTCGGACTTCCGATCAAGGTCAAGGCACTGCTCGACGAAAACAGGAACAAGTAAGCATTTGCACTTTGCATGATAATATGAACAGCCTCGATATATGCGGCGTAAAAACCGCATATATCGGCATTTTCATTTAATATGCCATTCCGGGAGGGACGGTAATGATACGCGAAATAAATAATTCAGATTTCGACGGACTTATGAACCTGTATAAGCAGCTGCACAACAATCCTTTCCCGGAGAAAAATGAACATGTTATGAAATTATGGGAACGGATACTGAATGACAGCGATCATCATATAATTGTTGCTGAAACAGACGGAAAGATCGTCTCTTCCTGTGTATGCGTCATTATCCCGAATCTTACACACGGACAGCAGCCGTATGCATTTGTAGAGAATGTAGTAACTGATGAACAATACCGGAAAAAGGGTTATGCTACGGCTTGTCTTGACTATGCCAGACAGATCGCAGAAAACAATAACTGCTATAAGATGATGCTTCTGACCGGCTCAAAAGAAGAAAGCACACTCAGATTCTATGAACGTGCAGGCTACAACAGACATGAAAAAACAGCCTTTATACAGTGGCTTTGATATATTTTATTCACACATAAAGACAAAGGAGAACAACACAAAATGGACAAAATGTGGGCAGGACGTTTCTCAAAGGAGACCGACAGCGGCGTGAACGCTTTCAACTCGTCGATCTCATTCGACGGACGTATGTACAGAAACGATATTGCCGGAAGCATTGCACATGCAACGATGCTCGGTGAAGCCGAGATCATCTCAAAAGATGACAGCACCGCTATAATAGCAGGGCTCCAGTCGATTCTCGCCGATATAGAAGTGGGCAAGCTTGATCTTGATATGAACGCGGAAGATATCCACATGTTCATAGAAGCCGAGCTTACGACAAGACTCGGCAGTATCGGCAAGCGCCTGCACACATCACGTTCCCGCAACGATCAGGTCGCCGTTGATATCCGCCTGTATCTGCGTGACGAGATCAAGGAAATACGCGAATTGCTGAAAAAGCTTATAAGCACGATATGCGATATTGCGGAAAGACACTCCGATACAATAATG
>JAFVBZ010000270.1 GCA_017479645.1 Ruminiclostridium sp. | reverse complement strand
CCCTATATTTCATTACCCTCTTATTTCGATAGAGACCGGACCGGAGCATTCCGTCCGGTCTTTATCATGTTCGGCGGTTCACAGCTGATAATGTTCCGGCAAGAATACTTTTTATCTGTTAAAATGTTGACATTTCTTTAAATATAGTTTATAATAATCATTAATGCTTTATATATTCGGAGAGGAAAGGTCTGAAGATCGGAGATCGTAAGACCTGCAGGAGGTCATAATGGAAATAGAAAAGAAGCGGGAAGGCACCGCTAAGTTCGGCAGCAGGCTCGGTTTTATTCTTGCTGCGGCAGGCTCGGCGGTAGGACTCGGCAATATCTGGAGATTCCCGTATCTTGCTGCGAAATACGGCGGCGGCTTCTTTCTGCTTGTTTACCTTATTCTTGCGGTAACATTCGGCTTTACGCTTATGCTGACGGAGGTTGCGATAGGGAGACGCACCGGCAAGAGTGTTCTCGGCGCTTACAAGCAGGTCAGCTCAAAGTGGGCATTTATGGGCTGGGCGGCGGCAATAATCCCCGCGATAATACTTTCTTATTACTGCGATATCGGCGGCTGGGTGCTCAAGTATATGACCATGTTCATTACCGGAAACGGAGCGGAAACTGCGGGAACGGTAATTACCGAAACAGGCGCGGAAACAACGTTCTTCAGCAGTTTTATCGGTAATTCTTCAGAAACTGCGATATTCTTCGTGATATATGTGGTGCTTAATGCCGTGGTAATTCTTCTCGGCGTCCAGAAGGGTATAGAGAAGGTAAGCAAGCTGCTTATGCCTGTGCTGGTTGTTCTTATAATCGGTATTGCGATATACACGATGACACTTGACGGAGCGCTTGAAGGAGCGGCGTACTATCTGCTTCCGGATTTCTCCGTTCTTACTCCCGAGATGCTGTTCAAGACTGTTGCGGCAGCGTCAAGCCAGCTGTTCTATTCGATGTCGATAGCAATGGGAATACTCATCACATACGGCTCGTATATGCGCAAGGAGGACTCTCTTGAAAACTCGGTAACACAGATAGAGATCTTCGATACCGGAGTTGCACTGCTTGCCGGACTTATCATAGTTCCTTCGGTATTCGTCTTTTCCGGCGGAGACAAGAGTGCTCTCAACGGCGGTCCCGGACTTATGTTTATAACGCTGCCGAAGGTATTTCAGTCCATGCCGGCGGGTGATTTTATCGGAGCGGCATTTTTTGTACTCGTATCGCTTGCGGCGCTGACATCTTCGATATCGCTTATGGAGACGGTCGTTTCGGCTGTAATGGATAAGTTCGGACTCAGCAGAGTAAAGAGCTGTCTTGTGGTCATCGCGATAACGCTCTTGCTCGGAATGCTTTCTGTGCTGGGTTACAGCGACTGGTCGGAAGTTAAGCTGTTCGGTATGCAGTTCCTTGATTTCTTCGACTTTATCACCAACTCGGTGATGATGCCGATACTTGCATTCCTTACCTGCATACTCATCGGATATGTTGTCAAGACATCTTATGTTGAGGAAGAGGTGCTTCACGGCGAGAAGAAGTTCTCTGCACGGGGAATGTACCGTGTTATGATAAAGTTTATCTGTCCGATATTTATGATAATCATACTTGTGACACCGTTTGTAACAGAAATATAACGAAAGCTCCGCAGCAATCATACTGCGGAGCTTATTGATTATTATTAATATGTCAGCAGATTTTTTAATTTCCGTGTTACGGTCATTCGGGTCAAGGGCTTTGCCCTTGCGCGATCCAGCCGCGCAGGCTGGCGCCGTCCGCGTAGGACAAGCGCGAAAGCGCAGACGCAGGCGCACTCAGCTGTTGAATCTCTGCAAAAACTGCTTAACTCTGTCGGAAGCGTTCGTGCCGAAGATCTCTTCCGGCGTGTTCTCCTCAACGATGTAGCCGCCCTCCATGAATATGACTTTATCCGCAACGTCCCGCGCGAACGACATTTCGTGAGTAACTATCACCATTGTCATTCCGTCTGCCGCAAGCTGTTTGATGACCTTGAGTATCTCGCCGGTAAGCTCCGGATCGAGCGCGGAGGTAGGTTCGTCAAAGAACAGCATCTCCGGTTCAAGCGCAAGGGCTCTTGCAATCGAGACACGCTGCTGCTGACCGCCGGAAAGCTCGGATGGGTAGGATTGCGCCTTTGTTTCAAGTCCCATTTTTGCCAGCAGTTCCATTGCCTTTTCTTCGGCAAGGTGCCTGTTCTGTTTAAGCACAACGGCAGGTGCTTCCGTGATGTTACGCAGTACCGTCATGTGAGGGAAGAGGTTGAAGTTCTGGAATACAAGCCCGGTCTTGAGCCTTATCTCGCGCAGAGTTTTTGAGTCTGCATATATCATCTTGCCCTTTTCGCTGTACCTTATCATATCGATCCCGCAGACTTTAATGGTTCCGCCGCTTGCCTTTTCAAGCTGGTTTACGCAGCGCAGCATTGTGGACTTGCCGCTTCCGGAGGGACCTATCACCGCAACGACTTCGCCCTTTTCGACATTGAAACTGATATCTTTCAGAACGGTCAGCTTGTCAAAGCTTTTGGACAGGTTTCTGACTTCAAGTATTGCCACGGCGGAATATCCCCTTTGCTATATTTTTTACATTTCTTCTCCATGTATGTGAAAAGCACTTTTCTATCAGCGACAGCAGCAGCGTCAGTACACCTGCAAATACAAAGTAGAACAGACCCGCCATGAACAGCGGCATCAGCGACGCGTATGTAGGCACCTGCTTTTTGGCTATGTACATGATCTCCATGTACGGTATAGCGGAGGCGAGCGAAGTGTCCTTTACAAGCGTGATGATCTCGTTGGAGCTTGCGGGGAGCACTCTTTCGACTACCTGCGGGAGGATTATCCGGAAGAAGGTCTGTATCTTGCTGAATCCGAGGACTCCGGCAGCTTCGTACTGTCCTTTCGGGATACTCTCGATACCTCCGCGGAAGATCTCCGCGAAGTATGCAGCGTAGTTCAGCACGAATGCAATAAGCATCATATTGAACGTGTAGCTCTCGCTGCGGATATCCACGCCGCCCAGCAGATTCCGCAGGAACTCCGGGCAGATATCGCTTTTTACGATATACGGAACGGAGTACTGCGCTACAATGAGCTGCAGGAGCAGCGGAGTTCCGCGCATTATCAGTATGTAAACGTTCGTTATCCACGAAACGGGCTTGAATCTGCACATCTTCAGCAGGGCAACGATCATTCCCAGCGGTATCGAATACAGCAGCGTGTAGCCGAATATCTTCATTGTGGGAACGGTGTATTCCAGCATCAGACCGAACAATGTCGATATCTGTTCACCAGTCATAATAACCGCCTTTTCTGCTGCCGGGTAATTCGGTAATGTATCATCGTGAAACCGTGATAAAGCATTCCGGCAACGCTGTCTATCATTATATCATAAGTTGCCGTATAATTGCAAGTAAAATCTCAAAAAAAGACCCGCTTCCCGAAATTTTGCGGGAAACGGGTGCTGTCTGTGACCGTGTCGCGGTCAGATCACTTTACTGTTGTAACGTCGCTGCCGAACCAGTTGGTGGAGATCTCACCGAGCTTTCCGTCAGCCTTCATAGCGCTGAGAGTTTCCTGTACCTTATCTCTGAGCGCCTGGTCTTCCTTTCTGAAACCGATAGCGTACTCTTCTGCTTCGAGGTTGCCGGGGAGTATCACATAATCCTTGCTGTTTGTGGTGATAAGGTAGTTTGCAACTACGGAATCGAGGAATACGGCATCGGAGAAGCCAAGCTCCATCTGGTTGAGAAGAGTGATATTGTCTTCAAGGGGAGTAACGGTGATCGAAGAGTAGAGATCGGAAGCTTCAAGTATCTCCTGTGCGGAAGAACCTGTCTGTACGCCGACGGTCTTGCCCTTAAGATCGTCCATTGTCTTTACATCGCTGTTTCCGGGTACTACGAAGATCATTTCGTTCTTCATATACGGCTCGGAAAGGTTCATTACCTCTGCTCTTGCGGGGTTGATGGACATACCGTTCCAGATGCAGTCGATCTTGCCGACTTTAAGATCCTCTTCCTTTGTATCCCAGTTGATAGGCTGCTTGACAAGCTCAATGCCGAGTCTGTTGCATACTTCCTGAGCTACGTCAATGTCGAAGCCTACGATCTCGTTTGACTCATCTGTGAAGCCCATGGGAGGGAAGCTTGCGTCAAGTCCGAGAACCAGCTTCTTTGCGTCAAGTACCTTCTGAAGCGATTCGTCGGCAGCGGAAGCGGAAGCCTGCGCCTGCGTTCCTGCGGCAGTCTGTGCCGTACTTCCGGAACCGCAGCCTGCGCATGCCATAAGTACAGCCGCAGCCGAGAAACCGGCGAGTATTCTTTTAACAATGCTTGTTTTCATTTCAATTGTCCTTCTTTCTTTTTAGTGCATAATCTGTATTTTTCGTATGTGTATGATATCACAATTTTATCCGGTTGTAAAGTGAAAAAAGAATGTTTTGGAGTTATTGACAAATCAGCGCGGTAAAGAGAAAAATTTTCAGTCACAAAAATACAAATTATGTGTAAATATTTTTTCATGTGCGGCTCCCGCTCTCTTGACTAACTACATTAAAAATGCTATAATAAATCATAACTTTTCTTATGAAGGAAGGAAACACCAAAATGGCAGTTTATCGTATCTATGTCGAAAAAAAGCCCCGTTATGCAGTCGAGGGGGATCAGCTCCTCTCCGATCTCAGAACGTCTCTGCGCATCGAAGGCGTCACCGGTGTGCGCATTATCAACCGCTATGATGTCGAGGATATTTCCCGCGAAGACCTCGACCGTTCCATTCCGGTAGTCTTTTCCGAGCCTCCGGTAGATAACGTGCTGGACAAGCTCCCCGAGCCTGCCGCAGACGAGAGAATGTTCGCTGTCGAGTTCCTGCCCGGTCAGTTCGACCAGAGAGCGGACAGCGCCGCGCAGTGTATTCAGATGCTCTGCAAGGGCGACAGACCCGAGGTGAAGTATGCGAAGATATATCTGCTCAAGGGCAGTATCTCCGATGACGAGTTCGCACGCATCAAGCACTACCTCATCAACGCGGTTGAAGCGCGTGAGTGCGGCTATGAAGAGTATGAGACACTCAAAATAAAGTACGATGTTCCTACGGAAGTGGCGACTCTTGACGGATTCCTTGATCTCGACAAGGACGGACTTGCCGATTTTGTAAAGAACTACGGTCTTGCAATGGACAACGACGATATCAAGTTCTGTCAGGATTATTTCAAAACAGAAAAGCGCGATCCTACCATTACCGAGATCCGTATGATAGATACCTACTGGTCGGATCACTGCCGCCATACCACGTTCGGCACGATCATAGACAATGCCGATATCAAGGCTCCCTACGCAGCCGAGACCTATGCCGAGTACAAGCTTGACCGCAAGGCGCTCGGAAGGGAAGGCAAGCCGATATGCCTTATGGATATCGCAACGCTTGCCGCAAAGAAGCTCAAAGCTGACGGCATATTAAAGCACCTTGACGAGAGCGAGGAGATCAACGCCTGCTCCGTACAGATCAAGGTAGATGTTGACGGCAAGGACGAAGACTGGCTGCTGATGTTCAAGAACGAGACTCACAACCACCCCACCGAGATCGAGCCTTTCGGCGGTGCGGCTACCTGTCTCGGCGGAGCTATCCGCGATCCGCTTTCCGGACGTTCATACGTTTACCAGGCAATGCGTGTTACCGGTGCGTCTGACCCGCTTCTGCCCGTTGACAAGACCATAAAGGGCAAGCTCCCGCCCAGAAAGATAACCACCACAGCCGCAGCCGGCTATTCCTCCTACGGCAACCAGATCGGTCTTGCTACCGGTCACGTCGCGGAGATCTACCACCCCGGCTATATGGCGAAGAGAATGGAGATCGGCGCAGTTATCGCTGCCGCTCCCGCAGACCATGTCCGCAGAGAAAGACCCGCTCCCGGCGATGTTATAATCCTGCTGGGCGGAAGAACAGGACGTGACGGCTGCGGCGGAGCTACCGGCTCCTCAAAGTCCCACAGCGTACAGTCTCTCGAAAGCTGCGGCGCGGAAGTACAGAAGGGTAACGCTCCCATAGAGCGCAAGCTCCAGCGCCTTTTCCGCCGCCGTGAAGCTACCGTTCTCATCAAGCGCTGCAACGATTTCGGCGCAGGCGGTGTTTCCGTTGCGATCGGCGAGCTTGCGGACGGACTTACCATTGATCTGAATGCCGTACCCAAGAAGTACGCGGGACTTGACGGCACGGAGCTTGCTATCTCCGAGTCCCAGGAGAGAATGGCTGTCGTGGTAGATAAGAACGACGTTGAGAAGTTCATTGCCCTTGCAGGCGACGAGAACCTTGAGGCTACGCCTGTTGCGGTAGTTGAGGCTGAACCGCGCCTTGTAATGAACTGGAACGGAAAGAAGATATGCGATATCTCCCGTGAGTTCCTCAATTCAAACGGCGCCGAAAAGCACACCGATATCGAAGTTCCGGACGCAAAGGTATCATACGGATCGGCACTTAAAAATACTCCGGCTGACTGGGAAAAGCTGGTTACAGACCTTAATGTGTGCTCACAGCGCGCACTTGTTCAGCGTTTCGACTCCACGGTAGGCGCAGCGACTGTTCTCATGCCTTTCTCCGGAAAGACACAGCAGACGCCTGTTCAGGCTATGGCGGCGAAGATACCGGTACTCGGAGCAGATACGAAAGCCGCTTCGATCATGGCATGGGGCTATGACCCGGCAGTTGCAGTCCAGTCACCCTACCACGGCGCAGTCCTCGCAGTTGTGGAGAGCGTAGCAAAGCTTGTTGCCGCAGGCGGCAGGAGCGAAGAGTGCTGGCTCACATTCCAGGAATACTTTGAGAGAACACAGGGTGATCCGAAGCGCTGGGGCAAGCCTTTCGGCGCACTTCTCGGCGCGTATAAGGCGCAGAAGGCTCTCGGCATCGGCTCGATCGGCGGCAAGGACTCCATGAGCGGTACATTCGAGCATATCGACGTTCCGCCGACCCTTGTATCTTTCGCAGTCGGAATGGGCAGAGCGGACAAGATACTCAGTGCGGAATTCAAGATCCCGTTTGACAAGCTGTACTATATCGCTCCGAAGTACGATGAGAACGGACTTCCCGACTTTGACAGCGTCAAGGACGTATTCGCAAAGGTAGAGAAAGCCATTGCCGGCGGAAAGGCTGCCGCGGTATGGTCACTTGCACACGGCGGTCTTGCGGAGGGTATATTCAAGATGTCCCTCGGAAACCGCATCGGCGCAAAGCTTAAAGACCTTGATGACGACAAGCTGTTCGGTATGCACTACGGTGCGTTCATAGTTGAATCTTCCGACGAACTTGACGGATTTGAGTGCATCGGTGAGACCATTGACGAATATAAGATAATCTGCGGAAGCACAGAGCTTGACATAGCGGCACTTGAAAAGAAGTGGGACGCTGTTCTTGAGCCGATATTCAGAGACAGTGTAAAGCACTACGACGCTCCCGAAAAGATAGAGACTGTCACAAATACGCAGTTTGCCTGCGCTCCTGCCTGCAAGACCGCGAAGCCGCGTGTGCTTATCCCCGCGTTCCCCGGAACGAACGGTGAATACGATATGGCGGAGGCTTTCAGACGCGAGGGCGGAGAAGCAGAGATATTCGTTATAAAGAACCTAAGCGCTTCTGCTGTGGAAGAGTCTGTCGAGGCATTCGCAAAGCTCATCTCACAGAGTCAGATAATAGCTGTACCAGGCGGCTTCAGCGGCGGTGACGAACCGGAGGGCTCCGGCAAGTTCATCAATGCCTTCTTCCGCAATCCGAAGGTGAAGGAAGCTGTCAACGATATGCTCTATCACCGTGACGGACTTATGCTCGGCATCTGCAACGGCTTCCAGTCGCTCATAAAGCTCGGACTTGTTCCGCTCGGAGAGATCGTTCCGCTTACCGAAAAGAGCCCGACGCTCACATTCAACAAGATCGGCAGACACCAGTCCCAGCTTGTCCGCACGCGTATCTGCACAGACAAGAGCCCGTGGCTGATGAATTGCAAGGTGGGCGACATATTCACTATCCAGATCTCACACGGCGAAGGACTTTTTGTTGCTGACGACGATGTAATCAAGAAGCTTATCGAAAACGGTCAGGTCGCTACACAGTACGTCGATCTCAACGGAGACCCGACAATGGATCTTCGCTACAACCCCAACAGCTCCATGTACGCTATTGAGGGTATCATCTCGCCAGACGGACGTGTTCTCGGAAAAATGGGTCACAGCGAGAGAATAACCGATGACTGCTGCACGAATGTTGACGGCATCAAGGATCAGCCGCTGTTCAAGAGCGGAATACAGTATTTCTCATAATTATAATACAGATACGGGAGAGAAATGAAAATGGGGAAAACAGTTATAATGGATCACGCTCTGATAAGCCACAAGATAGCAGTGCTCCGTGACGAAAAGACCGGAACGCGGGATTTCCGCATCATAGCCGGAGAGATAGCGATACTTATGTCCTACGAAGTGTTCAGGGAAATGCCGACGGTGCCGGTGAAGATAAAGACACCGGTTGCCGAGACAGAGGAGCGTATGCTTTCCGGCAGAAAGCCGGTCATTGTCCCGATACTTCGTGCAGGACTCGGAATGATGAACGGTGTGCTTGAAGTGATGCCGTCCGCGAAAGTAGGGCATATCGGACTTGCCCGGGACGAAGTCACTCATCAGCCCCGCGAGTATTACTGCAATCTCCCTTCGCACATGGACGAGCGTATTGCGGTTATCACCGATCCGATGCTTGCGACAGGAGGTTCCGCGGTTGAGGCAGTAAACCTGCTGAAAGAGCGCGGCTGCCGTGATATCCGCTTTATGTGCATTATCGCGGCTCCCGAAGGACTTGAAACACTGCGTACCGCTCACCCGGATATCGACATATATGTCGGAAGTCTTGACAGGAAGCTGAATGAGAACGCATATATAGTTCCGGGACTCGGTGATGCGGGTGACAGGATATTCGGCACAGAATAATTCTGTGAAAATTGTATTTTTACTGCCGCATCTGGTTTTTCTGCGTATAAACTATTGAAAAAACAAAAGACCGGAAGGAGTTGTTTGAAATGAGTGAACAGGAAAAAATGACTGAGATCACCGATGACGATATGAACAAGGTGATGGGCGGTACAAAGACGATCAGATACACCGTCAGACCCGGTGATACTGTTGACAGCATAGCTGCGGCGTACGGCGTTCCTGCAGAAAGCATTATGCTCTGGAACAGATTTGACAGAAGCTGCACGCTTCCTCGTTCTATCGTAATATATAAGTGACGGACATTAAATGAGCCCTTCATATCCGCATGGAGGCGGTTCATGTCATACATTTTCTTTCGGGCAGCCGGCTGAACAAAACAGCCTGCTGCCTTTTTTCTGCCTTCTGCGTGTATCATACTAAATCAGTATCAAAACCAAGTAATTTCGTCACGATTCAGATATGCGCGCAGAGCGCGCTCCACAATTGTGCATTGTGAATTGTGCATTTATCATATAATGCCGCCCGTCCGCATATCTTTTAGAGAAAGCAAAGAAGACAGGCGGTGCTGCATCTGGATAACGAGCGTGAAAGGATAATCGCGGAGCTTGAACGGCTGGACGCGATGCTGTACAAGAATGAACAGCTTTTCGATCTGTGTACGGACGACACGGAAACGGAAGCGCTGATCTATGAGCACAGAGCGCTTATGCTGCGGTATTCCGCGCTTCTTGCAAAAGCAAAGGAAACAGACATGGGAGGCAGTGAACTGATATGGCAGAGATCACAGCGGTCTGCGCGGCGGCAGTACTGACAGCGGCAATGTACGGAAAAACGGCTCACCCGAAGCTTTATGCGCTTATCAATGCGGGAACGGGCGTGCTCAGCCTTGCTGCATCGCAGCTTTATTCCGGAGCGGGTCCGGAGGGCATCACTCCGTACAATACCGCGCTTTCGGCAATACTCGGAGTGCCGGGAACGGTGCTGCACATTATCATCGGGAATATGCTGTCCGGGGGTGCGCTATGACTGTAAAGGTGATGACGCTTCCGGTCACGGAACCGGCAATACCGGCAGACACAAAACCGGAGATCACAGCGCCCGCAGAGCAAAAGCCGGAGAAAGCACCGCTTGTGTATCTGCCGGCAGAGCAGGGCTATGAGGTGCCGCGGGTAAGGCTTCGCCGGACAAGCCGCCGTAAAATGTTGAGTTTCGGCGGTACCGTACTTGTACAGGCGGCGGTATCATGTGTGCTGGCAGGTGCATTATGGGCTGGGCTGTCATTCGGCGGTGATGAAGCAAAGGCGGTCCTGACAAGCATTGCGGAGCTTTTCCGGTGAAGTTTGAAGCGGGATTTTCGTTTTTCGCGGTTCTCGGATTTCTGGTATGCACAGACAGGGAAGGCACAGCGCTGCTGTGCCTGCTTTCCTGTGTACTGCACGAACTCGGTCATCTTGGGGTGATGTGTGCGGAGAAGCGGCTGCCGGAGAAGATAAAGCTGTACGGCGGGGGAATGCACATAATCGGCGGGAGCACGAGCTTTCCTGCCGTATCGGCAGGGTGCGCGGTGAATATCCTGCTTTTCTGCGTATTTTTCCTTGTTCCGTGGGAGAGCAGGGAGCTGCGGCTTTTCGGGGTGATTAACCTGCTTACTGCGGCATTCAACCTTCTTCCTTTCGGGGAGCTTGACGGGAAGCTGATGCTGGACAAGGCGCTTATCCGGGCATTCGCTCCCGAAAAAGCTGCGAAGCTTTCATTTTTATGCGAGGCAGTTTTCACGGCGATCATAATTCCGGCTGCAGCGGTGCTTGTATTTTCCGGATATATGAATATTTCTGCACTTATTTTCTTCTTTTACATTTTTGCGGTTGAAATTTCGGAGAAAATATAGTATAATAAATACTGTGGATAAAACAGAAATCTTATAACAGTGATGAAAATAATGGATCTCCGTGTAACGGCATTGGTTCCGGCGTCACGCCGGCGCGATCCAGCCGCGTAGGCTGGTCCTGTCCGGAAGGACAAAGCGCGAAGGCGCTGCTACAGTGACTTTACAGAAAGGACGTAAAATGTATAAAGACAAGCTTGACAGGATACTTCTGAAAGTGCAGAAGCCTTCGCGGTATATCGGAGGGGAGCCGAATTCGATCGAAAAGGACCCGGAAAAGATCACTATGCGTTTCGCGTTCTGCTTTCCGGACACATACGATATCGGAATGTCGCACCTCGGAATGAAGATACTGTACTCACTTATCAACGAAGTGCCGGAATACTGGTGCGAGCGCGTATTTATGCCGCTTCCGGATATGGAAGAGCAGATGCGGAAGAACGACATACTGCTGTACGGGCTTGAGAGCCTTGAACCGATAAAGGACGCGGATCTCATCGGCTTTACGCTCCAGTACGAGCTTTCCTTCTCTAATATACTTGCTATGCTTGATCTTGCCGGACTGCCGGTCTATGCAAAGGACAGGCATGATCTCACGCCGATAGTATGTGCGGGAGGTCCCTGCTGCTGCAACGCCGAACCGATCGCGGATTTTGTCGATCTGTGCATTCTCGGCGAGGGCGAAGAAGTCAATATCGAGCTTATGCGCCTGCTGGAGAAATGCAAGGCGGAGGGTGCGGACAAGCATGAGTTCCTTGTCCGTGCTGCGCAGATCGAGGGTATCTACGTTCCCGCACTGTATGATGTGCAGTACAACGAGGACTGCACAATAAAGAGCATCACTCCGCTGGAGGGAGCGCCCGCAAAGGTAAGAAAGCGCATCATCAGCGACTTTGACAAGACTTATTACCCCGAAACATTTGTCGTGCCGTTTTCGGAGATCGTCCACGACAGAGCCGTTGTTGAAGTCCTGCGCGGCTGCATAAGAGGCTGTCGGTTCTGCCAGGCGGGTTACTTCTACCGCCCGTTCCGTGAGAAGTCGGTAGATACGATAAAGAAAGAGACCGTGTCGATCTGCGAATCCACAGGCTACGACGAAGTTTCGCTCACATCATTAAGTACCAGCGATCACAGCGAGATCGAGAAGATGCTCGCCTGTCTTGCGGATTACAGCGACGCGGCGCGTGTGAACCTTTCGCTCCCGTCCATGAGAATAGACAGATTCAGCGAGGAACTGCTTGACCGCATAAAAAGCGTCCGCAAGAGCGGACTTACATTTGCGCCGGAAGCGGGAACCCAGCGTCTGCGCGATGTCATTAACAAGAATATAACCGAAGAGAACATAATGAACGGCTGCCGGATAGCGTTCGAGGGCGGCTACACGGCGGTAAAGCTGT
>JAFVBZ010000269.1 GCA_017479645.1 Ruminiclostridium sp. | reverse complement strand
GTGAGTAGGCTGCCAAAAGGCACGCACGACGCGTGCATATAGAGCAGCCGAAGCAGAGCCCCTTCTCTCATCTCTCTCATCTCTCTCTTAACTCTCGACGAACTTCATTGGGTCTGTCCAGGCGCCGCCGACGGTCACGCCGAAATGGAGATGCGGTTCGAGCTTGCACTCGATGTCCGCGGTATTGCCTACCTGACCTATGATCTCGCCCATGGCTACTTCCTGCCCCGCCTTAACACTCACGTTCGTGTCAAGATTCGAGTAATAGCCGATCACACCGTCCCCGTGATCGATCGTCACCGAGACTCCCCAGAGCGGATCATTCTTTACTTCCGTCACCGTTCCCTTCATCATCGCCGAAACCGCCGTGCCGAGAGGAGCGGCAATATCCGCGCCGTCGTGGGTCTTCCATACTCCGAGTGTCTCGCTCTTTACAAGCTCGCCGCCGCTGTACGGGTTTATCACCTTTCCGTCCGCTATCGGGACAGTCTTTGCGCTCTTGAATATAAGCCCGGCTTCATCGGCAAGCGCCGTTTCGGCAGGCTCCTCCGTGATTGGCACGGCATACTCCTCAACAGCAGCTTCTGTCGCTTTCGCGGTCTCCTTCGGTATTCCCGTCTTCTCCGCGTTTACAGTCTCCGCCGGCTCCGTGAAAATGAAAACATTGTCGTCATACTGCTCCTCCTTCGGGGTGACGGCGCTTCTCATCGCTCCGTTGTACGCAGCGTAGGTGGACAGCCCCACCGCACATATACTGAGCGCAAGTGCCGCTGCAAACCCCTTGCCCTGTATACCGTTCGTAAATCTTACCTTTTTCATATTTTCCGTTCCTTTCTGTTCATGTAATGGTGCGTTCAAGACATCGTGTCTTTATGGAAATATTCTTACCATAATTTCCGGGATTATGCAGAAAAAATGTTAGGTTCCGCACTTGTAAATGCAAGGGTAAAGTGTTATAATTAATGTGTCCTCAACAACTGCCTTTTGGCAGTTGTTGTTCCGAAATCCGCAAAGCGGACTTCGGAAAGCCTTAAAATTACGCTTTCTCGAAGATTTCTTTAATGCGTGCGTCCATGCACGCATTTGGAAATCTTCTGTATGACGTCGTGTCATAAGCGTCTTTTTAAGGCGAACACATTCCTTGATGTCAAGCTCATTTCGTCCTTCGGACGAACAAAAGTGCAAGGATAATTTGTTTATTTCGGAATTTTCCTTGCACTTTTGCAACCGTAAAAAGCCTTCAAGCTGCGCTTTGAAGCCTTTTCACGGTTGATGAGCAGACATTAATTAATAAGATCGAGTTTGTTTTTAATCGAAAGGAAATAATATGGACGAAATACTTGAAAAGCTCTGTGCCGCAAACGGCGTTTCCGGTGCGGAAGACGGAGCCTGTGAAGCTGCAAGAGCCTTGCTTGCGCAGTACGCTCCCGATGCAGCAGCCGACAGATTCGGCTGTGTCACCGGATTTATCGGTGACCGGAACAACGGAAAGCCTACCGTTATGCTCGAAGCACACATCGACGAGATCGGCTTCATTGTCACCTACATCGACGAGGACGGGTTCCTCAAAGTCGGGAACTGCGGCGGTACCGACAGAAGGCTCTATGCCGCACAGACTGTCAACGTTCACTGTGAGAGCGGGGATATCCGGGGAGTTATCTGTACTCTCCCGCCGCATGTCGCAGCCGATAATAAGGACAAGACGCAGAAAACTTCCGATATTGCGATAGATGTGGGATTTCCGAGCCGTGAAGCGGCAGAAAAAGTCGTTTCTCCCGGCGACCGGGTAACTATAGACAACCGCCTTGCAAAGCTTGCAGGCACAAGACGCACTGCAAAAGCGCTTGACGACCGCGCCGGAGTGGCAGCTGTCCTGCACGCGCTGGAGCTTGTGAAAGGACGGGAGCTTCCTTATAATATAGAAGTCCTTTTCGCGTCGCAGGAGGAAGTCGGCAGCAGGGGCGCGATAATATCCGCGTTCAACAGCCGCGCCGACATCGCTCTCGCAACGGACGTAAGCTTTGCCTACACTTCCGACGCGAAGAAGCACGAGTGCGGAGTCATGGGAAAGGGCGCGATGATCGGCGTTTCACCCGTGCTTGACAGAGAGATCACCGTGGAGCTGAAAAAGCTTGCCGCGGATAAGAAGATACCGTTCCAGACCGAGGTCATGGGGCGTTCCACCGGCACCGACGCGGACGACATTTCCGTTTCCCACGGCGGCATTCGCACGGCGCTGATATCAATACCGCTGAAGTACATGCACACGCCGGTTGAGGTGATCGATACCGTTGATGTGGAAGCTGTTGGCAGACTTATGGCTGCATTTCTGACCGGAGGTGAGGGAGATGTCTGAAAACAAGGAGCTTTTCGATCTTACGGAAAAGCTGTCAAAGCTCTGCGGTACAAGCGGAGACGAGGGCGCGGTGCGCGATTTCATATCTTCCCGGATACCTGCCGGCTGCACCGTCACCACTGACAGCATCGGCAATCTGATCGTATTCAAAAAGGGCGCACAGACTCCCGCAAAGAAGATAATGTACTGTGCGCACATGGACGAAGTGGGCTTTATCGTGACCTATGTGTGTGAGGACGGACGGCTGAAATTTGCACCTGTCGGCGGCATTTCTTCTTCCGTTGTGTTCGGCAGGAGGGTGGTTTTTGCGAACGGGACTGTCGGCGTGATAGCGGCGAAGGCGCTGCATCAGCTCACTTCCGACGAAGAGGAAAAGCAGCCGAAGATCGAGGATCTTGCGATAGATATAGGCGCGGAGAATGCCGAGGAAGCGAGAAAGTACGCCGATCAGGGCGATTTCTGCTATTTTATGGGCAGCTATGAGGAGTTCGGCGACGGCTTTATCAAGGGCAAGGCGCTTGATGACCGTGCGGGCTGTGCGGTGATGCTGACGATGCTGAATGAGGAGCTGCCGTATGACGCGTATTTCGTTTTCACGGTGCAGGAGGAGATCGGGACCCGCGGTGCGCAGTGCGCTGCGTTCACCGTCAAGCCGGACATTGCGGTAATACTTGAAACGACTACCGCCTGCGACATTGCCGGAAGCGAGGACGAGAAGGAAGTCTGCCGGCTCGGTGAGGGCGTTGTGGTATCGTTCATGGACAGATCGACGATATATGACCGTGAGCTGTACAGGCTGGCGCGCAGGGCTGCGGACGACATCGGTGTTAAGAACCAGACCAAATCCCTTATCGCCGGCGGAAATGACAGCGGAGCCGTTCACAAGGCGGTAGGCGGGGTGCGCACAGCGGCACTTTCCGTTCCGACGCGCTACCTGCATTCCCCCTCCTGCGTGATGAAGAAAGAGGACGTTACGGCAGTGCTCGATACTGCGCGGGAGCTTCTGAAACGGCTCGGAGAGCTGCAATGATAAGGGCTGTTACCGACAGTGCGGCTCTTTACCGGGCGCTCGGTGATGAACGCAGCGTCTATACCGAGAAGATACGTTCGCTTGCGGACGCATACGGCTTCGGCTATGATTTCTGCCGGTTCTGGGCACAGGACGGCGGAGCTGTGATCGGGAGCTACTACGGCGAAGCGACGGCGGCGGACTGCGGGCATATCGGGAAAGCGCGGAGCGCGGAGCTTGCCGCATTTCTCGGCTGCGGGCAGTTCTCCGTGGTGCTCATGCCGTACAGTCTGTATGAAAAGACCGGCTCTTACGGCGCGGAAAAGCTCCTGCTGATGAGGGCGGGAAACGGAATAAAAAAAACCGACGATATATACAAAGTCCGGACAGGAACCGCGGTTTCTATCGGTGAAATATACGAAATTGCAAAAAGCGGATTTGACATTGACTTCAATAAGTGGTACACTGATACAAGTTATATGCTCCGGCACGGCACTGTGCGTCTCTATGCCCTTGGCAGTTCGGCATGCGCGGTAAGAATGTTCGCGTCCGGCGGCATATCATACCTTTCTTATATATGCACCGTACCGGAAGAGCGCGGAAAGGGTCTTGCCGGCAGGCTCCTTGCGCACATTTGCACCGAGGAATCGGCATGCGGGAACGAGGTGTTCCTGTTCTGCGCCGGAGAGCTTGAGGGCTTCTACCGCAAGTGCGGTTTTGAGCCCGCGGGAGAGGCAGTTCAGATTCCGCTGCGCTGACGCGCGTCTTCGCAGACGGCGCTGGGGCTGCGCGCCCCCGTCCCGCGCAAGCGCAAGGGCGCTTGACCCCAATGACCGTAATACGGAACCTGACAAGTCTCTTAAAAGACAGATATAAAAGACTTATATGATATGTTTAAGACTATATGGAATCTTTTCGATTTCCGTGTTACGGTCAAAAAGGTTTAGGGGTCAAGCCCCTTTTTAAAGGGGCTTGCGCTGTCCGCGCAGGACACGCGCGAAGGCGCGGAAAGAAATATATACAAAACAGGAGATAAGGAAATGAGCTGTTATTTCAATCCGGATAAAGAACTTGAGAATATTGCGCTTGAAGCGGAGGAAGATGCTTCCGAAGCATTCGACCGCATTGACCATACAGCAAGATGCAACAGCGAGAAGGTGCTGAAAGCCTTTATCGACAACCGCGTCGGTGAAATGCACCTCAAAGGTACTACCGGCTACGGCTACGGCGATGACGGACGCGACAAGCTTGATGCAGTGTTCGCACAGGTTCTCGGCGCAGAGGACGCACTCGTGCGCCACAACTTCGTGAACGGGACCCACGCGATCTCAACTGCGCTTTTCGGCGTGCTTCGCCCGGGAGATCTGATGCTCTCGCTCACCGGAACGCCCTACGATACGCTGAATGAGGTCATCTTCGGCAAGAGAGGCGGTTCGCTGACCGAGTTCGGAGTTAAGTATGACCAGATAGACCTGCTCCCGGACGGGAGAGTAAATTTCGGTAAGATCAGCGATCTTGCCCGCGGCTGCAAAGTCGCTTATATCCAGCGTTCCCGCGGCTACAGCCTGCGCCCGTCGATCTCCGTTTCCGAGATAAGCGAGATGATAGACGCGGTAAAAGGCGTGAATCCGGACGCGATCATTATCGTTGACAACTGCTACGGCGAACTCGTCGAGCGCGTTGAGCCCTGTGATGTGGGTGCAGACCTCATCGTCGGCTCCCTTATAAAGAACCTCGGCGGCGGTATCGCTCCCACCGGCGGTTATATCGCGGGAAGAAAAGACCTGGTAGAGCTTTGCTCCTACCGTCTCACCACTGTCGGCACCGGCAAGGAAGTCGGCTGTACCCTCGATATGAACCGGAGCCTTTTCCTCGGGCTTTTCTATGCTCCCGAGGTGGTAAAGAACGCGGTAAAGACCGCTACCTTCGCTTCCGCATTCTTCCGCAAGCTCGGATTTGAAGCGTTTCCGCACTACAACGAGTACCGCACCGACATCATCACCGCGGTGAAGCTCGGCTCCCGGAAAGCGCTGATCGCATTCTGTGAGGGAATACAGGCAGGAAGCCCGGTTGACAGCTTCGTTACCCCGGAGCCCTGGGATATGCCCGGCTACGACAGCCAGGTAATAATGGCGGCGGGCGCATTCACAATGGGTGCGTCGATAGAGCTGTCTGCGGACGCACCTCTCCGCGAACCGTTCGCGGTATGGCTCCAGGGCGGTCTTACATACGACACCGGACGAATGGGGATAATCCTTGCGGCGCAGAGACTGCTCGACAAGGGGATAATTACTCTGAAATAAAAAACGTCCGAATCAAAGACGGTTTGTGCAGCTTGACAAATAAAGCTGTGTGTGATATAATAAAAACAACAAGAGCAGCCGACAAACGGTCGCTCCCAAAGTAAAGGTTAAAGAGATAACCGCCTACTGTTGGACGCTGAGGCGGTTATCTCTTTTTATTATATATGTCAATTACAAGCTTTATAATGGCACAAATGAGAATACCCGTTTGTACAAATGCTTCGTATGTAAAAGTCATATACATCACTCCCTTCCGGGAGCGTGGATTGACCGCCTGCCATTTATGGCTGCTTATTCTTGCCGGGAATACCGTCTGTTACTGCTGCGGACGGTTCCTGACAGATATCGTTGTTATGCAGTTGATACCTGCTGTTATTATGATATCATATTCCGGGATAAAAGTCAATAAACGATAATACCGGCTGAATGCCGTTGATCGCAATATCCATTTTTCTCTTGCATTTCGTCCGGAAATATGTTAATATAGTCTTATTATTAATACGGAGCTGTTTTTATGTCACACCCAAGAAAAGATTTTGAGATATACGGAAAAGAAATAACCGTCACAGTCGGCGAAAAAAGCGGCAGCAGCGCATTTCTCGGCGAATATGACGGTAAGACGGCATATATTGCCGTATATAAAGGCGGAGAGGATAAGCTCGCCGCAAAGACCTGTGCTGTGATCGAGCGGGACGGCGAGGAGATACCCGTAGTAATCCCCGCGGAGTTTTACGGCAGTGACCCTTGCTTCGAGTGCAATCTCCTGCACGATCTCGGCGGTCTTGTACGGGAGGGCGACACGCTTTACCCGAAATTTGAAAAGACCGGCGGAGCGGTGATGTTCACCGAGAAGGACGGGGAGCGCCGTTACCTGCTCATCAAGAACAACAGCGGGCATATCGGCTTCCCTAAGGGACACATCGACTACGGCGAGACCGAGCTTGAGACAGCAAAGCGTGAGGTGTTCGAGGAGACTGGGCTGGACTTTGTGCAGTACGGAGATTTCCGCCGGGAATACACCTATATGACACATCAGAAAACCGTCAAGACCGGCGTTTTCTTTATCGGTCACTACGAATACCGTAAACCGACGATACAGGAGGACGAGATACTTGACGACTGGCTTCTGCCCTACGGCAAGGCAATGGAGCTTCTGAACTTCCCGGAGGACAGGGAGCTTCTTGAAGAAGCGGAAAAATATATATCGGAGAATAACTGAAATGGCAAATACAAACGAGACAAAAGTCGGAGTGGTATCACTCGGCTGCCCGAAAAACCAGTGCGACGCGGAGCTTATGCTTGCGAAGATAGCGGAAGCGGGATATAAGATAGTTCCCGAAGCCGGACTCGCGGACGTTGTCGTTATCAACACCTGCGGCTTCATTACCAGCGCAAAGGAAGAAGCTATTGAGGAGATAATGGAAGCGATAAACCGCAAGAACGACGGCATCAACAAGAAGATCATCGTTACCGGCTGTCTTGCACAGCGCTATCAGGAGCAGATGGACACCGAGTTTCCGGAGATCGACGGCGTTCTCGGTATCGGCAGGAACGATGCGATAGTTGAGACGATAGAGCGTGTGCTTGCCGGTGAGCGCGTTATCGACTTCGGCAGCGTCGAGGACCACAATATGGAGGGTGTGCGTATGCAGTCCACCCTTTCACACTATGCTTATCTGCGTATAGCCGACGGCTGTGACAACTGCTGCACCTACTGTGCTATCCCGCAGATACGCGGAAAGTTCCGCAGCAGAAAGATAGAGAATATCGTTAAGGAAGCTGAGATCCTCGTAAAGAAAGGTGTTAAGGAGCTTATCGTCATAGCGCAGGACACCACCCGCTACGGCGAGGACTTATACGGTCATCTCGCATTGACGGAACTGCTCCGGGAGCTGGTGAAGCTTGATGTGAAGTGGATAAGGCTGCTGTACTGCTACCCTGAGAGAATGACGGACGAGCTCATAGATATGATAGCGTCCGAGCCGAAGATCTGCAAATACATAGACCTCCCGCTGCAGCACTGCGACGCGGAGATACTCAAGGACATGAACCGCACGGGCGACCGCGCTTCCCTTACTGCGCTTATAAAGAAGCTTCGTGAGCGGATCCCGGGACTTACCCTGCGAACGACATTTATTGCGGGCTTTCCGGGCGAGACGGAGGCGCAGTTCACCGAGCTTGCGGAGTTCGCGAACGAGATAAAGTTCGACAGGCTCGGCTGCTTTGCGTACTCGCAGGAGGACGGCACGCCTGCGGCGGACTTCCCGAACCAGGTCGATGAGCGTGAGCGCGAGCATCGTTCCGAGATAATAATGGAGCAGCAGGAGATTCGTGTTTCCGAGGTGCAGCAGTCCCTTATCGGCACCGAGACCGAGGTGGTATGCGAGGGCTATGACCGGCTGTTCGAGATGTACTTCGGACGTGACGCGTCCTATGCTCCCGAGATCGACGGAATGATCTACTTCTCGGCGAAGCGCCGGCTTCGCACAGGCGAGTTCGTGAAGATACGCTTTACCGACTCCCTCGACAATAACCTTATCGGAAAAATGCTTTGACCGGATCGGAGAACGAAAATGAAAAAGATACTGATAGTTGTTGATATGCAGCACGATTTTGTTGACGGCTCGCTCGGCACGAAAGAGGCTCAGGCGATACTGCCCGCAGTAAACGAGCTTATAGCTTCCGGTAAGTTTGACGATGTGTATTTCACCTTTGATACGCACTACCCCGATTATCCGGAGACCGCGGAGGGCAAGAAGCTTCCCGTTCCCCACTGCATTTACGGCACCGAAGGCTGGGCGCTTGCGACGGAAACCTCTCCGGCGGACGAAGCTCATATTGCCGTAAAAAACACATTCGGCTATACCGGCTGGGCGGAAAAGCTCGGCGGCGCGGAGGAGACAGAGTCAATAACCGTTATCGGTTTATGCACGGATATCTGTGTGGTATCGAACGCGCTTATATTAAAGGCGCTGTTCCCGGAGATACCGATATTCTGCGATGCTTCCTGCTGCGCGGGAACGACCCCCGAGGCGCACAGGGCGGCGCTTTCGGTTATGAAGTCCTGCCAGATAGATGTAATTAATGAATAGTGAAAAATGAATAATGAATAATGAATAATTTTGGTTCCGCCTGCGGCGGTTATTTTAAAAAGGAGACGGCGAAATGTCCGAAGAGGTAAAGACAAAGCTTCCGCAGATAATCACAAGTCTGCTGGAGAACGATATGTACAAGTTCAGCATGGGGCAGGCTATCTATCATCGGTTCAGTGACTATAAGACGACTTGGTCTTTTAAGTGCAGAAACAAGGACGTGTTCTTTACGCCGGAAATGGTGGAGGAGATAAGGTCGCAGATAAAGCTGTACTGTAAGCTACGGTTCACGGAGGAAGAGCTTGAATATCTCAACAATATACGATGGATAAAGGGCTCGTATGTGGATTTCCTGCGTCTCTGGTCACCGAGATATGAAGACTTCGAGATAAGTACGGACGCGGAGTGCGGACTTTCGATAGAGACAAAGGGGACGTGGCTCAATACAAGTATGTATGAGATACCGACGCTGGCTATTGTCAACGAGGTATATTTCCGTATGCGGTATGACTACGCGGAGCTTATAAGAGAGTTTAAGGATAAGCTTGACGAGAAAGCGGAATGGCTTCACAGCGGGAAATACTCAGTTTCCGCGTTCAGCGAGTTCGGACTTCGGCGGCGTTTATCCTCCGAAGCGCAGGAGCTTGCGGTGCGTAAATTCAGCGAAACGCAGCCGAAGTCGGGCAGGTTTGTCGGAACATCGAATGTTTATCTTGCGAAGAAGTACGGGATTACGCCTGTCGGGACAATGGCGCACGAATGGATAATGTGTGTCGGTCAGGGCAATCACAAGCACAATCCGGCTTACAGCAACTGGTACGCGCTGAACGAGTGGGTAAGGGAGTACGGGGTGCTGAACGGAACGGCGCTCACGGACGCTATAACCACGGACTGTTTCCTTAAGGATTTCCAGCTCACATACGCGACCTTGTTCAGCGGTGTCCGTCATGACAGCGGCGACCCGTTTGAATGGGGCGACAAGATGATACGGCACTATGAAGGTCTCGGAATTGACCCGAAGAGCAAAACTCTGCTGTTCAGCGACAGTCTTGATTTTGAGAGAGCCGAAAAGATTTTCAGGGAATTCGGCGGCAGGACGAGGGTTGCTTTCGGAATAGGCACATATCTTTCCAACGACACCTGTGTTCCTCCGCTGAACATAGTGATGAAAACGACGGCGTGCAACGGAATGGACGTTGCGAAGATAAGCGATACCGAGGGAAAGGGTATGTGCAAGAATCCGGACTATGTGAAGTATCTGCAGAGATGCATCGACTGGAGAATGAAGTACGACAAGTGAAACTTTTCAAGACGCTTTGAGAGAGTTCGGGAGGGAGCAGTGCGCCCCCTCCTGAACTCTCTCATACTATATTTCTATCGAAATATAGACAAATTCACAATTCACAATGCACAATTCACAATTATGGAGCGCGCTCTGCGCGCATATCTGAATCGTGACGAAATTACATGGTTTTGTCTATGGAAAGATACAAATTTAGCTTAAAAAATCTCGTATCACTCCGCCCATTTCCGAACAGCCCACGAGCTTGCCGCCGGTGCTCATTATATCGGCGGTGCGGAAGCCGGCGTCGAGTGCCTTATCGACCGCTCTTTCGATGGCGTCGGCTTCCGTCAGCATACCGAAGCTGAAACGGAGCATCATCGCCGCCGAGAGGATCGTGGCGATCGGGTTGGCTTTGCCGGTGCCGGCAATGTCGGGAGCCGAGCCGTGAACAGGTTCGTAAAGCCCGAATGCACCGTCCGCCAGAGATGCCGACGGCAGCATTCCCAGCGATCCCGTAAGCATCGACGCTTCGTCCGACAGAATATCCCCGAACAGGTTCTCCGTCACAATTACGTCAAAATGCGCCGGGTTGCGGACAAGCTGCATCGCCGCGTTGTCAACCAGCATATCCTCGTAAGCGATATCCGGATAGTCCTCCTTCACCTTGTGCGCGACCTCGCGCCACAGACGGGAAGTGTCAAGCACGTTCGCCTTGTCAACGCTGGTTACCGAGCCGCGGCGTTTCTTTGCAAGCTCGAAAGCCGTACGGCAGATGCGTTCAACTTCGTAGTCGCTGTATTTCATCTCGTCTATCGCAGTCTTGTGTCCCTTGTCATCGGTGAATGTGCGCTTGTCACCGAAATACGCACCGCCGATGAGTTCTCGTACTATGAGCAGGTCAAGTCCCTGCTCCGTCGTCTCTTCCCGGAGCGGGCAGGCTCCCGCAAGCGGCTTCAGCAGCTTCGCCGGGCGCAGGTTCGCATACAGTCCGAGTGCGCTGCGTATCCCGAGAAGTCCGGCTTCCGGGCGCATCTTTCCTTCGCCCTTGTCCCACTTGGGGCCGCCTACGGCTCCGAGAAGTACGCTGTCACTCGCCTTGCAGATCTTCACCGTCTCTTCCGGGAGCGGCACTCCCACTTCGTCGATCGCTATTCCGCCCATGAGCACCGGGGTGTATGTGAACCTGTGACCGTACAGCTCCGCGGTCTTGTCGAGGACTTTCACCGCCTCGTCAACTATCTCCGGGCCGATACCGTCACCGTGAATAAGTGCAATATGCTTTTCCATATCCGTGTTCCTTTCAGTTCTTTTTTATCGAATTTAACAGTCCGCCTGCGGAGATGATGTCCTTGATGAAGTCCGGGAAAGGCTCCGCCTTGTACGTTCTGCCCTTGGTCACATTCGTGATGATGCCGGTGTCGAAGTCGATATCCACCTCGTCCCTGTCCGCAATATCGTTTGCCGCTTCCGGGCATTCGAGTATCGGCAGACCTATGTTTATCGCGTTGCGGTAGAAGATGCGGGCGAATGTGGCGGCGATAACGCAGGAGATCCCGCTTGCCTTTATTGCGATAGGTGCATGCTCTCTTGAGCTGCCGCAGCCAAAATTCGCGCCGCCGGTTATGATGTCGCCGGGCTTTATTTTGGCGGTGAAGCCGGCGTCGATGTCCTCCATGCAGTGTTTTGCAAGCTCCGCGTGATCGGCTGTATTCAGATATCTTGCGGGGATTATTACGTCGGTGTCAACGTTGTCCCCGTATTTGTGTGCAGTTCCGTGTGCTTTCATAGCTTCTCCTTTCAGCCTTTCACAGCGCGAAGATGTCACTTCCGATATAGCCCTTTACCGCCGCCGCAGCAGCAGTTTCCGGGCTTGCGAGGTAAACTTCCGAGCCGGGGTGACCCATGCGTCCGACGAAGTTGCGGTTCGTTGTGGATACGGCGCGCTCGCCCTCCGCAAGAATGCCCATGTGACCGCCGAGACAGGGTCCGCAGGTCGGGGTGCTGAATACGCAGCCGGCATTGATGAATATTTCCGCAAGCCCCTCCTTTATGCACTGAAGGTATATGCTCTGGGTGGCAGGGATAACGATGCAGCGGACATCTTTTGCTATACGCCGTCCTTTGAGGACAGCGGCAGCCTTGCGCATATCGGAGATCCGTCCGTTGGTGCAGGAGCCGATGACTGCCTGGTCTATCGGGACTTTTTCGGTGATCTCATCTATGGTTTTCGTGTTTTCGGGGAGGTGCGGGAATGCCACAGTCGGCTTTATCTCCGAAAGATCTATATTTATGACATCATCGTAGTCGTCGTCGCTGTCCGCGGTAAACTCGGTGTAAGGGCGGGAAACTCTGCCTTTCAGGTATTCGCGGGTGATATCGTCAACCTCGAAAACCCCGTTTTTCGCGCCGGCTTCGATAGCCATATTCGCTATCGTAAGGCGGTCGTCCATTGTAAGCGATGAAAGCCCGCTTCCCGTGAACTCCATTGACCGGTAGAGCGCACCGTCAACGCCGATCTTCCC
The DNA here is from genome assembly GCA_017479645.1 of Ruminiclostridium sp. Classification (GTDB taxonomy): domain Bacteria; phylum Bacillota; class Clostridia; order Oscillospirales; family Ruminococcaceae; genus Ruminiclostridium_E. The sequence continues at coordinate 21,444 of JAFVBZ010000269.1, read as the reverse complement.
GATGATATGCAGGATAACGTCCTTTCCGCTTGTATGAGGCGGGAGTTTGCCGGAAAGCTCGAACTTTATCGCGGACGGGACTTTGAACCATGCAGTTCCGGTCGCCATACCCGCAGCCATATCCGTTGAACCTACGCCGGTGGAGAATGCGCCGAGTGCTCCGTAAGTGCATGTATGGCTGTCTGCACCGATAATGCACTCGCCGGGAGCGGCAAGCCCCTTTTCCGGGATAAGCGCATGCTCTATGCCCATATCGCCGACATCGAAGTAGTTGAGAATGTCATATTTGCGGGCAAAGGTACGGCACTGCTTTGTTAGGGTAGCTGCCTTTATATCCTTGTTGGGCGTGAAATGATCCATAACGAGGGATATGCGCGTCTTATCGAAAACCGAGCCGAAGCCGTTCTTCTCGAACTCGTTTATTGCGACGGGAGTGGTGATATCGTTGCCGAGCACCATATCGAGCTTTGCGCTTATGAGCTGTCCCGGTCTTACGGTGGCGAGACCGGCAGCTTTTGCGAGTATTTTCTGTGTAATAGTCATAGCTGCTCCTTTGCGGGCGGCTGCCCGAAAAACAATACCGTTCCATACGATCGGGTGGCCGGTCGTACGGAACGGTGTTAGTTTAGCTGTTAAGATTACTCGTTCTCATGATTTCTTTCCGAAAGCAGCAAGCTTTGTGCGTACTACCTTGATAGCGTTGGTTACGAATGAGTTTACGATGAAAGCATCGAAGTAGATGCCGAGCATAATGCAGTCGGAAGCTGCGGAGTGGAGATCGTTAGCCTTGAAACCGCTGCAGAATCTGCAAAGTATCTTGTTTCCGCCGCCGGTCTTGGAGAGGTCGTAGTGATATCCGTTGCGGCAGGCTTCATTGACTGCCACGCAGGCGCAGCCTGCAATAACTTCGATAAGCACATAGATCACGAACACATATCCTGCGATAGTGGAGATCTTCTCATAGAGCGCGGGGTTGATATCCGACTCACCCTTTTCGTAGATGTGGCGGAAGATCATAAACGCGAATCCGGCGATAAGCACGAGGAAACTGAGAATTATCACGATCATCGGAACTACGGGGATTCCGAGTCTGTCAAGAAACAATCCAAAAATCATAGTTTAGCACCCTTCCTTTCTTTATCACATCATCGGCATGTACTGGAAATGTTTTCCGGCGAAGAGCGCGATGAAAGACCAGATCGGGTTGAGCAGGAAGTAGAGGAGCCATGCCGAACCGTTTGTGAGGATATCCATAGATCCCATGATGAAGAATACAGCCACGAGAACTGCGAAGAGTCCGAGATCTATGAAAGCGAAGAGTCTTGTGCGCTTTATGTAGAGCATTGTAACGCTCACAAGGGAGCCTATGGTAACTATCGCCTGAACGATCATGCAGATCTGGAGACCGGTGAAGTTGTCGTTAAGAATGGGTGAATTTGCGCTGAGTGCGGTAGCGTTGCTGACGAGGTCGTTGAAGGTGGTAGCTCCGAAGACCAGCGCAAGCAGTGCGCCGAGCACCATGAATGTACCTATAAGGTAGAAGCCGATCCTGACTAAAAGGTAGCCTTTGAGACCGATGCCGAACTCGTCCTCGGTATAGTCCATATCTCTGCCGCGGTCAAGCTCTTCTTTGGTAAGTTCTGCCATAAAATAACCTCGTTTCGTTAGAAAAATAAGCATAATGCCACATAATCAAGTATAACACAAATTTCCGGTGCTGTCAATAGCGCTGAAGCCCTAAACCAAGCCAATGTAATCGATTTGTTGATTTCACTCATATTTGGCATTGATTTTTCGTGCAATTTGCGACTGTCATATCAGCAGACCGTTTATGATATCCTCGGCAACTTCTGCGGGAGTGACCCGCAGATCCATTGCGAGCTTCTGTATGCGCCGGTGAGCTTCGTCCTCGGAGATCTGCTCCTTGGTCATGACGATGAGCTTTGCACGGCTGAGTTTCTTGTCCTGTTCTGCCTGCTGTTCGAGCTTGGCGATACGTCTGCGGAATATCGTCTCATTATCCGCGTGAGTTTCGCAGAAGCGTATCGCCTGCATGAGCGAACTTTTGAACACGGGCTTTGTGACGATGAATGCGCCGATATCCGCGAGCCGTTTTGCGGCGGCGTCCGCAGCTTCTTCACGCACTATTGCGATGAGGTGAGCATCGGTACGCCGGCGCAGCTCGGTCATAAGTTCAAAACCGTTCTCGTTTTCGAGGGGAACGGAGATGAAGATGTAGCCGAATCTTCCGATGTCGATGCTGCGTATGGTCATACCGTCTGTGGCGGTGGTAACGTCATATCCGTCCCCGGTGATGAAGCCGGCGAGTGTTCTGCAGGCGTCGGCAGTCCGGGCGGCGATAAGAATGTTTTTCAATGCTCGGTACCTTTGAACACGGCTCTGTAGTCGTAGAGATAGATGATACCCGACAATGCGGTCAGGAATGTGCAGATGTATATGAGGACATCGGTTATTGGCTGGACGGGCATTCCGGTCAGTACGCCGAAATCGCCGGTGAGAATGTGCATTATCAGAATGAGGCAGATAGCGACCATAGTTGAAGCGGTCTTAAGCTTGCCCCAGATATTTGCGGCGATTACGATCTTTTCCTTGCTTCCGGCAGCAACGAGCCTTATTCCGGAGACCATAAATTCCCGCGCCATTATAAGCCATACTGCCCATGCCGGAGCCCAGCCCAGTTCGATGAAGCAGATGAGTGCTGCTGCGACGAGGACTTTGTCCGCAAGGGGATCGAGGAACTTGCCGAGATCGGTTATCATGTTGTACTTTCGCGCGACCTTGCCGTCGAGCATATCGGTGATGCTGGCAAGGGCGAATATCACGAGTGCAGCTGTCGTTCCGAAAGGAATGACAGGTATCATCAGTGCCGCTATGAAGAACGGCACGAGTATGACTCTGAAAAGAGTCAGCTTGTTTGCTAAATTCATAGCTTCTCCTTTGAGAGGTTTTGAGAGATTTGAGAGACTTTGAGACGGGGCGCTGCCCCGAACCCCGCCAGCCCCCTTTAAAAAAGGGGGCTGGACACCCTAAATAAATGCTGTATTTCAGAGTGTACTTCTAAAGGCAGCGGCGGCGAAAAATGCAGTGGGGTTGGCAAAAACTCCGTTATTATAAACAGCAGAGAATAGCTAACCGAGGTGCTGTACCTGCCCATTGAAGAGTATAGCTACGCATTTCGGAGCGGCGCGTCCGCCGCGCAGTGGGGTTGGCAATATTTCGCCTAAAGACATATATACGATTTTATTCCCCCGCCAATAACAGACGGGGGAAATGTTTTATAAATATGTGAAGAGACTTGTTAAGTTCCGTGTTACGGTCATTCGCCGCGGGGCGTTCCCCGCCGCGGTCCAGCCGCGTAGGCTGGCGCCGTCCGCGTAGGACACGCGCGTTAGCGCAAAATCACATTTCGATGATGACTTCGTTTTCGTCCTTGAGGATCTTGTCTTCGATGAGCTTGCCGTCGAGCTTCTGACCGTTGACGGTAACGCTCTTTACGCCATGCTGACTGCCGTTCGGGTTCTTGACTGTGACATGGAGCTTCTTTCCGCGGAAGGTCTTCTCCATTGTGTATTCCTTCCACTCCGACGGGATAGACGGGTCAATAACAAGTCCCTTTGTCTCGGGATTGAGACCGAGGATACCCTCTGTTGTACCTACCATTACCGTGGAAGCGGTACCTGTGAGCCAGTGTACATGAGCGCGGCCTGCAAACGGGCTGTCCTTGCCCTCAACGAACTGACCGAATACATACGGTTCAAGAACGCGGAGCTCTGCCTTGTCATTGTATGTTGCGGGAGATGCTTCCTTCCAGTATTTGTATGCCCTGTCGCCGTGTCCGAGCTTGGACTCTGCGAGTATAAGCCAGCCCTGCGGCTGTGAGAAGATACCTGCATTCTCCTTTGTGCAGGCATTGAAGCACTGCATAAGCGCACCGTCAAATCCGTGCTTGTTGTACGGCGGGTACATTACCATAGCACCGTAAGGCGTGTTCAGCTCGCGCTCTACGCTGTCCATAGCCTTTTCAGCCTGCTCGGGAGAAGCGTAGCCGGAGATAACTGACCACGACTGGGGGTTGAGCCACATATTGGCTTCGGGATCGGTGCGCTGACCGATAACGGTTCCGTCCTCCTTGTAGCCGCGGATCCATCTGTCCTCGTTCCAGCAGCCCGCAAGGATCTTGTCAAGCTTTGCCATAACTTCGTCGAGGTACTTGATGTACTCTGTATCGCCCTTCTCCTCTGCATAGCCGCGGAGGATCTTGATAGCGTAAACGAGCTGGAACGCAACGAAGGTGGATTCGCCGAGCTTGCCGAGACGCAGACAGTCGTTCCAGTCAGCGTGCAGACCTGCGGGCATTCCGTGCGCGCCGAGGTTGTCCATCGAGAACTTGATAGCTCTCTTGAGATGTCCGTAAACCGTATCCTTCTCGCCGTTGTTTGCGTAGAAGATCACCTCATCGAGGAAAGCACTGTCGCCGCTCTCGGAAATGTACTTGTATATCGTCGGGAACAGCCAGAGAGCATCGTCCGCACGATAGCTCGGGTGACCTGTCTCCTTTACATAATCGGGATCGTCGGGAGTATTCTCCTCGCCTGCCTTATGAGTGTACTTTACGAGCGGGAGTCCTGCGCCGTTGGTTACCTGCGCGGAGAGCATGAACACTATCTGCTTCTTCGCCATTTCGGGTGCGAGGTGGATTATACCCTGGATATCCTGTACGGTGTCGCGGTAGCCGAAGCCGTTGCGCAGACCGCAGTACTGGAAGGAAGCCGCTCTTGACCATGTGAATGTGATGAAGCAGTTGTAAGCGTTCCATACATTTACGATATTGTTGAAGTTCTCGTCGGGGGTGTGTACCTGGAGATTGTCGAGCTTGCTGTGCCAGTACTTCTTGAGTATCTCAAGCTCCTCGTCGCATACGCCGGGCTTCTCATATCTTGCGATGATCTTTTCTGCTTCTGCTTCGGGCTTCTGACCGAGGAGATATACGAACTCCTTCGTCTCACCGGGAGCGAGAGTGATATCGGACTGGAGAGCGCCGCAGGAGTTGGTGTTGAAGTTGAGGTCATTGTTGAGGTCTGCGGAAGCGCCTACGGGGTTAGCGTAGCTGTGGTAGCTGCCGACGAACTTGTCTCTGTCGCCGCAGTACTTGTCGATCTTCTGCATGGCGAGACCTAAGAAGCGGTTGTTGTTGGGGTTGTTGAAGACTTCGTTCTGCTTCTGGAGAACGTAGTTGCCCTTGAAGTAAGTATGTGTGATGAACAGGGTGTACTGGAGGTTTACCTGATCCTGCTCATAGTTGTTGTCGTTTACGAATTCGCAGTAGCCGGTAACGGCAAGCTTTCTGGGCTTGTCTCCGGTATTTGTGATCTTCGAGCGCCATACCTCATAGGTAGCGTCCTTGGGAACGTAGTAAAGGGTCTCGGACTTGATATCCGAGTACTCGGAAGTTATGATCGTGTATGCGGTGCCGTGTCTGCATTCGCTCTTGTAGCTGTCGAGGGGCTTGCATACAGGGGACCACGAAGCTGACCAGTAATCACCGGTCTCCGCGTCGCGGAGATAGATATAGCGTCCGGGCTGATCGGTAGCGACGGAGTTGAAGCGGTAGCGGATAATACGTCCGTTTGCGCCGGATTTAACGAAGCTGTAGCCGCCTGCGTTATTGGAGATGATCGCGCCGTATTCGGGGGAGCCTAAATAGTTTGCCCATGCGGACGGGGTATCGGGTCTTGTGATGACATATTCCTTGTTTTTTTCGTCGAAAAAGCCGTAGTTCATTAGCTTTTATCCTCCTTATGAAGTGTAGGCGGTGTCCCGTAAACGTTTTCCGGGCAGATGTCACATATATTCCGGTCACCGTATAATAACATTATATCAGCAAAACTATCTTTGCACAAGGGCGGTAATTTGCACAAATTTTTTGCAATGTTTTTGTGCATAGTGCAAACAAAAAACTCCCGCAGGATCTGTCCTGCGGGAGCGATGCTGTTTACGTTTGGTTTTCAACTGCCGTTACTGTGAGGTAAACGGTTTTGTCGTTGTAGATTATCGGGATCTTTGTTGTTCCCGAGTTGACACCTACTACATTGAACCAGATGTACAGATCGTCTCCGATCTTCTGAGGATCAGTAGCGTAGGTTACGATGCCCTGATTTGTCATTTCAAGGAAGCTTACCTCGTTCAGCGAGCTGCAGTTCTTTGCAACAACGAGGAGGCACTGTGTATTGATGTCGCCGACCATTACATAGGCATTATTCTTTATAATGTCCATGGACTTGTCAACTTCGTCGGAGCCTGTAACAGTTATCGCTGTAGCCGATGCCTCATCGTTCTGCGAAACCCTTCCTACAGTTAAGTTGCCGGGTGCGGAGTAATAATCGTAGCACGATGTTGCGAAGCGGTAGGAAGTTACTTCCGCATAAGCCTCGATCTTTGTATTTGCCGCGGTATTTGCATCGACAGTAGCGTCGAATACGATATTGATCGATCTTCCGGGAGCAAGACCGTTGGTGTCAACAAAGTTGGTGAATGTGAGGTAACGGTAGCCGCCGTTGACGTATGTGCTGTTTGTATTAAGGGTTGTGGTCTTCTGGTAAAGGTTGATATCCGGGAATACGTTTGTGAGGTAAACGCCGATAGAAGCATCGGAAAGAATGGTGGAAGTAACGGGAGAGTTGTTTGTGAGGGTAAGTGAGTACTGGAGAGTCTTGCCTGCCGCTATCTTGTTGTTTGTTGCGCCGGAAACACTCATCTTGAGGTCAAGGTTTCCGTAGTTCTTTGTGATAAGCGCGAGATCGGCGTTGTTAACGGTACCTCTGTATGTTCCTGTAGCCGCGTAGGTGACGAAAGCACTGTTGTTGACAGCGGAGCTGTAGGAGTTGACGCTGCTGTAGTAAGAAGAACTGTTATATCCGGTCACGGAGTATGCTCCGTTGTTCTCTATGCGCAGGTTCGGAAGGCTTGTGTAAACCGTAGCCTGGTTTCCGCCGGATACCACATTTCCGTAAGCGCGGTATTTCTGATAGTTGTACTCGAATACAACTCTGTAGTTTACGCTCGAATCAAGACCTGTGAACGAGTAAGCACCGTTGCTGTCGGTGGTTATTCTCTGGATATAGCGTGTGGGAGCGTCCTGAACATTTGTGGAAGAGTTTATGATATAAACCGGTATTCCGCTTATTCCGGGCTCGTTGGAAGCCTTGATGCCGTTAGCGGTGATCGCGCTCGAAGAGGTGGAACTGTATCCGTAGCCGGAGCTGTAAGATGTGGTGTATGTATCGTCCCATACAACGCCGCTTATTGTAGTGCCGCCCTTTACCTTGTAGTTGAAGGTGGTTACATCGCTGTCAACATTGCCTTTGCTTCTTGCATAAGCTCTGATAGTCGTATCTTCGGTAAGTTTGATAGCGCCGCTGTAGCTCTTTACAGTTGAGCTTGTTCTCGGGTCAGAGCCGTCAAGTGTGTAGTATATAAGGGAACCGGAAGTCGAGCTGGAAAGTTTTACATCTATAGCTTCATTGTAGTTTGTAGAAGTATTCTTGTCCGACTGAACGGAAGCTGTTGTTCCCACGTCGGCGGTGAATGTGAGCGGATTGCTTGTATCGCCGTTCTTATAAACTATTGCCTTGATAGTCTTGGAAGACGTAAGGGTGAAGGGGGAAGAATATCTTGTGCTGCTTGTGGTGGGAGTAGCGCCGTTTGTTGTGTAGTAGATGGTAGCGCCGCTTACTGTGGTCTTGAGCGTGATCCTCATACCGCCGTAAACCTTTGCCTTGGTAGCTGTAGGCTTTGCCACCGTTGCAACAGCGGAACTCGGGAGTCTCGATATCTTTCCGTTGAGGTACTGGTTCAGAACAGTGAGATCCTTGGACGAGAGCCCGCCGCTTCCGTCGCAGTCAGCATTATCCTTGCAGATATATGTAGTCTTGCCGGCAAGGAAGTTCTTGAGTCTTGTATAGTCGTTGCTGTTGATAGTACCGTCGCCGGTGACATCTCCGTATTTTGTTGCTACCCGGAATGTCTTTGTCATTACGGAGCTCTTTGAGGAGCCTTTTACGGCGATAGCTCTTATCTTGGTATTCTTTGTGATCTGGAGAAGACCTCCGGTGTATTTCTTGCTGCTTGTGGTCGGTGTTGCACCGTTTGTTGTGTAGTAGATCGTAGCGCCCGACGTGGTGGTCGAGAGTCTGATCTTTCTGACTCCAGCAGTACCCTTTACGGTGTAAGTCGGCTTTGCCACGGTCGCAGCGTAATTCAGCTCAGCGGTAGAACTGTACAGCTTTGCGCTCTCAGCATAAGACTCAACGCCGAAGCTTGCGGTCGCCATAAGTCCCGCGGTCATGAATGCTGCTGCGTTTCTCAGAAGCTTGTTCATGTTTTCATTTCCTTTCTTTTCCGGATCCATAAGGTCCAAAATATCTCTTGTGCGGAGTTGTCCGCTCTATATAATAAAACGCTTTTCAGCCCCAAAAGGTGACATACTTTTTTTAACTTTTTTCGGATTTCTTGAAAATTTGTGAAATATGTACAATCCCCGGAGCTGCGCCCCATTATATTTCGGTAAAATCGTCCTGCATGATATCATTGCCCGAATCGACATGACCGCCTATCATATCTCTGCCGCGGACATAGTACTTGTCGCGCTGCTCCTTAACGGCGGCATCAAGCAGTCTCTTGACGTCTCTCGGCTTCTTTATCGAGATCAGCTTCTTCTCCGGGGTGTCGATATCCTTCGATGCGATATCTATCGTACCGCAGCCGAAAATACGCTGTCCGAGAGTGAAAGATATCTTCTTGTCGAAGATCCTGTAAAGCTCTATCTCGTCTTCCTTTATGTTGAGCAGACCGATGCGGGTATAGAGCGTAGTGTCGGTAAGCACATATCTTGTGAAGGATATGGGCATTCCGAGAATGCACTTTTTACCCGACCACAGCACATTGCCGTAGTCTGCTTTCAGTTTTTCCATATTCATTGGCTCAGCCTCCTTCGGACAGCCGTTCGCCGGCTTATTTTCCGTTGTTTTTGATTTTATCTATGCTGTTTTTGAGCTTTTCTTTCTTTTCTTCGAGTTCTTTCTTTTTCCGGGCTTTCGCGGCAGCTTCCTTCTCTGCCTTCAGCTTGCGCTCCGCCTCATTCGTCTCAAAGAGCGATACGGGCTGGGCATCTTCTCCGGAGAAGGATTCGATATCGGTATATTCGTCCGATCCGGCAGGAAGCCCCTTCTTCTCCAGTTTTTCGCTTATAAACGTGCGCACCGCGCTGTAAATTACCGCAAACAGCGGAATACCGATTATAAGTCCCCAGAATCCGAAGATGCCCTGACCCACAAGGATCGCAAAGATTACCCAGAAGCTTGTAAGACCGGTGCTTTCTCCGAGTATGCGCGGGCTTATGACATTACCGTTGAGGTTCTGTATTATAAGCACGATGATCGTGAAGACAATGCACATTACCGGGTCTTCCATAAATATGAGGAAAAGACACGGAACGATACCGATAAACGGACCGAAATAGGGGATTATGTTTGTGATACCCATTATTACCGATACCAGCAGGGAGAACGGCACGCCGGCAAGAGTGGTTACTATGAATGTAAAGCAGCCGACTACGAAGGAATCTATAATGGTACCCGTAATGAAGTTTCCGAAAGACTTGTGGATCTTGCGGACAGATGAGATTAACTTGTTCGCTCTGCCGATGTCTGTGGTGGCGTAGATGACTTTTTTTGCCTGGGCGGCGAAGAGCTCCTTGCTGTAAAGGCAGTAGATAGCAACTACCATTCCGAAGATTATGTTCATTATGAGCCCGACGATACCGGCAATGCTGTTTGTCACAAAGCTCAGGTAGTCGCCCATCTGCGGGAGTATCTGTGTTGTGAGGAAGTTGCGGAGCGTTGTTCCGGCATTGTTGATGACGTCGGTGAGTTCGTCCTTGATATCCGGATAGTTGGTGAATGCGTCCGCTATCCAGCTGTTCAGGTTCTTGAGGTAAGCCGGGATATTATCGACCAGCATTGATATCGTATTTGTCAGCTGAGGTACGATCGCAACGCCGATGCCCACGAGTATGCCGACTATAAGAACGAATGTGAGGAGTATGCTGCATATTCTTGCGGGCTTGTTCTTGACATAGACTTTAAGGTGTGCGTATTTTCCCTCGTTGTCCGAATGGGCTTCTTCGTAATGCGCGCCGTACTTGTGGAACATTTTCCCGAAGACACGTTTCTCGAATGTTTCTACGATCGGAGCGAGCAGGTAAGCAATAACGAAACCGTAAATTATCGGACTGATAACGGCAGCGAACTTTCCCAGACCGTTCGCGATATTTTCTATATTTACAAGCGTCATCAGCACGAGCATCGAAGCGATTATCACTATAAAAGCGGTGATGCCCCAGCCGAGATAGTGCTTGTTCCATTTATAGAATTTCATATATTCCTCCGAAAGTCATAGGCAAAGGTGCAGAAAAGCGTCAGCCGCCTTTTTGCGGAACTGCCTATACATAATAGTATTATACAACCTATATAACGAATTGTCAAGCATTGTGCATATAAAATACTTGTAAAATTACAATAAAAAACAGTATTTTGACAGATATATAGTACATATCTCTGCCAAACCGTACATATATTGTATGGGGTGATAGCTTTGTCCGCTAACAGACAGTTGAATGATGCAATAAAAAGGACCGGCGCGTATTTATTTGCGGCGGTGTGCGGAATATTGGTCTCGGGAGCGTTTCTTGCGCTTTTTTCCGGGGTCATGTATGTTCTTTCCCTGCCGCCGGAGACGGCAGGAGCAATGTCTCTGATATCCCTTGCGGCGGGCTGTGTATGCGCAGGGTATGTATGCGGCGCGATAAAGCGGCGCAAGGGGCTTCGTGCCGGGCTGATATGCGCCGCGATCATCTCCTCTGCCGCGCTTCTCGTTTCGGCGCTTTCCGGGAACTTTACCGGCTCTTCCGCGGCTGCCCGGCTGATCACTGCGGCGGTTGCTTCATGCGCCGGCTCGGTCTATGCAGTAAACAGGGTCCGTTAAGAATTTCGGCAGATTTCACGCTGTTCAGAATATATTGGCGAGCGACAGTTCCCGGCTCTTTTCGTAAATGTCGAGCAGCATCACCGTTTCCTCGCATTCTTCCGTGATATCGTCGTCGCCGGTGCGCAGTTCCGCGATTATATGGACAAGGGACTCGGATATCTCAAAGGCACATTCGTTGTTCGTTAGGAAGATGTTGTTTGCGCAGAATGTTTCCCATTCCGCAGAGACGGCTTCGGCTTCCGCGACAAGCTCCGCCTTGTCCGCAGTTCCGGTCATTCCGTTCAGCCGGACAAGCTTTTCCGAAGTCCGTGCCGTTACGCTCTCGGTATATGCCGAGACGAGAATGCCGCCGGTTATCATCGCCGCGATCAGCAGCCCGCATATCACCAGACGCTTCAAGCTTTCTCCCCCTTCCCCGTTTCACGCCGTATCACAGTGCATTTCCCGTCTCTTCCGAGGGTCATCAGAAATACACTGTCCTTTTCCGTGCCGTGGCTTGTGAGCAGTTCTTTCAGCCGCTTCTCGTCCAGCCCGCAGGCTTCCATTCCGTCCGGCTCGGTTATGCCGTCCTTTACCACGACGCAGGGCGGATCGGTGTTCCCGTCCGTCTTTTTGAAGAAGTTGATCTTGCCGGTAGTCTCGACGATAGCGCAGCGCACCTCGGAAATGTCGAAAATGCTCTCGCCGCGCATCGCCTCCAGCACATCGTCTATTGTGTAGCGCAGCTTTTCAAGCTCTTTCCTGTCGATAACGCCCTCGGAGATTATTATTTTCGGGGAGCCGGTGACAGCGCGGCGGAACTTCGGACTTTTGAGCATCAGCACCGACATCAGTACATCTATGCACACGATCATAAGCACCGGAACAATACCTATCAGCATGGGTATGGTGGGATCCTCTATCGAAAGCGTAGCGATATTCGATATAAGTATAGTTGTAACAAGCTCGCTGGGCTGAAGCTCACCGAGCTGTTTTTTCCCCATGAGCCTTATCGCCGCGATTATCACCGTGTAGAGTATCACAGTCCTTATCATTATTATCAGCATATTCCCTTCACCTCACTTTTATTTTCCGCTTTTTTGTAATATTTTATTCATTATTTCACAAAATACAGCGGTAAGGAAATTTGAAGCCGGCATAGTTCTGTGAAGCGACTTACAAATTTCCGTGTTACGGTCATTTCGCCGCGGGGCGTCCCCCGCCGCGCGAGCGCAGATGAGAGGAGAACAGGATGCTTGAAAGAGAACTTGAGAAGAACACGGTGAACGTGCGGGCGCTTATGAAGAACACCAGCGATCTCACCATGAAATACGCGAAAGCGGGGGGAGTCGGCGTATGCGTGATATCCTGCGACGGGCAGACCGATACGAACCGGCTCGCAAACCTCGTTTACCGCCCGCTGTCCGGCATTGACCCGTCTGTAAATGACCCGGACAGGATAGCGGCAATGATCGGCGGAGAGCTTCTTATCGCCTGTGACGAGAAGCCGGTGGAGAGCGCGGAAGAGATAGTTGCGGCTGTTACCGCGGGATTCTGCGTGATACTGATAGACGGGGTTGCGAAAGGCTGGGCGATAGGCGTGCAGGGCTTTGAGACGCGCTCTGTCACTCAGCCGGAAAATCACAGAAACATACGCGGCGCAAGAGAAGGCTTCGTCGAAGCCCTCCATACCAATATGAGCCTTGTAAGAAGGCGGGTGAAATCGCCGGAGCTTGTGTTCCGGACGATGACCGTCGGCAAGACTTCGCGGACGGAGATCTGCGTATGCAGAATGGACAGCGTTTCGGACAGAAAGCTCGAAAACGAAGTGATCGAACGGCTGGAGAAGATGCCGCTGTCACTTGTGCTCGAAAGCGGATTCGTGCAGCCGTTCCTTGAGGACAAGCACCCGCTTTTCAGCGAAGTCGGCGCTACCGAGCGTCCGGACGTGTTTGTTTCCAAGCTTTACGAGGGCAGGATAGGCATCATAATCGACGGCTCGCCGTTCGCACTTTACGTCCCCAAGCTTTTCAGCGAGAACTTCATAATGCTCGACGATTACGTCGAAAAGCCGGTGTTCGCGCTGTTTATACGGCTTGTGCGCTATACCGCGTTCCTCGTGAGCATACTTCTCCCCGGGTTTTACGCGGCTCTTGCCAACTTTCACCCGGAGCTTATCCCTGATTCGCTCCTGCGCAACCTTGCCGCCGCCGAAAGCCTCACCCCATACAGCGTTCTCACCGAGTGCGTCATACTCGATGTGTTCTATGAGATAATGCGGGAAGCCGGGCTTCGGCTCCCGTCCAATGTCGGGCACGCGGTAAGCATCGTCGGCGGTATCGTGATCGGGGATATCGTAGTTTCTGCGGGACTCGTGGGCGCACCGATGCTGCTTACGATCGCGATTGCGTCCATTTCCGGGTATATCGTCTCCGATCTTAACAACCAGATCTCGCTGATGAGGTTCGTATTTATACTCGCGGGAGGGCTTTTCGGTCTGTTCGGACTGACGGTGACCGCATTCGTTTTCTGCGTGAGCGCCTGCTCCGCCGAATCTTACGGAATGCCGTTCATGTCGCCGCTGTCGCCCTTTTCAGCAAAGGCGATGCGGGACACATTCGCAAGAGCCGGCTGGAGAAAGCTTGCCCGGACAGATCCGGATATTTTTGACGGCGGAGAGGGAAAATGAGCGTAAAAACATCGGGTATCGGAACAGGCGGTCTTGCCGCCGTTCTCGCACTTTCACGGATATTCTCCGAGGCGGCGCTGCTGCCCGGGGAGTACATTGGCTACGGCATGCAGCGGTTTACGGCGGTTGTGCTGTCCTTTATTCTTGCGGCAGCGGTGTGGCTCCCGCTGTACCTTGTTATGCAGCGCGCGGGAGAAGTCTCTGCTCCCGATCTTGTGTGCGGCTGCGGGAGAGCGGTTTCCGGCTTTACCGGGACAATACTCTCGGTATATCTCCTTTTCTGTGCGGCTGAAACGGGATTCCGAGCGCACTGCTACGCATCGGGAACGGCATTCGACTCCGCTCCCTCGGCTTACTTTTATATCTTCACGGGTGCGGCGCTGCTTTTCGCGGTTAGCCGCGGACTCAAGCCCACGGTGCGTGCCGGATTTCTTGCTTTTGCGGGATTTCTGCTGCTTCTTGCGCTTATTGTGCTCTCCCTGTTGCCGGATATAAAAATGGACAGGCTGTACCCGTCGCTCATCGACGATCCGCGGAGCCTGCTCTCCGAAGTGCTTGACGAGTTCTCGCGAAGCTCCGAGCTGCTTCTTCCCGCTCTTTTGTGCAGAGGGCAGGGCTGCAAGCCGGCAAAATGCGCGGGGATCTGTCTGCTGATGTCCTGCGGCGGGATACTGCTGATGACGTTCCTGTACAATACGGTCTTCGGGCATCTCGTTTCCTTGCTCGACTACCCGTTCTATGCGCTGTCGTCGGTGTCGGACATCACGCTGCTGCACCGGATAAACGGCATTGATGTGATGATATGGGTGAGCGCGGCGATAGTGCGGCTTGCGCTGTTCACTTTTGCATTCCGGGAGACGGTGAGCGTGTGCTTTTCCGCTAAGAAAGCCGCGCCGGTCTGCGGTTATGTCTTCGGGGCTGCGGCGCTTCTGATCTCCGACCTGTTTACGGCGTATCCGGAAATGTACGATTCGCTGAATAACGTGTGCTCTTCCGGGATACCGCTTACCGCAGCCGCGGTAATGCTCGCCGCAGCATCGGGAACGGGACTTGCACTTAAAAACAAAGGAAAGGCGGCTGAAAGATGAAACGTCTCATACCTCTTATAATGTCGGCATTGCTGTTCTGCGGCTGTGTTCCGCATACTGAGCTTGACAAGCTGGCGATAGCCGAGGCTATCGGTATCGACTACGAAAACGGCGAGTACACGGTGACGGTGCAGTACTTCAACACGGACGCTTCCGGCGGCGTGACTGCGGTTGACAGCTCGGCGCCCAACGCGGTCACGGCGGAGTGCGGCGGAAAAACGATCGAGAGCGCGCTTGAGGGACTCTCGTACAAGACAGGCAAGGAGATAATGCTCGGCGCGGTGGGCGTTATCGTATTCGGCAGAGACGCCGTGTTCTCCCTCCGGGATTCCCTCGGTTTCACCGCGTCGCATTACAGCGGGAATTTCTGCTCATATATCACGGCGACTGACGGGAAGGCATCGGATATACTCGCGGTAAAGTTCAAAGAGGGCAACGCGTCCGTTGAAAAGATAGAGGATATCCTGCGCAGCGCGGAAAAGCTCGGGCTTACCCGTCCGGTGAAGATGTGGGAGGCGGCGGAGATGCTGTCCTGCCCCACGGCAAGCGTTGTTCTGCCGCAGTTCACGGCTTATTCCGGCGACGGGGAGATGACGGAGGACGACAAGAGCCTGATACTTTCGGGCGGGGCGCTTTGCACCGCCGACGCTTATGCCGATGCATTCGGGAGCGCCGGGATGTGCGGGCTTGCGATGCTTTCTCCGGGTGCGGATTCCGGAAGATGCTGCGAGATGCCGCTTGTGGTCGGGGACAGCGAAACGACGGTGATGCTGTACCGCATAAAGCGGGACATAGTTCCGTCGCTTTCGGATGGAAAGCTTCATCTCGATGTAAAGATCGGCGCGGACTCCAAGTATGTCAGCACCAATCTTGATGACCCCTACGCCCGCCGTGAAACGGTGGAACGGCTTTGTGAACAGGAGACGGTCCGCCGTGTGAGCGCGGCGCTTGAAAAGGCGCTGCACGGGTACGGCGCGGACCCATTCGGGCTCGGATATGTGATCCGGGCTTATTCTCCCGCGCTCTGGGACAGCATTTCCGGAAGATACCGCGATGTGCTGAAGGACTGCACATTCAGCGTTTCTTCCTCTGTAACAATGGAGCGTTTCGGCATCACACACGGTACTTGACTATCAGACAGTTTGGTGATATAATAGAATCCGTGCTTTTTGCTGTGTTAAGCGGGACGTTCCCCGCCGTCCGCGCAGGACAAAGCGCGGAGACTCAGACAGGAGTGGTGGTTTTGGAGCTTAACATAGTGCTGGTGGAGCCGAGGATACCGCAGAACACCGGGAATATTGCACGCACCTGTGCGCTTACCGGGGCGAGACTGCACATCGTGAAGCCTATGGGTTTTGAGATAGATGACAGGCAGCTCAAGCGTGCCGGGCTGGACTACTGGCATCTCCTCGACATCACTTACTACGACGGTCTCGACGACTTCTTCGGGAAGAATGCGGACGGGAATTTCCGCTACTTCTCGACAAAAGCCGAGAATAACTACTGCGATGTGCAGTACAAGGACAATGCGTACATAGTCTTCGGGCGCGAGGACGCGGGGCTTCCGGAAGACCTGCTCTTCCGCAACCGCAGCAGATGTGTGCGCATACCCATGATCGACAATCCCGCCGCGCGGAGCTTAAACCTCTCAAACAGCGTGGCGATAGGAGTATATGAGGTTCTTCGGCAATGGGGGTTTCCCGAGCTGAAAAACCGCGGAAGCCTTACAAAATACAACTGGTCAGACGCGGACAGCGTGAACTGACAGAACGGAGAAAGCTATGAAACAGTACAGGATCATTACCGACAGCGGGTGCGATATTTCCGTTGAGGACGAGGAAAGATACGGCATCGACATCATGTCCTTCGACATAATCCTCGGCGGGGAGAACATCCGCGAGCGCATCGACATCACCGGACGCGAGTTCCTCGAAAAGATCGCTTCCTGCGACGATATCCCCAAGACCTCCCAGATCACGGAGTTCCGCTTCGAGGAGAAGTTTGAGGAATGCGTAAAGGACGGCGTAAAGGACGTTATCGTCGTTCTTATCAACGGCGACGGAAGCCGTACTTACGCCAATGCCGTAAGTGCCGCGGAGAATTTGAAAAATGACGGAAGAGCCGGCGATACAAGATTCCATGTCATCGACAGCCATACATACAGCACCGGCTACGGCTACCCCATCGTTGAAGCCGCAAAGAAGCTTGAAGCCGGTCAGAGCGTTGACCGCGTGGTGGCTTACCTCGACGACTGGTTCAGCTGCTGTGAGCTTTACCTTATGCTCTTCAACCTGCGCCATGCGAAGAAGTCCGGACGTATCAAGGCGGCTTCCGCTGTTGTGGGCGAGCTTATGAACATCAAGCCTATCGTGCAGATGATCGACGGCGATACCAAGGTAGTCGCAAAGCCCAGAGGCGAGAAGAAGGCAGTTGCCGAGCTTGTGGAGTACCTCGCTGCCCGCGCTATCCCCAAGACCCCGTTCGTAATGGGACGTTCCCTCGCTACCGAGCTTGAGGACGAGTTCATCGAGAAGTACAAGGCAAAGACCGGCGCACAGCTCGGAATGATCGAGAGCGTTGGAAGTGTTGTCGCGGCGAATGCCGGAACAAGCTTCATCGGCGTGTTCATCAAGGGCGAAAAGCGGAGATAACCCAAGTAAATATTATTTACTCAACAGTAAACAGCAGTGTAAACGATTTTAGTGCGGAATGTACATTTTTTGACGGAAAATTTGCCGAAAACTATTGACAAACTCCGTTCAAGATGTTATTATTGTAATGCAGTAAATTTTATTTACTTTGAAGCTTACAACTTGTCTGTTTGGAGGGAATGAAAATGAAGAAAACAAATATTGCAGCCGCAGTCCTCGCGGGTGTTATGGCTTTCTCCGGAATACCCGGTGCAGCCGCTCCGCTCGTTACCGAGATAAGCGCGGCTTCAAAGCTTTCCGCACCTGCCGGCATCAAGGCGACAGTCACCGATACCGCGGTAAAGCTTTCGTGGAGCAAGGTCTCCGGCGCTGACGCATACCGCGTATATAAGTACAACGCCACGACCAAGAAGTATGAGACATACAAGAACGTGTCCGCCGCAAGCTGCACGGTAAGCGGTCTCTCGGCAGGCAAGACCTACAAGTTCAAGGTAGCTGCCCTCGTAAAGTCCGGCAGCAGCTACACT
Source organism: Ruminiclostridium sp. (assembly GCA_017479645.1). GTDB lineage: Bacteria > Bacillota > Clostridia > Oscillospirales > Ruminococcaceae > Ruminiclostridium_E. The sequence goes on along the minus strand of JAFVBZ010000269.1, from coordinate 3,446 downwards.
GTACAGACCCAGTCCGCCGCGCAGTCGGTAAAGACCAAGCTTGCCGCTCCGAAGAATGTAAAGGCATCAGCAGGTGCTTCTTCCGTGAAGCTCACATGGAACAAGGTCACCGGCGCTGACGCATACCGCGTATATAAGTACAACAGCTCCTCAAAGAAGTATGAGACATGCAAGAATATATCCGGCACAAGCTGCACGGTAAGCGGTCTCTCCGCAGGTACATACCGGTTCAAGGTTGCCGCTCTCACAGAATCCGGCAGCAAGTACACCGCACAGGCGCAGTCCGCCGAGGCAAAGGCGACTGTATCTTCGTCAAAGTCCTCCGGCGCTTCGCTTATGTCTTTCCCGGCATTCGGAACAAGCAAGTCCTCGGCAGCCAAGGCTATGGGACTTACAGGCGGAGTTGATCTGGGTGAGATGCAGGCAGGCGTTTACGCATACGGCGGATATAAAAAGGTGAACGGCACCGACTGCATGGTAATACTCTATTTCAACAGCAGCCAGAAGTTCTTCTACGGCGCGGCATTCATTCCGACGGAAGCGATCACGTTCAAGAAGGCACTGTCCAGCCTCAGATCGGCTTACGGAGATGAGACGGTAAAGCTGAACTCCTCCGGCATCGAGATGTACGAGTGGGTAGATGAAACTGCAATGACAGCAGAGTTTATCGGCGGAAAATCGGGCGGCGAGATGACGCTGTACGGCAAGATCAGCAGCAAGTATGCTCCTGCCGGTATGAGTAACAGCAGCGATCCCATGAGCTCCCTCGGCGACATCGGCAGCATTCTGTAAGCCGTTCTCTGCTATATCTGCTGCGCTTACGCGCTGTGTCTTACGCAGACGGCGCCAGCCTGCGCGGCTGGACCGCGGCGGGGAACGGGTCTTTCGGTCAGCCCCTCTGGCTCCTTTGTCGCCACCTCCCCTCTGAAGGGGAGACACCCCGCGGCTAAATGTCCGTTACACGGAAACCGAAAGACTGTAAACAGAATATAAATTCAGCTCCCCCGGAGATTCGTTCCGGAGGAGCTGTTTGTTATTCTGCAAGTGCCGAGATCTTCTTTGCTTCGGCGCTGCCTGTCGGAAATACGCTCTTATCGAGTGATGTTACCACATAGGAAGTGCCGGTTTCCGAAAGACGGCTGACCGCAACAGTGTATTGCTGTCCGACTTCCGCAATGCCTTTTGGCATCGTTATAGTTATTTCGTCGGCTACATCGTCGGCACCTTTATATACGCAGTTGACACGGCAGTTATACGTCGTTCTGTCCTCAACATAGTCGATAAGTATCTCCGTTATTTCAACGTCCATGACATGATCGGATATACTTACAACATCTTCAATGCTGTCCGATTCCGTGAAAGCCGGTCCGATATCTTCTTCGCTTTCACTGCACACAAGACCGTATTTCTTGATGTAGTCCTGCATATCCTTTACGCTTCCGACAGTTTCTGCCGGCTTGTCAGACTGTGTCCGGAAGTCTGTGATATTCCCGGAACGGTCTGTTGTCATTATCGTGCCGGAGGTCAGAAGATAGTGCGTCGGGTTATCCCAGAACACGGAAGTCGTTTTGTACAGCGGAATAATATACTCGCCGCCGTTTGCGATGACAACAGAGCTGTCGTAGGGGAATACAAGGAAATTCTTCTCTGTCTCGCCGCCGGCTATATTTTCGAGGAGAGTGAAACGGTATCCGGTATCGCCGTTGTTCTCGCGGACTGTTCCCGTGCATTTCGCCCATACAACGGAATAGGAGCTTGTTATGATCTCGTTGAAGGTCAATTTTTCATAGCACGCTTCGGCTTCAATTAAGTATTTCGCACTATCGGCTTCCGCTTCCTCTTCCTCTTCCATTGCTTCCGGGTAAGCGGTGTCATAATCTGCATCTTCGTCTGCAAAATAAGCGTCGTCGCTGTAAAGTTCGTCAGCTTCTTCCTCCTGCATTTCACCGGGCATTTCCGGTTCTTCGGGCGCGGCTGCCATCATCACGGAAGGCTCTTCTTCTGCCGCTTCGGCGTTCACTTCGTTTTCCGGCACCGACTTCATCGAGAACATATCAGCAGAATTGTCCTGAACTGCTTCTTCCGCGGCTGCCACATAGTTGGCAGGTTCTGCTGCTGTCGTTGTTGTGACGGGAACGTATTCCCCGGCGATCGTATCCTCGTTTTTCGCCGCAGCTCCATTAGTTTCTTCCGTAACTTCCTGTATCTCAGTTTCCGTTCCGACAGCGGCTTCCGTTTCATCGCCTGCGCCTGCATCGGCGGCAAAGGATTCGGGCATCATTCTTGCCATGCCGCCATTTTCGTAAACTGTCTCTGCGGCTGCGACGGCGGCTGTTGTATTTGCGGCAGCGGATTCTGTGGTGATACTTCCGGAGCCGGCATTCTGAACCACAGCGACAGTTGCGCCGGCGGCAAGTACAACAGCGGCAGCGATACCGCCGTATTTCACCGCGTTCAAATATATCGGCTTTTTCGGCTTTGCGGCTTCCTCGGACATCATTGCGGAGATCCTGTCGAGAAGTTCGGGAGCCGGGCTTATTCTGTCGAAAGACGTATGAAGTTCTTCTTTAAACATCATCAAACTCAGCTCCTTTCAGCTTTTCTTTCAGCATATCCCGTCCGCGGGAAAGTCTTGTTTTCACATTGGTTTCGGTAGTGCCGAGGGATCCGGCTATCTGCGCGACGCTCATATCCTCGTAGTAGAACAGGTAGATCGCTGTCCGGTACTTTTCCGGCAGCTCAAGGAGCGCATTCATAACATCTGATTTTGTTTCGGCGGCTTTAAGGGCGGGGTCTTCCCTGCCCTCATTCTCGTCCGGCTCCTCATAGTCTCTGTGTCTGTTCCACGCGGAAGCAGCGAATGAGCGCGTGCAGTTCACGGTAATGCGTATCAGCCACGCTTTCCGGTGTTCTTCATCGTTATAAGTCTTATCTGCCCTTATGTACCGCAGGAAGACTTCCTGCAGGATATCGTCCGCATCGAAGGTATTGCCGGTCCGGGCGTATGCGAGCCGGTAAACCATATCCGCGTATTTCCTCATAACGGCATCAAAGCTTTCCCTCGTACGCAAGGAAAGTTCCGTCATTTTCTCTTCCTCATCAATATACGTTCAAATCTTCTATCTCAAATGAAATATCGGCAGGGACGCCCGCCCCGAATTCGCAGCGACATTCTTCTATTGGCGGGTACAGTACCTCGGATAGTTAGTCTGACTGAAATATTGCCAACCCCACTGGCGGCGGACGCGCCGCTGCGAAATGCGTAGCGACATTCTTCTATTGGCGGGTGCAGCACCTCGGGCAGTTAGTCTGACTGAAATATTGCCAACCCCACTGCATTTCAGTCTACACTCGCCCATAGCAGAACGCTCTGAAATACTGCATCAGTTTAGGGTGTCCAGCCCCCTTTTTTAAAGGGGGCTGGCGGGGTCCGGGGTGTCTCCCCT
>JAFVBZ010000268.1 GCA_017479645.1 Ruminiclostridium sp. | reverse complement strand
TTTCTTGTTCATACTCTTGTATGTGTCTGTAACTTCTTGTCATGAAAACACCTCCTATGGTTTCTATTATACCATAGGAGGTCTTTTTTGTCACTGTTCGTTTTTACTGGTTCGGTTCAAACACATTCAGCGGTTTGTTTTATATGTGATGAGACTATCTTATTACCGTTTTACGGTCATTCGGGTCAAGGGCTTTGCCCTTGCGCGATCCAGCCGCGCAGGCTGGCGCCGTCCGCGTAGGACAAGCGCGACAGCGCAGGGCACAGCGCGAAAGCGCAGACGCCGTCAGCGCTGAAGCAGATGATTTTCGAGCCAGTAGATGATATCGTTCATTACCTCTTCCTTGTTGATCTCGTTGAGAAGTTCATGGCGGGCACCGGGATAGAGCTTGATGTGGATATGCTTCATTCCCGCACTGCGAAATGCCTCAAATGCACGCTTTACGCCCTTTCCGTACTCTCCGACAGGGTCAGCCCAGCCGGAAATGAACATTACCGGCAGTTCCTTGTTCATCTTGTTTATATTTGCGGGATCGGTAATGAATAAAATACCGCCCATCATATCTCTGAAAAGGCTTACTGTCGGGATAAAGCCGCACTTCGGATCCTCTATATAAGCGTCAACTACCGCGGGATCACGGCTTATCCAGTCAAAGGGAGTGCGCACATCGTCATATTTCTTGTTGTATGAGCCGAATGCGATATTGTTCAGCATCTCGCCGTTCTTGCGCGGACCGTAGATCTTAACTGCTGTCTGCGCTATGCCGTAGCCGGACATTGCAACAGCTTTCTGCTGATGTCCGGTGCCGCAGATTATTGCAAGATCGGGCTTGTCGGGATAGCGGATAAGATATGTGCGGGTGAGGAAGCTTCCCATGCTGTGACCGAAGAAGATATACGGAAGTCCGGGATAGTCGCGGCACATTATCTCATGCAGTGCGTCCATATCGTCAACAACGTATTCCCAGCCGTCATTATCGCTGAAAAATCCGCGGTCCTCCGGATCGTCATACGAAGTGCCGTGACCGAGATGATCGTTTCCTACCGCGATAAATCCATGCCCTGCGAGAAATTCCATAAATCCGTCATAACGCTCGATATGTTCGGCTATGCCGTGAGCTATTTGGACAATGCCGCGGGGCTCGGTATCGGGCAGGCACATACGTGCGTGTATTGTGTTTTTCCCGTTGAACGACGGGAATGTAAAATCCTTTAATTCCTGCATTCTGACCTCCTGCTGTTCTCTGAAAGTTTCGTTATTTCCATTATAATACTTTTCACCGGTCTTTGTCAAGAAAAGAATATCTTATGACGTTTACGATGTTTTTACAAAAAAATGGTGACTTTTTTACTTTTTTGTGATATTATAAATAGAGAATATATGCGAAAGGCAGTGGAGATATGATTTTCTGTGTTGAAGATGACAGATCGGTAAGAGATCTTATGGTATATACGCTGAACGCTTCCGGGTTCGGGGCGAAGGGAATGGTCTCGGGAAGAGAACTGTTCGGTGCGCTCGCAGAGGATAACGCGGAGCTTGTGATACTCGATATAATGCTGCCCGACGAGGACGGTATATCAATACTCAAAAAACTGCGCAGCGATCCCGTTTACTCCGATATCCCGGTTATTATGGCTACCGCAAAAGGCACGGAGTATGACAAGGTCACCGGGCTTGATGCGGGCGCGGACGATTATCTCGCAAAGCCTTTCGGAATGATGGAAATGGTATCGCGCATAAAGGCTGTGCTGCGCAGATGCGGCTCCGGCAGAAGTCAGGACGTTCTGAAGCTGTCCGGACTTGTAATTGACCCGGACGAGCATACGGTCTCCGCAGACGGGGAGCAGATACAGCTCACGCTGAAAGAATACGAGCTGCTGAAAACATTCATGGAGGGTGCAGGGAAGGCATATTCCCGCGAACAGCTCCTCCATTCCGTATGGGGAACGGATTTCACCGGAGAGACGCGCACCGTCGATGTCCATATCGGCACTCTGCGCACAAAGCTCGGAAAGTACGGCGATCTCATAAAGACTGTGCGCGGAGTAGGCTACCGTATGGAGAAAAGTGTATGACGAAAAGGATCTTCCAGTCAATCTGCCTTGCCGCGGCTGCGGTATTCGTAGCATCGCTGGTAATGAGCGTCTGGGTGCTGTACAACTACTTCTCGGAAGTGTACCATGACCGGCTTGAATCGCAGACCAAGCTTACCGCCCATTCGCTTGCCAACGAGGGTATGCCGTTTTTCGACGGACTGGACACCTACGGCTACCGGATAACGTGGATAGACAGGGACGGGAGCGTGATATACGATACTGTCAACGGTTCCGGCGATATGGCGAACCATTCCGACAGAGAAGAATTCATTGAAGCTGTGGAGGACGGCTACGGCGAAAGCTCCCGCGCTTCTTCGATACTCACCGAAAAGCTGATATACTCGGCGCAGCGTCTGCCGGACGGTACAGTCATAAGGCTTTCATGCTCACAGTTCACGGTGCTTTCGCTTATGCCGCAGATGATACTGCCGCTTACGGTGGTAGTGCTGCTTGAAGCATACCTTGCGCTGCAGATAGCGTACAGACTTTCCCGGAAGATCGTAAAGCCGCTCAACGAGATAGACCTTGATCACCCGAAAAAGGACTCCGCCGTTTACAGCGAGCTTATGCCGCTGCTGGACCGCATAGAGATGCAGCAGAACGAGCTTAAGGAGCAGGAAGAGATGCTGCGGAAGAAGCAGAATGAGTTTGACACGGCAACGGAGAATATGCACGAGGGACTTATTCTGCTCAACAGCAACGGGAAGATAATAAGCATCAACCGTACCGCGTCGGAGCTTCTCGGCATCGGCAGCTCCGGAGTAGGGAAGAGTCTTGTTTCCCTTGACCCGTCGCCGGATCTCCGTGCTCTTATAGGCGCAGCCTCCGGAGGTTCTTTCACCGAGACGGTTATGAGCATAGACGGACTTGACTACCGTTTCAGCGCAAGTCCGGTGATATCGGACGGTGAGACTGCCGGAATAGCGCTGCTGATCTTTGATATAACCGAGAAGGAAAAATCCGAGCTGATGCGGCGTGAGTTCACAGCCAATGTTTCACACGAAATAAAAACCCCGCTCCACGCCATATCCGGCTATGCCGAGATAATGCGGGACGGGCTTGTGAAGCCGGAGGATACCGGCGAATTCGCGGGGCGGATATACTCCGAGACCCAGCGCCTTATAACTCTTGTAGATGATATCATCAAGCTGTCGCGGCTTGATGAGGGCGCGGGCGGACTGATGTTCGAGGAAACGCATCTTCTGGATATTGCCCGCTCGGCTATGCAGCTTCTTGAACGCCCGGCGGAGAAAATGAAGATAAGCGTTTCGGTAAGCGGAGACGATGTTACCGTTATCTCGGTGCCTCACCTCGTAAGCGGCATTATCTACAATCTCTGCGACAATGCGATCAAGTACAACCGCGAGAACGGCTCCGTTTCGGTGCTGGTGAAGGACTGCGGCGAAAGTGCGCAGATAAGGGTCAGCGATACCGGTATCGGTATCCCGCCGGATCAGAAGGAGCGTATTTTTGAGCGGTTCTACCGTGTTGACAAGAGCCGTTCAAAGCAGGTGGGCGGCACGGGACTCGGACTTTCGATCGTGAAGCATTCCGCAACACGGATCGGAGCCGAGATAGAGGTGGAAAGCGTACTGAACGGAGGGACTGCGGTAATTGTGCGGCTGCCGAAAGAGAAAAGGAATGAGCGGTGAGATCAGTCGATCGGTATGCCTTCGTCGATTATGTCTTCATCAGACCATGCGCTTCCCGCGTAGTATGATGAACGGAGAGACTGAGTTCCGTCACGTCCGATGATGATATGATCGACTATTTCGATATCGAAAGCCTTGAAATGCCGTACGATCTCACGGGTAGCTTTGACATCGTTCTTTGAGGCGATAGAGCTTCCTCGGGGGTGGTTGTGGGCGATTATCAGCCTGTCGCAGCTGCATTCAAACGCAAAATTCATAAGCGCTCTCATTGAGAAGCCGACTGAACGGATCGTTCCGTCGGCTATTTTCTTTTCGCGGATAAGTTTAAGGTCGGCAGTTACCGCGGCTGCATGGACTTCTTCCTTGTCCGTGTTCAGGAATACTTCGCTGAAGTATCCGCAGATATTCTCTATGCCCTCCATGAAGCGTCTGTCCTTGCCGAGCCGTTTGGAGCTCAGGTAGTATGAAGCCGTCTGCGGCAAAAGTTTCAGAAGTGTCGCGGCGTGTTCACCCAGTCCCTTTATCTTGACAAGTTCGCTGTACGGTGCATCAAACACATCGCTGAGCCTTCCGCCGAATCTATCAAGTATCGTGTGCGCAAGTTCATTCGTGTCACGCTGCGGCACGGCATAAAACAGAAGCAGTTCGAGTTTCTGGTGATCGTTGAATGACCTCAGACCGTTTTCTCTGAACTGCTCTTTCATTCGTTCCCTGTGTCCTTTGTGAAGCTTCGGATCGCGTGCTGCCATAACGTTTTCCTTTCCCTTTATCTGATAAGGTATGCGCGGCAGGGTGCGCCGTCGCAGCCGCCGAGATTGAGCGGAGCGGCACTTAAAAAGTATCTTCCCTCCGGTACGTCCGTGAGCGTTATCCCCTCCAGCAGAA
>JAFVBZ010000267.1 GCA_017479645.1 Ruminiclostridium sp. | reverse complement strand
TCTGCGGACAGGGTGAGCTTTTCTCTATCCCGGAGCTGTCGGAGCGGACTGACGAATACCTCGGCTATGTCAGAACAGCCGGAAAGGAGTATGCACAGGGCGCGATCTCCGCAGATACCCGCGCACATCTCGGTGAGCTTCTTTATCCGAAAGAAGTGTTCGAGGAAATGGCGGACGCGAGCTGGGGCATTGACCGGGGAACAGGCGAAAAGGTGGAGGAAAGCCTTTCCTTCACGCGGCAGATGGCTGCGCTTTACAATAAGAACCGATATGACGGGAAAGACCGCGTTCTTGAGATCTGCTACACAGACCTTGAAAAAACATATCAGATCGAGCTTACAAAGGACGGCAGCCGTGTTCTTACAGACGGTTCACTTACTGCCACGACACGGATAGACACTCCCTGGCAGGTGTGGAAGGACATCGCCGCCAAAAAGCTGAGCGGCACAAAGGCTCTCGGAGATCACCTTTACACGGTAAAAGGAGACTTCTCCCTGATGATACACTGGGACAAGTTTTTCGGACAGGATAAGCAGTATGCCGAACCCGTTTCGAAAAACGGCGCACTCAAAAAGCCGCTGCTTTCCGTACTGCTCGCTATGTGGATAACGATGTGGATAGCGGTGTCGATAGATGCGTTCGTCGGTTCGATCATCACGATAGGCGTATGTTCGCTCATGCCGATAGTGATGTTCAATCATGAAATTACGCTCTACGACAGACTTTCGGCAGCCTGTGTCTCCGCACTGTCTGTATTCGCGCTCGTGACCGGCAATTCCAATCTTGCCTGCGATATAGGCGATCTTGCATTCGGACTGATGTGGCTGATATCGGCATTTACCCGCGAACCGCTCTGCGCCGCATATGTCAAGTACAATTACGGCGGAGAAAAAGCGCTTGAAAATCCGCTTTTCGTCCGAACGAACAAGATACTTGCGGCAGCCTGGGGTGTGCTGTACATCATTCTTGCTCCTGCTGCGTTCCTGATGCATTCGGCGGGTCTGAATGTTATTTCTCTGGTAGTCTGCAACGGCTGCACCGCACTGATGGGAATGTTCACGGTATGGTTTGAGAAATGGTATCCGGCGCATATCGCTGAGGGGTAAAGTTCAGAAAATTACATGATAAAACCGCGGGAAGCTACGTTATCTTCCCGCGGTTTTTCGGTTTATACATCATCACCGGAATTCTTTGAAACACTGTCGATCAGCTTTCCGGCGAGGTCATCATCGGACAGCTCCGTTATGCCTCTGAGAGCCCTGTTGATCGCATTCGTTCTCGTACCTATCAGCGAATCCAGCTTGCTTTCGGTAGCTTTAAGATTTTTCCTCATACCCTCAAGCTCTGTCCCGAACCTGCCGAATTCTTTCTTTGCGGCTTCAAGAATACGCTGTATCTCCACGCTCTTTTGCTGCATACGAAGCGCCTGGAATCCTATGCGGAAACTGTTGAGCATAGCCGACATTGTCGATGGACCGGCAACGTTTATCCGCATTGTCTGGAGTTCGGCGACAAGTCCCGGAGTGCTGACTATCTCGGAGTACAGACCCTCTGAAGACAGAAACATTATTGCAAGATCCATAGTTGCCGGCGGCGAGATATACTTGTCGCGTATGCTTTTTGCTTCGGCTTTTATGACGTTCTGCAGATTTTTCCTGCATCTG
>JAFVBZ010000266.1 GCA_017479645.1 Ruminiclostridium sp. | reverse complement strand
GGAAATATGCGTCTTGAACTTTATACCTACCTCAATAAGCAGCTCAAAACAGGGAATTTGTCGAGAACAGTGGGCTTTAAAGTCTATAATAAGATCATAAACAAAGAAGTGTGTAACTTTCCGGATGTGATATTTTGGAAGATCGACCGTGAGAACTTCTATTCGGACGTTGAAGTTAAGCTGCTGCTGCAATCATCGGAAGGCAACAAAGAGTGGAACGGTGTAATAGAGTGCTGGTGCAGCTTTGAAGAACAGTTTAATTGTACTATAGAGTGCCTATATGACCGATCTGACGATAAGCATAGAAATGGACTTGAAAGATTGAGTCCATTCCTTGTTCCCTACTGCACAAACAAGCGCATGGATGAGATAGCGGAGGAAATATGGGTAAAGTATGGTATGCCGGAGGCTCTTGTATTTCCGAACGAAAGAAGCGCGTATGAGCTTGCCCGCAGAATGGGGCTTGATATACAATATCTGCCGGTGTATGACCATAACGGGATCGACAGCATGATCGTTTTTGAAGATACTATGATGAAGATCGGAACCGATAAGACCGAGATCCGTGCTGACGGTACAAAGGAACGCATCACCGAAACGCCCGAGACGGTCAGTATTCCCGCGAAAACGATAATAGTAAATACCAATGTAGTAAAAAGGGGTTATTCGAGTTTTAACATTTTCCACGAATGTATCCACTATGAGCTTCACTATGCATTTTTCAGGCTCCAATCAATGCCCTGCAATGATGTCAGGCTGGTAAAGACTATAGAGATAATAGCGGACGAAACGAAGAAATATACCGACCCAATATATTTTATGGAGAAGCAAGCCAACAGAGGGGCTTACGGTCTTATGATGCCGGCGACCGACACCGCCGCGATGATCGTAAAAGAGCGGGACAAAGCCGAGAACTGCCGTCACGATGGTGAACGCTATGAGATAGCGGGAAAAGCAATGGCGAAAACTCTCGGACTGGCGCATTTTCGCATCAGAGCGAGGATGATACAGCTTGGGTTTATAGAAGCCAAAGGTGCGCTCAACTATGCCAACAAGTTTCTGATACAACCGTTTGCTTTCGACATTGAGTCGTGGAAGTCGGAGGAACATACGTTTGTTATCGACAGAAAGACAGTCACCGAGCTATGCCGGACTAACGAAGAACTTGCCGCTCTCATGAAAGAGCGCAAATATATTTATGTAGATGGACATATCGTCCGCAACTTGCCGAAATACGTCATACCGTGGAACAACGGCACAGTGCTTTCCGATTGGGCGAATGCTCATGTAGATGCCTGCTGTCTGCGCTTTGTGCGGCAATATGAGCAGACGCGGCTCGGTACATATGTGTTCGGCAGGATGTACTATGACGCAGAGTATGTCAAGCGCACACTGTTTTACCTTGAAGATATGATAAATCAGCAGCATCTTGACGAGATAGACGCAAAGATAGAGTACAAGCATAACTTTCCGCGAACATTTATTGAAGCGTTCGATATGCTTATGCGTAAGAACGGAGAAACAAGAGAGTCAATGGCTGAAAAGCTGAACACATCGGTAAGATCACTCCGCGAATGGCTGACAGAACCCGAAAAGAAGATAACTGCGGATCTTGTTGTTATTGTAGCACTTATGTGGCAGCTCCCGGACTGGATCAGCTCACTGCTCATGGAGAGAGCCTGCATACATCTCAACGAGTATGACCGCCGCCATCAGGCTTTTACGCATATACTTCATGTACTTTGGGACAGAGGGATAGAGGAAGCGAATAGCTATCTCGAAAGTATGCGCCTTGAGCCTTTGAACTTTTAAAGAAATACAGCTATTATGACCACTTGGAAACAGGTGGTCTTTTTTCTGTCTTTTTTCGGGACAGGTGGAAGAAAAACTTCCACCAAAACTGCGCGAAATTTATTCATAACCGCGCAATAATAGCATTGCGATGTTAATTATATACAACCGCAAACCCGTAATTTTCGTTTTAACAGTAAATAATTACTGAATTTTGACCGCTTCGAGGTGGAAGATATTCGTTCTGTTCAATCGCCTTCATCTGTGATATTATGTAACTGTCGGAAGGACAAGGCAAGAGAAAGCCAATAGCCTTCCCTAAAAACAATATCTTATGTCGGATGCATACGGCAGCGGATGTTCAGATGACAGGCACATTCCCATTTTGGGAACCTGCCCTGATCCATCGGAATATCTCTGTTGAGGCATCCTTTTGTTGTGCTTTTCAGCCGTGCCATGCCCCAGCAGACGATGTTCCCGAGCATTCCGCTG
>JAFVBZ010000265.1 GCA_017479645.1 Ruminiclostridium sp. | reverse complement strand
CGTCCTCGTGGAATCCACACCTTCGGTCGAGGTTGGAGAGATCGGCATATTTATTCTCAACGGTCAGGCATTCATCAAAGAGCTCGGCAGAGGTGAACTAATTTCATTGAATAGCAGATATGACCCGCTTCAGATAAAGGAAGATGACAGTATTTACTGTCAAGGTCGTGTGATCAAGGTATTGAACATGAAAAAAGGCGCGTAAGTGCCGCTGTATATCGTTTATAACCGTCCTCCGGGGCGGTTGTTTTTATGTCCGCTGTAAATTCCCGCCCACAATTCCCGCTGTAAATTCCCGTCCGAAATTCCTTGAATTTGCTTTGTTAGCTATGTTATTATACTGATATGAGATATATTTTTAATGGTATCATACTATTAAAATGTATGTAAACCGGCATTTTGAGACGATAATTGAGAGGAAAGCCCTATGGAAGAAGTATTAAACCACATTTACAGCGTAGTTTTAACGCTCGGAATAAGCATTGTCGGGTTCTTTGTAAAGAGGAGCTTTGACAATCTTGACAAGAAAGCCGACAAGGAAGACTGTAAAAAGGTCGTTGATGATATAAAGGCACTGCGTTCGGAAATGGAACAAAAGAGCGACAGCAATGACCTAAAGACTGTTATCTGCGATTTTAAGGACATAAGACGCGAGGTAGAGCTCAAAAGCGATTGTACCGATGTTCAGAAGCTCGCCGATGATCTTAAGAGTTTCCGCAAGGAGTACGCCACTAAAGAGGAGCTTAAGGAAATACGCTCACAGATGAACGAGGTCAAGGCAAGTGTGGAGTTTCTCAAAGAAAATGCTGTCCGAAAAAGCGATTTTGTAAGGGTCACGGCAGATATAACAAGCAAAATCGACGATCTTTCGTCGTATCTGAGAGGTAAACTGTAATGAACGCAATGGAAATAAACGAAAATATCAAGCGCGGCAGGTTTGTTAAGAACAATGGTCGCATTCTCCGTGCAATAAACGTGCTCAGAACAGCGTATGTATCGCTTGCAGACCTTTATCTCGGTATTTCCGCTGATGTCAGGGAGAATGAATATGCTGATTCTATTAATTACCTGACGGAGATCGGATATATCAAGCTCCGCCACAAGAAGACAAAACAGGAAAGCACGCTTGCGGATGACAGCCTTTCAGATCTTGAAGCCAAACTTACGGCTGACGGTATAAAGTTTCTCGCCGGAAAGCTCGATGATGACTGTGTGGAGAGGTAAGCTATGAGCAGAAAACGCAACCGGAAGCACAGCAAGATAGATCGTCTTCCGCCGGATCTTAAGTCTGCGGTGGATATGATGCTGCAGGGCGATGCGACATACGCCGATGTAGTCGATTTTATCCGAGATAACGCAGGTGTTGAGATCTCGACCTCGGCTGTATGGAGATATGCCAACGGGCTGAACGCTACCGTTCAAGAGCTCCGGCTTATACAGGAAAATATGAGGGTGATCTCCGAGGAAATGGACAGACATCCCGATCTCGACACTTCCGAAGCAATATCGCGGCTGCTGTCATATCAGATGATAAATGCATTGCAGAACATACCGGAGGAACAGTGGCAGAACGTAGCTCTTGATAAGCTGCTTACCAACGCCACCGGGCTTATGAAAGCGGTGAGCTACAAGAAGGGTATGGACATCAAGGTTCAGAGCTTCAAGGACGCTGCTTACGATGTTATGAAGGAAGATATATTCAAGGCTCTCGCGGCTGAACGTCCCGATCTATACCGTCAGCTCGCCGAGTACATCAACAGCAAGGATAAAGAAGAATGATATATGTAGTTACCACGATAAGCACAAAAGAACTTGACGCAGCGGCAATGCTCCGGCGTTCCGGGTACGAAGCGTATGTGCCGAGAGCAATGCGCCGGGTGCGCAAAGGAAAAGAATGTTACTACACAGCCGAGGTCATGTTTGACGGATATGTGTTTGTATCACTCCCGGGAGAACTTACCGCCGATGATTACTACAAGATCAGATCGGTAAAGCTCATAGGCAACTTCCTGAGCAAGCGAGCGGCACTCTCCGATGAGGAAGCGGAGTATATCAGAACGCTGTGCAACAACGGTCAGAACGTAGGTGTAAGCAGCGGGTACGTCAAGGGCGGTAAGCTGTATATCACAGACGGCTGGCTGAAACAGTTTGAAGACAAGATCGTGCGCTGGTCAGTCCGGCAGCATAAAGCTACCGTGGAGCTGACACTTCACGGAGAACCGCACAGGATCACTTGTACGGTGGATATTACGAAATGATTTCATACAGAGACTTCCCAAAGCGTGTCACGGACGACACGCAATCAAAGAAGTCTCAAAGAAAACAGCTTGAAGCGGAATTGACTTTGGTGAGTACCTCCCGGTCATGGCTGAAAAGTTTATATTCGGGAATCCGATTTTACACAAGATCGGAATGGCGAAGCACGTTTGATTTCAGATGCCGTTTAAATTTGCCGAAAAGCTGTTTAAATTCGTTTTAAGACATTTATGAATATAAAACACTAATATAAGGGAAAGTCTCTCAGAAACGTTCTGAGGGGCTTTATTTTGAATTATACGAAAAGCGAGGTGCAAAGCAATATGAAATCATCGAAGAAAAAGAGTATAGTAAGCCTTAAAAGCGCGCTCGATTCTGCAAAGATAAACGCGGAAAGCGGTACTCCGGGCGGGGCGTCCCCCGTGAACGGGTTTAAACGGCTTTGCGCCGCATAT
>JAFVBZ010000264.1 GCA_017479645.1 Ruminiclostridium sp. | reverse complement strand
GTAATGCGAATAATGTTTCTTACGTTCGCATCGTCCATTCCGATAATAAGATCATACTTACCGTAATCGGAACGTTTAAGCTGTTCCGCATATTTATTTGCGGGAACGATACCGAACTGCGCAAGCTTCATAACTGTCCCGTAGTGAGGAGGGTTACCGATCTCTTCCGTACTTGTAGCCCTTGATTCTATCAGATAGCTGTCTTCAAGCCCGCGCTGACGAAGCATTTCCTTAAATACAAACTCCGCCATTGGCGAACGGCATATATTTCCGTGGCAAACAAAACAAATGCTTTTTACCATAAAACCTCACATAAATCATTCAATTCTCACTAAAAAGCAATCTCCCGCAATAAACGGGAGATTGCCGTATTATTACAACTTATTATTCCCATTCAATGGTTGCACTGGGCTTCGGTGTAAGATCGTAGAGAACACGGTTCACATTTTCAACTTCGGTTGTGATGCGCTTTGTGATATGCTGGAGAAGCTCAAACGGTACATTCTCGACAGTAGCTGTCATTGCGTCCTTGGTATTGACAGCGCGGATTATAACGGGATATGCAAATGTACGCTTGCCGTTCTTTACGCCGACTGACTTGAAATCCGGAACAGCTGTGAAATACTGCCATACCTTACCCTCAAGACCGTTCTTTGCAAATTCCTCGCGAAGGATAGCATCGCTCTCGCGTACAGCTTCAAGCCTGTCACGGGTAATTGCGCCGAGACAGCGAACACCGAGTCCGGGACCGGGGAAGGGCTGACGGTAAACCATTCCGTCCGGAAGTCCGAGAGCCTTTCCTACTACACGGACCTCGTCCTTAAAGAGAAGCTTTATAGGCTCAACGAGCTCAAATTTCATATCTTCGGGAAGTCCTCCGACATTGTGATGCGCCTTAACTCCGTCGCTTTCGAGAATATCGGGATAGATCGTACCCTGTGCAAGAAACTCAATTCCGTCCTGCTTGCGTGCTTCTTCCTCGAACACTCTGATAAACTCGGCGCCTATGATCTTGCGCTTTTTCTCCGGCTCCGCAACTCCGGCAAGCTTGTCCAGAAAACGATCTACTGCGTCAACATAAACAAGGTTTGCCTTCATCTGATCGCGGAATACAGAAACTACCTGCTCAGGCTCACCCTTGCGCAGAAGTCCGTGGTTAACGTGAACGCAGACAAGCTGCTGTCCGACAGCCTTAATGAGAAGGGCTGCAACAACGGAGCTGTCAACGCCTCCGGAGAGTGCGAGCAGTACCTTCTTGTCACCGATCTGTGCTCTAAGTTCCTTGACCTGCTCGTCAATAAATGCATTGGCAAGAGCTTCAGTCGTTATTCTTTCCATGTTTTCCGGTCTGACATTTGAACTCATAGGTTTACTCCTTTTCAAGATGATTTTTCGTATTTTATTATAACATAACGCTGAGCCAATGTCAATATTTGTTTGTTTTCGGGAATGGATTTATTAATGTCAAAAAAATATTGCAAAAAGGAATAAAATGTGGTATAATATATTACCCGGTAATGCTGTAAGTTTATTCGGGAAAGTATAATGTCAAAGAATATGAAAGGAGCGATAAAATGCTTGAACTTAAAAATATATCATTCAATGCGGAAGGCGACAGCGGACGTGTCGAGATAGTACGGGACATAACTCTCACTATCCCGGATAATAAGTTCGTTGTTATTACAGGTCCCAACGGAGGCGGAAAATCTACCCTCGCAAAGATTATCGCAGGCATAGAAAAGAATACAGCCGGACAGATCATCTTCAACGGCGAGGATATTACCGACAAGAACATTACAGAACGCGCTAAAATGGGAATCGGGTTTGCATTCCAGCAGCCCGTTCGCTTCAAAGGCTTGACTGTGCTTGATCTTCTTCGTATTGCAGCAGGTAAGCCTATAAAAGTAGCAGATGCCTGTGAATACCTTTCCGAAGTCGGACTTTGCGCAAAGGATTATATAAACCGCGAAGTGAACGCATCTCTTTCCGGCGGAGAGCTTAAAAGAATAGAGATAGCTACCGTGCTTGTAAGGAACGTGAAGCTTGCATTGTTCGATGAGCCGGAAGCAGGTATAGACCTCTGGAGCTTCAAGAACCTCACCCGTATTTTCGAGAATATGAGAAACAGCGAAAAGGACAGAACTATCGTTGTTATATCTCACCAGGAGCGCATTCTCGATATTGCCGATGAGATCATAGTCCTCGCTGACGGAAAGATCACAAAACACGGCGCAAAGGACGAAATACTCCCCGAGATAATCGGAACCAAATATGCTGTTAACGTTTGCCAGAAAATGGCAGATTCGGAGGTGTGAGCATGCTTAAAATGGACGCTGTACAGTTACAGCTCATCAAGGAAGTCGCAGAGCTTCACGAC
Source organism: Ruminiclostridium sp. (assembly GCA_017479645.1). GTDB lineage: Bacteria > Bacillota > Clostridia > Oscillospirales > Ruminococcaceae > Ruminiclostridium_E. The sequence continues at coordinate 2,074 of JAFVBZ010000264.1, read as the reverse complement.
GTACCGGAGGGTGCATACAATTTTCGCGCCAACGGTAAATCCGTTCAGAGAAATACAACTGCAAACATAGACATTCAGAGCAAAACAGAGGGAAGCGGAATAGATATCCGCATAAAGCCCGGGACAAAGAACGAGAGCGTGCATATCCCGGTAGTCCTAAGCGAAAGCGGACTCAAGGAGACTGTTTATAATGATTTCTTCATCGGAGAGGACTGTGACGTGCTGATAGTTGCAGGCTGCGGAATCGACAACTGTGGAAGCCAGGATTCCGAGCACGACGGCATTCACCGCTTCTACATCGGAAAGAACTCCAAGGTTCGCTATGTCGAGAAGCATTACGGCTCCGGAGAAGGCACAGGAAAGCGCATTCTCGATCCTGTCACGGAAGTGTACATGGAAGAGGGAAGTACAATGGAAATGGAAATGGCGCAGATAAAAGGCGTAGATTCCACCCACCGCAAAACGATAGCGGAGCTGAAAAAGGACGCGAAGCTTGTTGTCCGCGAGCGCCTTATGACACACGGAACACAGAGTGCTATCAGTGTATATAAAGTCTCGCTCAATGAAGAGGGCTCAAGTGCGGATGTAGTATCGAGATCCGTAGCAAGAGATAACTCATACCAGAAGCTCGATGCCTGCATAATAGGAAATGCTCCCTGCAGCGGTCATACCGAATGCGATTCGATCATAATGGACAGCGGACGCATTCTTGCAGTACCTTGCCTTGAAGCCAACAATGTTGATGCACAGCTCGTTCATGAAGCTGCTATCGGAAAGATCGCCGGAGAACAGCTTATAAAGCTGATGACGCTCGGACTTACCGAAGCTGAAGCCGAGGAGCAGATCATTAACGGATTCCTAAAATAAGACTTATCCAAAACGCCGTGTGAATATGAACAATTCACACGGTGTTTATTTATTTTGCACAAAAATATTACTTAGAAATATTGACTTTTTTGAAAAATTATGTATAATTATATACAGATGTATGTTGCTTCAAATCAACATTAAAGCATAGGAGGATTAATAAATGGCAAAACTTAAAGTGGGAATTCTAACCAGCGGCGGTGACTGTCCCGGTCTCAATGCGACTATCAGAGGTGCCGCAAAGGGCTGCTATCAGCTTTTCGGAGAGGATAAAGTCGATATTATCGGTATCCACAACGGTTATTACGGACTTATCCACAATGACTGCGAAAAGATGTCTCCCTATGATTTCGCAGGTATTCTAACCCGCGGAGGTACTATTCTCGGTACAAAGCGCACGCCCTATAAGATGATGCAGGTCATCGAGGAAGACAACGTGAACAAGGTCTCCGAGATGAAGAAGACATATAAGGCGCAGAAGCTTGACTGCCTGCTGACACTGGGCGGAAACGGCACTCACAAGACCGCTAATCTGCTCTCCGAAGAAGGTCTCAACGTTATCGGTCTGCCAAAGACCATAGATAACGATATCTGGGGAACAGACGTTACTTTCGGTTTCCACACCGCGGTAGATATTGCGACTGATGTTATTGACCGTATCCATACAACCGCATGCTCCCACGGAAGAGTCATGGTCGTTGAGATCATGGGCAACAAGGCAGGCTGGCTCACGCTTTATTCGGGTATTGCAGGCGGTGCCGATATCGTACTTATCCCGGAGATACCTTATGATATAGATAAGGTTGTAGATGCGGTAAAGAAAAGAGCAGAGGCAGGGAAGAACTTCTCTATCATCGCGGTTGCGGAAGGTGCAATGGATAAAGAAGAAGCGGAAATGAAGAAGAAGATCCGTTCAAAAGCCAGAGCAGAACAGGGATATACCACCGCAACGCTTCGTATAACAAAGCAGATCGAGGAAATGACAGGATTCGAGACACGCGCTGTTGTCCCCGGTCACATGTTAAGAGGCGGAAGCCCGTCTGCTTATGACCGTGTTCTTGCAACGAAGTTCGGCGCAAGAGCAGCAGAGCTTATCAAGATGAAGAAGTTCGGTTATACCGTTGCAAAGGTTGACGGAAAGATCACAGAAAACAAGCTTACAGATGTTGCAATGAAGACGAAATTCGTTCTTCCGGACGATGAGCTT
>JAFVBZ010000263.1 GCA_017479645.1 Ruminiclostridium sp. | reverse complement strand
TTCTCCTTTACGGGAGCTTACGAAGGAGCTGGGAGAATGAGAATGCTGTATGATATGATCAATATCCTGCCGCTTTCGCTTCTTTCGGTCATTCTTTTCGGCGGGTATGCAGGCATTCCGGAGGGCAGTATTCCCTCATTGGTGATATGTCTGGTCTTTACATTCTGGCTGATAGTTCTCCGCAGAATGAAAAGTTCCGGAAGAATTCGCAGTACAGGCGTTGCCGCGGCTTTTCTCGCCGGTGTGCTCATAGTAGCCGGCGAAGAAAACCGACAGCTTTTCATATCTGAATATTTCTGGGTGATATGGGTTATATGCTTCTGCTGTGCAGCCTTTGCTGCCGGTATCCTTATGGACAGGAATATATGGGCAAGAAGAGCAGTTCCGATAGCACTGCTCGCATACTGCATAGCCGAAGAGATACTTGAATGGGGAATAACCAAGGAAGCTTTCGCATTGATATGCTTCATGCTCACAATAATGATCGCGGAAGAAATACAAAGGAAATGGAAAAAAAGCGGCAGTCCGGATATCCGTGAACATGTCACGCGGATATCCCCTGTTTTACTTGCAGTATGTCTGCTTGTGTATGCGATCCCTGCGCCGGACGAGCCGTATGACTGGAAGCTTGCAAAAGACATCTGGAACAGCACCGTCTCCTGCATAAGCAGTATCTACGGCTATATCTCACACCCCACAGAGGAATACGGAAGCATAGGTTTTTCCGACAGCGGCAGCTTTCTCGCAGGGCTCACCGGCAGTAACGAAGAAGTCCTGTCCATAACGGCGGGAAATACAACAATAAAGGATTTCCGGCTGGTTGGCTGCATAGGCGACAGATTTACCGGGAGAGAATGGGTATTTGAGGACGAAGACGAAGGGTATTCAAGAATGCTCGATACACTTGAGACCTGCACTGCCGTAAGAAAATTCTGCGGTAATTCACAGTACGATCTCCTGCAGAAAACGGATATGCACTTTGAGAACCTGTTCTACAATACCCGGTATATCTTCTCGCCTGCAAAGATCAGACTTGAAGCGACAATGGAAAGGAACTCTGGAATATCCGAAAAAAACGGCAGTATCGTATCGGAGCAGAGACTCACATATAATGACAATTATACGGTTTCATGCTATGTTCTGAATTACGGCAGCCCGAAGCTTCAACTATTTCTGGAAAATGCAGGTGAAATAAACGAATCCGAATGGAAACAGACAGCCGACACGGAAAAGGTATCGGGAAAGGAAAACTGCTCATACAAAGAATACCGGGATTACCGCTCCGGGGTTTATGAGAAGTATTGCACGCCCTGCGAAGTTTCGGAGGAAGTCAGAGCTATCATTGACGGTATAGAAAGCGGCTCGGATAGCAGATATGAGATGCTGAAAAAACTCGAAGAATACCTGAAGCGAATGGAATATTCCACAGACTGCGGTTCACTTCCCGACTCTGTCACCGACGCCGGAAGCTTTCTCGATAACTTCCTGCTTGAATCGCGGAAAGGCTGGTGCATGCACTACGCAACTGCATTTGTGCTTATGGCGAATGAAATGGGGATACCATGCCGATATGTTCAGGGATATAACGCGAAACGCGGCATCGGCAGCAACATCGTTATCATGCAGAATAATGCCCATGCTTGGCCGGAAGCCTACTTTGACAATGCAGGCTGGATCGCATTCGAACCCACTCCCGGATTTTCCGTTCCTGCGGGCTGGGGAATAAGATCCGACAGCATACCCGCTCCGGAAAAGGATAAATCGGATCCGGAACCGGAAAATGAGATCACAGATACAAGTGTCCTTCCCGAAAATGCCCAACAGCCGGCAGCAGCGATCGATCCGATGTTCTTCATTATCCCGTCACTTGCGGTCCTCGGATTTCTTATACTGTTTTATATCGCAAGACGTTCCGCTGCCCGAAAAAAATACGGGCGAATGAGCTGTTATGACAAGATCAGATATCTTACAAGGCAGGATCTCCGTTTTCTCGGATATCTCGGATTTCATATTGAGGAGGGAGAGACGCTGTCGGAATTCCACGATCGTATCATAGACTCCGACAGACCGGATATAAAGGAATTTATCGGGTTCATTCCGGTTTGTGAAATGGCGCTGTATTCTGACAGGGATATGACTGAAGAGGATATAAAAGAAGCAGAGCGCATAAATAACGGACTTTATGGGCTTGTGAAAAAAAGCAGATCTTGGTTCCGGCTTCTGCTGATTCATTTTTCCACAGAACGGTAAACAAAGAAAAACAGGTTCGTTAACGAGCCTGTTTTTTGCATTGCTATGAGTGTAAAAATGCATATATAATGCCGAGATATTAAGCTATTGCTCCCTGGATAATTGTACATATCCATGCAGCCAGTGCTGATGCAGCCGGAAATATTACCAGCAGCTTCAACAGCTGACTTTTTATGTTGTACCCGTACTTTCTGTTATTATATACAGGTGTGACTTCCGGGGTAAAATGCTGGAAAAAGTGGAACCTGCACAGAAGAAAATAATCGAAAAATGTCATATCATAGATCTTATAAATCGTAAATATCAAGACAAATCTCAGAAAGAACTGCCAGAAGCTGAAATTGTTGCTGAAACCGTCCCAAATTGAGATCACGCCGACTCCGAGTATCATAATAAAACTCATTATCAGCAGAGTCCAGCCGATCTTCCGTGCGCCATAGAATTCCTCTTTTTCCCTGTCTATTAATAAAGCCAGTGCCTCCTTCGGAGCGGAAGAAAACAACTTCTTATCTTTTACGAAAACCACTGCGGAGATCAGCATCATTGTTATCGCCGCGCAGAATACCAAAGCAAGAAAAATCGTTAAAAGCATAGCGTTTTACCTCTTTTACTTCTTCGCAAGAACAGTTATCCACGGCTTTTTATTATGATGATCGGTCTTGAATTTGCTGAACCCTGCCGCTTTTAAAGCATCTGTTATCTGTTCGATCGTATAGCACTTCATTCCGTCAATGATCTTCTCAAACTTCAGACTCGCGGCATCTGTTCCGTTTGATTCATTGACTATCATAAAATATCCGCCGTCCTTTAATATTCTCGCAGCCTCAGTGAAGCACTTTTCGAGACCCGGCCAGAAATAGATGGTTTCAAATGCTGTTACAAGATCGTATGTATTGTCCGGAAGCTCCAACTCAGAAACATTTCCCTGCATTATCTCAAGTCTCCCTGCCCCGATCAGTTCGCTGTTATATTCTTTTGCCTTTTCAACCGAAAGCTCGGAGTAGTCTATGGCAGTTCCTTTTGCATTCGGATATTTCTTCAGCAGTTCTCCGATGTTTCTTCCTCCGCCGCACCCGAGATCAACTATCCTCTCCGGCGCGATCGTTTTAAGATGCGACAATCCCCAGTCCGCCATTTTTGCATGTCCGGAATTCATACCGTTCAGCATCATCTTTCCAAGCTTGCCTTCCGGTTTTCTTGTCTGACTCACATAATCCTTAAAAAGTCCCATAATGTCCTCCTTTTTCATTCCTCAACGGGTAAATAGCGCTTATAAAGCAGACCCGCAAATAAACCGCACAATATTCCGCCCGAAAGCATTATCAATATAAACAGCATCTCACCCGAACCTGATAATATTGCCCAAATCAGCATAACAGCGGATATTGCAGTTCCAAGGATACCTCCGAGTGTCAATGCTCCGAACCCCCTTAACAGTCGTGTCCGGGTGAGCACACGATCAAGCTTATGTATCCGCTCGCTGATGAGTTCCGCAATACCGATAAGCATTAACAACGCGGGTATAACCGATACCGCCGGAAGTATTACCATTACTATATCCCGGCTGTATTCCGGGAAATTTACGAACGACAGTATCAGACCTGCAAAGTACAATATCCACCCTACGTTGCCAGGCAGATCATAAGCTATCCACCTTGCAGTGGAAATATCACTTTTATATACACCATTATTCCGCATATACTGCTCCTGTTATTTTATTAGCACCGACTAACTCATATGCATTTCATTTTTGCGTTTCGTTTTGCGCACCGCCTGCGTTAGCCGACACTAACTATAATACCACAAATAATGCTGAATGTCAATGTTTTACATCATTTTCTTTGCATAAACTGTACTGATTATATTTCCGATCATTGACAGTTCAAAGATGTTATGCTATAATTTCAAATATAAAAACAGCCTGCATTTCACGATAAGAGGATAAACTTATGTCAAAAGAAATATACAATGTCACACGCGGAGATGCGCTTATGCTCTACGCCACATTAATGGGAAGCTATACGATAAGACTTAAGCTTCGTCTTGATAAACCGATAGATAAAGCTGCTCTCAGAAAAGCAGCAGACAAAGCATCTGAACGTTATCCGTATCTGTGTGTTACACTTCGAAAAAATGAAAAGGAAGTGTACTTTGAACAGAACGATATGCCTGTTGCAATAATAAATTCTATTGCCGGGATCACGCTTAATTCCCCCGAAACGAACGGCCATATCTGGGCGCTGTGCTACGAAGGCTGCGATCTGTGCATCGACTTCTATCACGGACGTATGGACGGGACAGGCGTTTACTTTCTGCTCACAACGCTTCTCTATTATTACTTCTCCGAAATATACGGCGAAATGGACAGCACCGGTATAAGAACACTGAATGACCCGGTCACAGAGAAAGAAACCGCAGACCCACTCGATGCACTGTCGGTCATTGATCTCAGCGCCCTTCCGAAACAGGAATCGCCGTCTGCCCTTAATCTGATCAAAAGCTCCGGCCTCACTAATTACGGAGGGGTCGGTCAGATGCTTAAAATCAAGATCCCGGAACGTTCATTTATTCCTTTCACGAAAGCGAATGACTCAAGTCCCGGTATCATGATAAGCGTGTTTATGGCAAGAGCGACAGACAAACTTCACCCCGGACATACCGATCCTCTTTTAAGCAACTATGTCGTCAATTCACGGCCGATGCTCGGTAATCCGCAGACATTTCACAACTGCACTACCGGCGTAACTCTGCATTATGATGATCGTATCGGAAAAATGCCGCTCGAAACGCAGTGTACAGTTTATCGCGGCAAGACATTCGTGCAGTCCGATGAGGACAGGGTACGTCAGGCTATGACAGTTTCGGGCTCTGTCGGAAAGATGATACTGGATCTTCCGACAATTGAAATGAAAACGCAGACAGCAATGCAGATAACCGGCAGTTTCTACAATTCTTCAACCTATATGGTAAGCTATGTGGGGAAATGGCAGTACCCGCAGCTCGGACAGCACATCAAGGAATTCTGGACTTCTACTCCGGTAGGTCCATTCCCGCTGATAGAGATCGCGGCAGTAAACGGCGAGATATTTGTATCAATGATGCAGTCGTTCTCCGAGCATATTTATTATGACGCTTTCCTCGATGAACTGAGATCAAATAATATAGAGTATACCGAATGCGACGCGGAGCCTGTCATTACAGCCAAGATCAGTGCAATTGAAAGCATGTGACAAATATACAATAACAGGCATTGAACTTTGACCCGTTCTGATTTGTTGGAAAGACACAAATCAGAACGGTCAAATCTGTTACTCATCGTTATTATCAAGAATTTTCTGAACCTATTGATTTTTCCGATTATATGTGCTATAATGTTAGTGTGATAAACCAATCACATTTCATCTTAAACAAGGAGCATAACACTATGGCTAACAATCCCGACGCATATCTTCTCTATGAATACATGGACAAAGTGTGCTACTCAGTAAGAGCAAAGATCCGACTGAGTGAAACAATAGACGAAAAGCTTCTGAATGAAGCAGCGCAGGAGGCTTTGACAAGACTTCCGTATTTCAGCGTAAAAGCCGTTCTCGACAACGGCGGAAATTATGTGATCCAGCATAATGACGCGCCGATGCCGGTAATTCCGGAGGAGCCGGAAAAGAAACTTGTCCTGGGATCCGAAAAACTCGGAAGACATCTTTTCGTGATAACTTATCGCGGCGACACCGTATGGTTCAGCTTTTCTCACAGCATCTGCGGAGGATTCGGCCTTATGTTCTGGGTAAAGACAACGCTGTATCTTTACCTTTCAAAAAAATACGGCGAGATCGAAAAGCCGAATGAAATAAAGCTTCCCGGAACACCCGTAGATCCGGAAGAATTATTCCTTCCCGATGCCGATTCCATACCCGACGACAAGCCTCTGACACGCTATAATGGAGGAAGCACCAATATCGGTATTACACGTTTCCTTAAATATCTTATCAATCCGTTCGCTCAGAACAATTACTTCTTCCAGCTGACAATACCCGCGGACAAATTTATGGATTATGCAAGGAAAATAGACGGATCACCGAATACAGTGCTGTCAGCGCTGTTTTTCAAGTCCTGCGTGGATTATTTCAAAGAAAAAAAGGACACGCATCTTTCTGTGCGTATCGCAGACGATTACAGAAACGATATCGGTGCCGAGAAATCTTACCGCGACTTTGTACGACTTCTGCATATAAGGTATGACTGGAATATGCGCGGCGAAACAATAGAAAAACTGAATATGCGCGCAAGAGGCGCAATTCTCGGACAAAGCCAGCCGGAGCTCAGCTACGAACGCTATAAAAACCTCGAAAAGGTGCATAAAGGCATCGACGAACAGCCGGATCTCAAATCCAAGAAAAAATATGCCGGAGCAAACAGCACTTTCCGCAACGATACCCGAGATACATTCACAATAAGCTACACAAAGCCTGTTGACTGGGGCGGAATGAGCCAGTACATAAAGGACTTCTTCCTCATTACAGACGGCGATCTTATGCTTGAGGTTATCGCGCTGAAAGATAAATTCTGCATTGCATTCCAGCTTATAAACAAGGACAAGAAACCCTTTGAACGTTTCTGCAAACTGCTCGGACAGGAGAATATCCCGTATGAGGCGTCCGTCCAGCAGAAGCGTATGCTTCCGAAGATAGAGCTTCCTTGAGCATTCATCAGCTCCGGACTGCAAGGAAGTTAATACAGTACGTTCATAAGATCACTCGCCCAAACAGTATCTCCGTTTTTTTCAGATCCAAAAGACAATCACGCATACGTTTCAAACATTCGCGTATATCATCATTCCTGTTTTCTTTTATAAGAGACTCAAGATTGCCTTCGTTATAACACATCTTCCCCGCTTCAAAGGCTGTAAGTATAGCATACAGATACGGAAAAGTGTTCCGCTGTTCAACCGTAAACGGGCGCTGACTTTCATATCCTGTCAGAAAAGCTGACAGGATATTTCGTTCTCTTTCCGGTGATGAAACTTCCTTGTAATCCATAAGTGTGGCTTCAAATACCGCCTGCATCGCCGCATCATAAAAAAGCACATTGTCACCGCTGTTGTTGAAGTCAAATACACCAAGCTGACCGCTTTCCGTGATATAAAGATTGCAGTCGCTTATATCTCCCTGCACCGCATAGCGCGGTTCGTTGCCGAACACAGCGATCTTTTCCATATAGCTGTCCTTTATTTTCTCTGTCTCGTCATACAGCGCAGGTGCGGTCTTCCGGAGCCTTTCCCGGTTTTCTGCAAAGACAGATATATCAAACAGATCATTCCTGCCGAGAGGATCAAACAGCGTTCTCATATTCAGATGCAGGTTTTCACGCTCCGAGATATTGTGCATTTTTGCGAGAAGTTCACCGGTCATGTATGCGGTTTTCTCATCAACCGCTTTCACCTCACCTTCGCAGAAATCCTCAGCTGTGACGATAACATCATAGCCGTTCAGGTGATAAGGTATTGCGAAATGCCCGTCAGAGCGGTAATTGTGTGGTGTAGAGATGCCCTTTTCAAACAAATTTTCAGCAAACCCGCACTGTTTTTCAACAATGTCTTCGGTAACATTCTTCTCATTCTTAAAACGTATAACAACAGGAGAACGATCTTCAAAATCCACTTTTATGATAAGCCGGACTTCCTTTGAGTTTTCGCCGTTTTTTTCATAATCGTATCTCTGAAGCTCGGAAAAGCTGCCTGGTTTTTCAGTAATACTGAAATCATTCAGTATACTCTGAATATCAGTCAACGCCACGTTAAACATAGTATTTCCTCCTGCATTAATTGAGTCATGCGCTGTTGCTATTCTTAATAATAGCATATCTGTTTCAAAGTGTCAATCATTTCCAAAAACGATCTCCGCCTGCAGTTGTTTTTTGCTGCAGGCGGAGTATATATCTTTTATTGTTTCGGCATTAAACAGAAATCATTTCTTGGTAAACGTTCTCGGCACGCCGTAATCAGTCTGAATGGTGAGATTCTTTCCGGATAATTCGACACTGTAAACAAAGACAAGTCCGTATTCCTTCTCATTGACTGTAAGAGTGCCTGCCTCTTCATCAACAGTGTATGTACCTTCAACTACAGCAATACCTGCATCGTCCTTGTACTTTCCGTCCTTGCCGAAAGTCAGAGTCGAAATTTCATCGCCTGTACCTTTCCATTTGCCCACAAGATCAGCTGCGTTGAATGAACTTCCGCCCGTCTTTGCGGCAGTATCGGCTGGCTCTGCGCATGCGGAAATGCTAATTACGACAAAAAGCATAAGTACGAGAGACATAATTTTCACAAATTTTTTCATATTGTTTCCCTCACGATCCATTGTTATATACCGTATAATTATGCTTATATGTATGGAAAGCGGTATTACAATTATTTTGTTTATTATACTACATATTTCTTTAAATATCAATACCATTTGGCAAATCCTGTCGCGCCATTAATTATCGCAGTTCAAGCCATTTCCCTGCTCTGCCTTTCAATTGTTATTCCGCATCTTTCAGCTTATTCAGAAGCTCTGCCTTAAGATAACTGTATCTCTCGTATTTCTCGGTTTTCGCAAAATGGTGTTCCCTGAACTGTTCGGGATTATCAGAATAATCCAGCACTTCATCTCCGAACTGCTCACTTGTAAGATCAAAAACAACATCTCCGATAACATTGTAGCAGTGATAGTTTCCGCCCGTACGAAGTATCCCGTACACCTTTCCGCCGAAGATATCCTGCACAAGAAAAGCTGTTATCGAGCATTGACCGAGGGTTTTGTTGTCCTTGCTCCAGCCTTCGCGTAACCGTGGAGCACAGGTGTATTTACACCAGATATCAGATAAAAGATCGTATAACCTGCGCTGATCGGATACACCAATAAATTCAGCATTAATACATGGCACTGCCGGAGTTTCCCAGCCATAGAATTTATAACTCATTTCCGTTTCTCCTTACTCTCATAAAATTATTGATTCACCCAACAGCTGACCACTTCAATAATACTTCAAAAATTTCATCAAATGATGATGCTGTATAGTCGATGTCATACTCTTCCTTCGCTTCTTCTATATCGCCTTCCGGCATAAACCAGCAGCTTGTAAGTCCTGCATTTTTTGCGCCAAGCATATCGGAAGTGAGCGAATCTCCGATAACAACATAGCTTTCAGCGGGATCGCCGATAGTCGTTGTTACTATATCGAAGTATTCACGGGAAGGCTTTGAAGTTCCCATTGACTCACTTACAAATACTTTGCGTATATATTTGTCTAATCCTGAGGAAGCAATTCTTCCTGAAGCATTTTTCTCCGCGCCGTTTGTGATAATATAGATTTCGGCATCAGAGATTTTATCAGTCACCTTTTCCAGAAACCCGATCACACCGTCCATTAATATGCCGTTATGCGACATACGATCAATAAAATCATCATTGATCTGTAAAAGATCGGTCTTGCCGGTATCAAAGCCGCAAAATTCAAACAAGGCTTTGAATCTTGATCTGAAAAGCTCTGTTCTGGATATCTTTCCTTTTTCTAATTCAAGCCAAAGATTTTTATTTATATGTTTGAAATATCCATAATCCTCTTCTGTAAAAACAAGACCGTTCATCTCCATTACCGCTTTCAGCGCCAGATGTTCAGAAGCGTGAAAATCAAGCAGAGTCTGATCAAGATCGAACAGTAAATTATGGTGCATATTCCATGCCTCCTTGTAAACCGATGTTCGTAGAGCCGACAAAACGAAGTCAAAGCTGCAAAGCAATTGACTTATCAGATGCAGAGGTTTCGTACAACTCTGCCTTTTTTGATGACTGCTTTTATATCAAGCGTTTGCTTATCCAGCAGCACTAAATCCGCATCTTTACCAGTCTCTATCGATCCATTTCGTGTTTCGATACCGATGCACTTTGCAGGATTTATAGTTGCACAGCGAACCGCATCTTCCAATGGTATATTCATTTTCTTCACCGCCGTTCTGAAACAGCGGTAAAGATCTGATGCGGAGCCTGCGATGTTCCCGTCGGAAACAAGCGTACACAGATTATCTGCCTTGCTTACATTCTGTCCGCCAAGATCATAAACCCCGTCCGGTATTCCCGTGCATCGAAGGCTGTCGCTTATAAAGACTATCCGATCTGTACCGAAAAGTCTGAATGCCGCACGAACTGCTGCCGGGTGAATATGAACTCCGTCGCATATCAGTTCGGCTGTGACATTCTCACAGTCGGCAGCCGCGCCGACAACTCCCGGATTTCTGTGGTGCAGCCCGGTCATTGCGTTGAAAAGATGTGTAACATGAGAAGCGCCTGCGCGAAAGGCTTTAATCGCAGTTTCATAATCTGCGTCGGTATGTGCGAGCGAGACCTTTACTTTTCCGGCGGCATTTCTTATGTAGTCAACATAATCATGATTTTCCTCCGGAGCAAGCCCCACTATCTTCACAAGTCCGTCTGACCATTCCATGAACTTTTCAACGAGTCCGTCATCGCATGGAATTATATATTTCCCGTTCTGTGCGCCCTTTCGTTTACGGCTGATGAACGGACCCTCCATATTGAATCCGACAAGTTCTGATATATATGCGCTCTGCGTTCCTGCAAATCCCGCGCCGGTCTTAAGAACCTTTTCAAGCACCGGTATCGGGAGCGTCAATGTCGCAGGGCAGAACGAAGTTATTCCATTTTTTATCTCATACTCGGCTATCTTTTCAAATGCGGCTGTTTCCGCATCGCAGACATCTGCCCCCATTGCGCCGTGAAGATGTATGTCTATCAGTCCCGGAACTGCATAACAGCCGCTTCCGTCGAACATTTCCCCGCTGTTGTCAGATCCGGTGAAAATGCCGTCTGATATTGCAATATCACCATAGTGAAATTTGCAGTCTGCACCGAAGTATTCTGCATTTCTGATGATCATACTTGGTCACCCTTTCCGGTCAGAATCCCATACTTATCCGGCTGTCTGAATTTATCACCCATAACATCGTTTTTCCGATGCTCCCGCAGCATATCGAGATCAAGCACGGCTGTGTATATTCCCTCTTCTCCGGGAGCTTCAAATACGCACATATCACGCACTCCCGGCTCGTCCGGAAGCCACGGAACGCCGTCAAACAATGTGGAATGTCCGTTGCAGTCCGGCATGCCTTCCGGGTAGTTGCAGGTAGCTATTGCAGCCATATTTTCGTATGCTCTTGTGCGAAGTGCCGACAAACGGTTTATCTCCATAGGACACGCATTGGACGCAAGTATCAGTTCCGCACCTTTCAGCATCAGTATTCTCGCGCTTTCCGGGAATTCCCTGTCAAAGCAAATCATTGCGCCGACTTTGACGATCCCCTTTCCGGTATCAAGTCCGGCAGTGTAAAAATCCTCACCCGGAGACAACACTTTTTCCAGATCAAATGCACATATATGGACCTTTGAATAATGCAGGACTTCTTTTCCTTGACGGTCAAAAAGGATCATAGAATTAAGCGGTTTGGGACTGTTCTTTTCGAGAAATGTTATCCCTATTGCAAGTTCAAGTTTTGCCGCGAGTTCCCGGAACCCTGCAATAAAATCGCTGTCTTTGCCTATCGCAAGAGTGTTCAGTTCCGCTTCGTCCTGCGGCAAGTAATACCCGTCACTCCACATCTCTGGGAAAAGCACGATATCCGCACCCATTTCCTTTGCCTGTTCACAGGCGGTCTTGCCCTTCCGGAATTGCTTCTGCAGCGTCTTTTCGGGCAGCAGCTGCAGAAACGCTATCTTCAGTTTCATGTGATACTATCCTTTCACTCGTCATCGTCGCCAAACCCGTAATAAAGCATCTCATTGTATGACACGTTTGCCTTCTGACTTGCTTTCTTATCCCGCCATGCGTCGATCTCGCTTCTTATCGAGATCATCTCGTCAACAACCATTTCCACCTTTTTCGGTCTGACCTGATTCAGATACGAGATCATTCGCTCCATGCCCTTTGGAGCGCCTATATGCTTTGCTATCTCTAACCCAAGCTCTTCGGGATATCCGAGTCCGGTGACTGCTGATACAAGCTTGTCGCAGGTGCTTTTCCAGATCTCTTTGCTGTCCATTTTATCCTCCGATCATATCGGTTATCACAAGGCTGTCCGGCTCCGCTTTGCATGTGCAAAACAGTATCTTCACACCCGCCTTTTCCGCTTCATTCACAGCTTTGCCAAACTCCGCATGCGTTGCTGTATTCGGACGGACTTCCGTCACTCCCTCCATTTGTATCACAAATGCAAGAGCCGCATTATATCCTTCTTCCGCTGCATTGATCAGTTCTCGGATATGCTTCACTCCGCGTTCGGTAGGTGCATCGGGAAAATATCCGACACCGTCTTTTTCAAGTGTACAGCCTTTGACCTCGATCAGATATTTATTGCTGCCGCGCTCCATATAGAAATCTATTCTCGAACTGCCGTATGTATATTCCGGCATTATCCTGTCATAGCCTTGTTGTTCCAGCCATTCCCGCATCACCTTGTTGGGTGCCTGACTGTCTATATTGAACAGCACACCCGTATTTTTTCTTACTGCAACAAGATCGTATTTCGTTTTCCTTTTGGGATTATCCGGAGCTGTCAGCCACACTTCACTGCCGGGTACAAGAAGTTCCCTGCACCTGCCGGTATTTTTCACATGCACAGTTTCAATGTGACCGCCAAGCTCCACCTCTGCAATGAAGCGGTTCGGACGGTTCACAAATACAGCTTTTGTAATATTATCGTATCTCAATTGTATTGTCTCCATAATTCCGGCTATCAGCGATTTTTAAAATTCAGATACAGAACTCAACTTTCCCGTCAGCAAGCCTGTACATCGCACCGATAACCCGCAGTCCGTGCTCTTCCTCCGTGTGTATCTCGAAGCTCTGTTCGATCATATCCACACTGTGGCGCACGTTCATACAGCATGCCTTATAATCGTCCTTTTCGTCGCCTATCGCAGTCTTTATCTCATCAGTGATAAACTTGATATAGCCTTCGGGATCATGATTTATTGCTGCATCAACCGCTCCGCAGTGATCATGTCCGAGCACTACCACAAGCCTTATACCGAGATGCTCCGCGGCATACTCGACAGAGCCCAGCTGGTGATCATCAATGACATTACCCGCAACACGGATAACAAACAGCTCGCCTATACCGGCGCTGAAGATGCACTCCGGTATAACTCTCGAATCCGAACAGGTCACGATTACCGCATAAGGCTGCTGACCGTAGTCACAGGTATGCTTTCTCTTCTCGGGAGAGATATCTCCTCGTCCTGTCTTCGCGGCAAGGTATGCTTCATTGCCGCTCTTCAGCCTTTGGAGCGCCTGTTCAGCGCTGACTTTGTATGTACGTTTCATATTTCATTCTCCTGTCAGAATACATTATTCGCTTCATATTATACCACATTAGCCGTGCTTTTTCAATAGCTGTGTGAAGCCGCAAAAATTTACTCCGGCGACAGCAGATTTTTGTCAGAAAACACTTGACAACGCTGTCATAAACAGGTAAAATTAGCAAAGGTAATAAAATCCACGGAGGAATTATGGTAAAGAATATAGCTATTGTAAGTCTTTCAAGCGGTATCGCAGGTGAGCCTTTCGCAAAATTTCAGGTAGATATCGGAATCCGCAGGCTTGAAGAATACGGTCTGAATGTAAAGTTTACGCCGAATGCGCTCAAAGGCGCGGATTACATAAGCGCTCACCCCGAAAAGAGAGCGGAAGACCTGCTGCAGGCTTTCCGCGATCCCGATACAGACATGATACTTACCGCGATAGGCGGCGATGATACTTACCGTCTGCTGCCGTATCTGTTTGACAACAGCGAACTGGCGAATGCTGCAAACGGC
Source organism: Ruminiclostridium sp. (assembly GCA_017479645.1). Classification (GTDB taxonomy): domain Bacteria; phylum Bacillota; class Clostridia; order Oscillospirales; family Ruminococcaceae; genus Ruminiclostridium_E. The sequence continues at coordinate 45,110 of JAFVBZ010000263.1, read as the reverse complement.
AAGATATTCCTCGGTTTTTCCGATACAACGATCAACCATTTTATGCTGCACAAAGCCGGGCTGCGCTCATTCTACGGTCAGGCATTTCTCACGGATATCTGCGAACTTTCTTCCGGAATGCTGCCGTACACGAGAAAGTATTTTGAGGAGCTTATTACCACAGAAACTATAAGCCGGATAACTCCGAGCGATCTGTGGTATGAGGAAAGAAACAGTTACGGTCCCGATCAGATCGGCATGCCGCTTACTGCCCACGAAGATCACGGCTTTGAACTGCTGCAGGGAGAACCGGTTTTCGCGGGAAAAATTCTCGGCGGCTGCATCTGTTCGATACACGATATGTTCAACGGCGAGCGATATGCGGATATGCCCGAACTATGCAGAAAATATCAGCTCTTCCCCCATGCAGATGACTGGAGAGGACATATAATCCTGCTTGAATCCAGCGAAGAAAAACCGTCTCCGGGAAAATACCGCAGAACGCTGGAATATCTGAAAGAAGCGGGAGTGTTTGATGCGGTATCCGGTGTTCTGTGCGGAAAGCCAATGGACGAGACTTATGCGGAAGAGTACAAGAAGCTGCTTGTAAAGGTAATAAACAAGCCGGAACTTCCGATTGTTTTCAACGTAAATATCGGACATGCAGCGCCGCGCTGTATCATTCCTTTCGGTGTCGTAGCAGTTGTTGACGCAGAAAAACAGGTAATAAGTTTTGACGTTTGATCGGACAGATAAGTTTTTTGTAATAAAAGCCGCAGCTGCGATTTATAACGTCTTTACAAAGAAAAGGAGATTTCATGATGATCAGAAAAGCAGTTTCGCTTATCATTTCCGGAATGCTGTTACTGACAGCCGGCAGCTGTTCTTTACAAAGTCCAAAGCGGGAAATCAGAGTATGGACTACTGACGAAACAAGGGAAATAACACAGACTAAACTTAACGAGTGGCTTAAAGGTCAGGAAGAGTGGAACAGGAAATATACGATAACCGTTTCCGTCATGGAGACAGGTGAAGTCGTTACGCAGTTCCTTACCGATTCGGAAGAAGGAGCCGATGTGTTCAATTTCGCCCAGGATCAGCTTTCAAGACTTCTTGCTGTAAATGCCCTTTCAGCGCCGGGAGGCGTATTTCTTGACAGCATAATGTCGGATAATGACGAAGGCTCGATAAATGCCGCGACACACGAAGGAAAGGTATATGCTTATCCGGAAACTTCCGATAACGGATATTTCATGTATTACGATACATCGGTCATCACCGACACATCAACTCTTGAGGGCATTCTCGAACAATGCAGTTCAGCCGGAAAGAAATTCTTCTTCCCTTTGGACAACGGCTGGTATAATATGTCATTCTTTTTCGGTACCGGGGCGGATTGCCAATACTCCTTCGGATCGGACGGAGTATTTACTGGAGCTGACTGCAATTTTGACAGCGATGCGGGAATGAAAGCGTTCAAGGCAATGAACGCTCTCCGTGATAACCCCGCTTATGCCATATCTACAGGGACCGATGCCGCAATGTTCAATCCGGACGGCGGTACTGCCGGAGCTGTTATTTCTGTTCCCGCAGAAGCCGCGACTGCAAAAGCATATCTGGGCGAGAACTACGGTGCGGCACCTTTGCCGACATTCACAGTTGACGGCGAAACTTTCCAGATGAGCGGATTCAAGGGATATAAACTTATCGGCGTCAAGCCCCATAACGACAACGATACCACCATATTCTGCCACATGATCGCACAGTACCTGTCCGGAGAGGAGATGCAGCTTGCAAGATACGATGCCGCAGGCTGGGGACCCTCCAATCTTAATGCACAGCAGAGCGATACAATAAAAACAGATAAAGCCCTTTCCGCACTGGCAGAGCAGTTTAAATACTGCAAGGAACAGCTCCAGTATCCCAATCTTTTCTGGGATCTGATGAAAGCTTTCGGCTCCGATATAAATGCAGGAAAATACAGCGGCGCAGACGAAAGCGAGCTGAAACGGGCACTTGCGGAACTGCAGGATGAACTTCTGAAAGCAAGATGAAAGTATTATAAGAAACGGAGCCCCTTGTTCACTGATAGTGAACAAGGGGCTTTTCCGTCATATTATTCATAATTATTCCGAACCGTGCTTCAGATAATAATCGCGTTCTTTATCTGTGAGCATTTCAAACTGCGATATCCATATTCCCTCATTAAGTGTAAGTCTGCCGCCGTAATAAACATAGGAAAAGCCGGAGATCATTTCCGTATCATCTTTTGAATAAAAATTCTTTTCATCATAAATGTACTCTGTTTTCTCTCCGTAAAGATCAAAGAATGCAGTACCGTCTTCATTCACCACCAGGTACCCTCTTTTTCCGATCCTTAACAGTTCCTTCAGCTCATCGATCGTCTCATTTTCCTTTGCTAAAGATACCCTCTTGTAATATCCGTACGGCTTCTCTTCCGGATCATGATTCTTTTCTGCAGTCTCTGTTACGGTACTGATATCGTCGGTTTTCACGCATGAAGCGATGCCAAAACACACCACACCTGCAATAATTGCGGTCAGCAGAATTCTTTTGATTTTCATAACGGTCTCCGTGCAGTTATTTTGAAAGCGAACATCTGAATGTTACAGTTCTTCCAGCATCTTCGCGGGGTTTTCTTTTGCTTTGACACTGCCGAATGCCTTGACTATCACGCCTTCTTCATCAATAAGGTATGTGGAACGGGACAGACTCTTCGTAAGCTGACCTTCCTTATCACGTTTCAGAACATCATACGCCGTGATCACATTCAGTTCAGTATCTGACAACAGAGTGAACGGCAGACCGTGAGCTTCTTCAAAGCGTTTGTGTGACGCAACACTGTCCTTGCTTACACCGAGTACAACTGCGCCTTTTTCTTTAAACTGGGGATAAAGGTCTCTGAAACTGCAAGCCTGACTTGTGCATCCGCTTGTCATGTCTTTCGGGTAGAAATACAGGACGACTTTCTTACCATGATATTCTGTAAGTGTATGCGTTTTTCCGTTCTGATCCGGCAATGAAAAATCCGGGGCTTTGGTTCCTATTTCAAGCATTTCTTTTCCTCCTGTGCATACTAACTTCCGATCTTATCAATAATTTCAACAAATATTCAATCACATTAAAACAGAATGATTACGGGATTTACCGACTGCATATTCAGTTATTCAGAACGTTCAGACAAATATTCCCTGATATATTTCCGGACTTTTTCAATGTCACTGCACGTCAGTACGGGAATAAGCGAATCAATTTCCTCAATGCTTTTATCCCACCATCTGAAATCGAGCAGCAGTCCGATCATTTCGTCATCGAACCGTTTCCTCAATACTCTGACCGGATTGCCGGCAGCGATCGTGTATGGTTCGACATTGCTGCCGACAACACTGTCTGCTCCTATAATTGCACCGTCACCGATATGCACGCCGGGAAGAATAACCGCATTCTGACCTATCCATACATCGTTTCCGACAACTGTATCACCTTTCAGCGGCATATCAGCTCCCGCCGGAGGTTCCATATTCCACCCTTCCAGCGTATAAAACGGATATGTCGAGACCGCATTCATCTGATGATTTGCACCGTTCATTACAAACTCAACGCCCGCTGCTATCTGACAGAATTTACCGATTATCAGATTGTCACCATTCCATTCGTAATGGTGTGTGACATGGCTATCAAAGTCGGAATCGGCAATATAGGAAAATTCGCCTGCAATAATGTTTGATCTTGTAATCGAAGGTTTTATATAGATCTCTTTATCATATCCCCTGACAGGGTGAATTACGTTCGGATCCGGTCTTTTTCCGTCTTTCATGTGACTGCTCCTGTTATTTACGATCTGCTTGATAAATTATATCACAAATGCATTGTAAAGTCAATGAACATTCGGACTGCAAGAAGATAAAAAAGCCGACAGCAGATAATTCTCTGCAAACGGCTTAAAATATTGCTTATTGAAGCGGATATGTTTTATTGAGCGTCTGCGAAAACTCACTCCAGCGCTTGATCTTTCCGTCTGACAGCTCTATGAGAGACACTCCGTCGTAAGATGCCGTATCTCCGTTTTCAGTCCTGTACTCATAGTACCACTGGGCTGCGCCGTTTTCGCCGCTCTGAACGATTTTCCGTATATCCCACGCGTTTACATTTCCTTTGTCACATTTACTTTTAAACCATTCCTTTATCTGTCCCAATCCGTTATATGTGGCACCGTTTATCTCGATATATACTGCGTCGTTTGTGAAGATACCGTCCAACGCATTTATATCCTTGTTCTTAGCTGCCTGCAAATATCTGTCCACTAAATTATACATGAGTTGTCCTCCTGATTTGATTTTCTACTATTATATCATCTTTGATCTATCAAGTCAATAGATAAATCAGTCATGCGGCAAATAGCTGTCAAAAACGGCTGATATACCAAAAATCGTCCCGAATAGATACGGGACGGTTAATTGACGGCGCTTCAGCCATTGACCGGGCATGTCCGGTCTTTGTCTTCATTTTTCAGATAATTTCTCATACTTGCGGCACCTATCGCGATCGTCGAAGAATTGTGAAGAAATGCCGATGTTGCAGGCGGCAGTATTCCGGTCACACCGAGAATTATCAGTCCGAGATTGAAACCGATGATAGTGCGGTAATTCCAGCTGATGCGCTTCATAAGCTCCGTGCTTATCCTGCGGAGTGTCAGCAGGCAGTACAGATCATCGGCAGATATCGTTATATCCGCGATCTCCCGTGCTATCGCCGCACCTGTGCTTATCGCTATACCCGCATCTGCTTCCGATAATGCGGGAGAGTCGTTCACTCCGTCGCCGATCATTATCACTTTGCGTCCTGCCGCATGTTCTTTTTTGATGAACTCGGCTTTATCCTCGGGGAGCACCTCGCTGTAGTATTCATCGACACCAACCTTTGCCGCGACTGCTTCCGCAGTTCGCTTGCTGTCTCCCGTCATCATAACGGCTCTTGTTATGCCGAGTTTCTTCAGTCCCGATACTACTTCGGCTGCTTCATCGCGCAACGGGTCTTCGATACAGATAACTGCCGCAAGTTTCCCGCCGACAGCAAGATACAGATGCGAATATTCCGGAGGCAGCTCGTTAAGTCTGTCCTCCTCACCCTCCGGGACACGGACGCCCTCATCCTCAAACACAAAATGATAGCTTCCTATCAAAGCTTTCTCGCCGTCAACGGAGCTTGAGATTCCGTGAGCGACAACATACTGCACAGCCGAGTGTTTCTCCTCGTGCAGCAGTCCGCGTTTTTCCGCTTCATAAACAACAGCATTTGCGATCGAATGGGGGTAATGTTCCTCAAGACATGCCGCAAGCCGCAGACATTCGCTTTCATCACAGCCGCCGAATGTTATTATCTTTGCCACTCTCGGTTCTGCGTGTGTAAGAGTTCCGGTCTTATCGAAAACTATCGTATCGGCTTCCGCAACAGCTTCAAGAAATTTACCGCCCTTAACGGTTATCCCGCAGGAACTGCTTTCGCGCATAGCCGAGATGACCGAAACCGGCATCGCAAGCTTCAGCGCACAGGAGAAGTCCACCATAAGTATCGATAATGCCTTGGTGGTATTCCGCGTCAGCAGGTATGTCAGAAGTGTACCGCCGAGGCTGTACGGAACAAGTTTGTCGGCAAGATTCGAAGCCTTGCTCTCGGCTTCGGATTTGAGCTTTTCAGACTCCTCGATCATCTTTACTATGCGGTCATACTTTCCGCTTCCGGAAGTCTTGTCAACGCTGATTATGATGCTTCCGTCCTCAACCACAGTCCCTGCGTAAACATAGCTGCCGGGCTTCTTGTGAACGGGCATTGCTTCACCGGTCATAGAAGCCTGATTCACCTCGGCTTCGCCGGATACCACCTTTCCGTCAAGCGGGATCATACCGCCTGTACGCACCACTATCTCGTCTCCCGCGGTGACGCTGTTTATCGGAACGAGAAGCTCTGTCCCCTCGGTTCTCACCCAGACCTTGTCAACTCCCAGCGACATTGTTCTTGCCAGATCATCAACCGAGCGCTTATGCGTCCATTCTTCCAGGAGTTCCCCGACTTTCAGCAGGAACATTACCTGTGCAGCTGTTTTCTGATCTCCGCGTATCAGCGAAACGACGATAGCCGTAGCATCAAGTATTGCAACTTCTATACGCCGTCTTGCGATCGCACGGATCGCCTCCCATACATATTTCAGCGACTTTATCACCGATATTGCGAATCGTATGGGAGCAGGCAGGATAAGTCTGCCGATATATCTTTTGGCTATTTCGAAGATAAGTTTATCCTCAAAATTCCGGTCAAGTTCTCTGCCGGAATGCTCCGGTACGAGAGCGTTTGCATTCTCATCGCTGTACGAAAATTTCGCAAGCGCGGAGATCACTTCCGAACGGTCTCCGGTGTATTTTACAACAGCATCACCTGTTCTGTCAAACACTTTTACTGCGGTCACAAACGGCTTTGAGCGCAGATATATCTCAAGTATATCCGCTTGTCTGAAAGACATTGCGCCGCCGATAATATGTACCCTTATCCGTCCGCTGGATTCATGCAGTATCCGGCACTTCATACTTCCTCCGCTGGAGTTTCCGTTTCGCTCTCATCTTCAATGATATCGTCACATACGTTATCTTCGCCGCGCTTCTCGTTGATGTCGCGGGCATCGGCGAGAATGTCACCGCAGCCTTCGCGTATCTCCGTTGCCTTTGTCATAACGCAGTCCTTCGCGCGTATCACGGCAGCCGCAGTGTGAGCATAGACCTTCTTTGCCTCTTTTGAGGAAAGGATCTTCACTCCTGCCGTTCCGATAAGAAATCCTCCTGCGAGAAACAGGACGTTTTTCAATGCACTCATTTTAAACTCTTCCTTTCAATTACTTTTTTGCGCCCGCTAACCGTGCAGTACTATTAGTCGTAGCTAACCTTTTTATAATATATCACGATTTGAGAAAAATGTCAAGTTATAACGATAAATAATATCCGTGCCGGCGTTTTTTCTGCATAAGGCATCAAAAACAGCCGGTGCATACTGCCGCATCGGCTGTTTTCACACTATATTGACCGGCTCAGCCGTTCTTTTCCAGCATCTTCTCCATTCCCGCGCCTGTCTCTCCCTCCGACATCACTTTATAGCCGAGAGTTTTATAAAAGCCTTCTTTGCCCTTAAAGGATCTGAGATCGATGCAGACCTTCTGTCCCTCCGACATATTGCTTCTGATATAGTTTTCGGAAAAGCGGTAAAGAAGCGTTCCGATCATCATGCCCTGATGATCGGGGTGAACTATGAAATCCTTCATAAACCAGTGCATGCCGTAATCGCCGAGCCAGTGTATCATCGCGGCAGTCTTCTCCCTGCTTCGCACAACGAAGGAGCAGGTGCTGTTTCTGATCGCGGTATCGACATACTCCCGTGCAGGACAGCACCAGCCTGCCGCAGCATACAGTTCCTCAAACTCCGAAGCTGTTATATCACGGCTTACGGTGAACTGCGCGATATCCAGCGAACGGAGAATGTCTGTTTCGCGCACTTTCCGTTCTTCCAGGCATCTGATATATCCGTCATATCCGGAAAGTCCATTCTGTTTTCCGTAGCCCTGCGAGACATGATAATCTATTACCGCATTAAGCCAGCCCTCTCCCCGCTCCTCAAGAACACTGTCAACGGCAGCTCTCACATTGGGAAAATCAATGTAGATGATGACCGGATCAAGCGGTCTGATAATATCCGCGATTTCCGCGATGTAGCGACGGGACTGCTCAAGATCCATGCCGAACCGCATCATCGTCTCACACATAGGATTCTGCAGAAAAATGCAGTTGAAAACATAGATCGTGTTTTTGTCGCAGGACTGCACAAATGAACGCCATTTTCCGAGTATCTTTTCACGCTCCGTATCAAAATCCGGGAAATCGTAGTCCGCATAATCGGCAGGGTGATCGGGTACTCCCTCGTCCACACATACCACGTTTTTTCCCTTTCTTCGCAGTTCATCTGCCATCATCACAGCGGTAGTGCTCTTTCCGCTTCCCGGAAGCCCCTCAACTATGATAAGATTAGTTTTCATATATTTCCTCTCTTTCCCGTCTGTATGTTTAAGCTCAACTATCATTATACCTGACATACAGATTTTTGTCAATGATAATTGTTGACCGGCAATACAGGGTCACGCTCGCTGCTTTTGTTTCCGTCGGAAAACTGCGCTTGATATTCCATGACCCTATGTCCTCTCTCAATCCGCGCAAAAAAGTAAGAGATCTGATCGGCGCCGGACTTGACATTCATCACAAATGTGGCAGCAAAGAAGAACGTGACAGTCTTATCGGCGAATACCTAAAGAAAGTCGGGCTTTCTCCGGAACAGGGCGAACGCTATCCCGCCCAGTTTTCCGTCGGTCAGCGCCAGAGAGTAGGTATCGCAAGAGCGCTTATAATGAAGCCGAAGCTCATCATCGCGGACGAGTGTATCGCCGCACTTGACGCTTCGATACAGGCACAGGTGGTGAACCTGCTGAAAAAACTCTGTAAGGAAACAGACACTTCAATAGGCAATCTCTTTAAAGGCGATTTCGGCGTAAGCTACAGTCTTGCCGCGAATGTCCCAATCTCCGATCTTCTGCGCGATCACATGCCGATAACACTGATACTCGGTCTTGTATCGATGCTGACAGGAACTGCCTCATGCATCCATACAAGCTGATACCGCCTGTCATTATACTCGTCCTGCTTATGGTAGCCTTCAACCTGATCTCTGACGGATTGAATGAAGCGCTTGATCCGGCACGCAACAGATGACAGATACCTTTTTTGACTGAATAATATATTATAAAAACGTCCGGAGATTATCCCCGGACGTTTTTTGTGATCAGACGATTTGACTTTTGCTGTGCTTTCTGATATAATTTGATTGAATGTACAAGCAAAGGAGAAACCGTGATGAATGTTTATGATTTCGACGGAACGATCTATTATCCGAACAGCACTGTGGATTTTGCAATTTGGTGTATGATAAGGCACCCTAAACTCTTGTTTACTTATGCCCCCAAAACTGCAGTGTACGGACTGCTTTATATAGCAGGCAAAATCCCGAAATACAAACTGCTTCACCAGCTGTTCCGTTTTCTCGGACAGATAAACGATTTCGATATACAGATCGAGAGATACTGGGATAAGCATGAAAAGCGGATCTCTGCATGGTATCTGGCGCAGAAAAAGCCGGACGATCTTATAATAAGCGCATCTCCCGATTGCATTATAGCGCCGGTTGCCCGCCGTCTCGGCGTTAATTTCATGGCTTCCGAATATGACCGCGAGTTCAATGTTTTCACAAACAATCTGATGTTTGCAAAAGAAAAATCAAGATACATATTCGATCACGGTTTTCCTGTAATAGATAATTTCTATTCCGATTCTTTGTCTGACACGCCTATCGCGCTGTGTGCGGAGAAGGCATTTCTTATCACGGATAAAGCACGCAAGGTAAACGACTGGCCGGATCTTGACAAGAAAACAATGCAAAAAGTTCACCGCGAAATAGATACCGGCACAGATATTCATCTCGAATGACAGGATCCTTATACTGTATTTCTATCGAAATACAGACAAATTCACAATGCAAAATTCACAATGCACAATTGTGGAGCGCGCTCTGCGCGCATATCTGAATCGTGACGAAATTACTTGGTTTTGCCTTCAGATAGATCCTAATTTAGTATTACATAAACGGTCAGCAGGCGTACACGGCGGCTATCCGCTGTGTACGCCTTTTTGCGCAATGCACCGCAATATCTACCATGACCGCATACCCGTTGATTTGTACCGCTTACCCAAAACCTATTGATTATTCTTACACAGCATGATATAATACAGATGACGTCAGAGGTACTATACCACGCTTTATAAAGTGAGGATAATATGAAAGTATATATCACACAGGGAAACAGCGAGACCGCAGTGGAAATACACTGTGTCACAGCCGACGAAAAGACCGGCAAGCTGAAAAAGTATATCGAAGCCTACGGAACGACGCTTTCAGGCAAGTCAGATGACGGCAGAACAAAGTTGGTTCAGCTGAACGACATTCTGTATTTTGAATCCGTTGACAACCGGACATTCATCTATACACTTGACACCGTTCTTGAAACGGACAAGAAGCTGTACGAGCTGGAGGAGTGGCTGGAACCCGGCGAATTTTACCGGTGCAGCAAATCATGCATAATCAGCATAAACAAAGTCGAAAAGCTTCGCCCGGAGATCTCAAGGAACATCACCGCTTTTATGACAGGCGGTGACGCAATAACCATATCGCGCAGATATGTAAGCGGATTCAAAGCGATAATTGAACGAGGTGCAGAAAAATGAACGACAGAGTGATACCGTTTCTCAAGAAGATCAGAGATTATACAGCCTACATCTTTTCATGGCTCACGATTATCATACTTATCGTGTCATTCATAAGCGGGAACATGTCGATATCCGCCCTGCTTATCGCAAGAATTCTCTTGCTTTCGGTCATTGCCGCTGTGAGCTGTACCGTTGCATTCACCCGTACCGTGATACGCAGAAGAGGTTTTCTGTTCCGCATCAATCTGTTTGCGCTGGTCTTCATTCCGGCGGAAATCGCGGTCTTTTACCGGATCGGTATATTTGACGGAGCCGGGACAACTGTTCAGTGGCTGATATTCTTCGGCGTGATATTATTGCTGTATATTGTCTCAGTCGGTATAGGAACCCTTGCCTGCCGCAAAGAAGGCAGGGATATAAACGATATGCTTGATAATTACAAGAAAGGCAGGAATAAAAACTATGGAGAACAGAATATATAATATAAATGAAACAGCATCGATCGACGAGCTTCGCAGCAGGTTTGTGATCACGCAGAAACGCGGACTTCACTTCATAATCCCGTCTGTCATTATATGGACGGCGATACTCGTTCTGCAGTTCGTGATACCCGACATAAACAGCCGTAATATCGCGGTTTTCTGCTCGTCAGCCATGCTTCTTCCGCTCTCATTCGTGACATCAAAGATACTCGGCATAACCTTCAGCGATAAGGAAAATCCCCTGAGCAAGCCCGGTTTCCTGTTCACAATGAACCAGATGCTTTATATCACAATAGTGATGTGGGCATGCTCAGCCTATCCGGAAGCCATGGTCATGATCTACGCAATAGTTTTTGCGGCGCACCTTCTTCCCTTCGGCTGGCTGTACAGGTCAAAAGCGTACAGCGTAATGTCCGTTACCGGAACGCTCGCGGCACTGTTTTCGGGTATTTTCGGCGGCACTGTCCTTACCGCCGCTGTCATGACAGCATCAGAGATCATACTTGTGATATGGCTTATGATCGAAAACAGGAAACAGCAATAACGGTCTGCCTTAGAAACCGAATAATTGCGCAATATCCCGGAGTGATGCTGAATCGCTCCGGGGAGATCTTTTATTCCGACATTATATTTGTCTGTAAATTAGCAGTTGCAAAATACGATAGAATATGGTATTTACGCCATCACATTTGGTAATATGTGGTAAAGTGTTCTAACCCGCATTTCAATAGGAAACACTTCAAATTTAATGCAGTAAAAACAGGTCTTTTCGGGTAGTCTGAAATAAATTTGTTGACCACCCGTTGACCGAAGCAGTTGTGACAGACAGGCGAATATTCAGGAACAGGGCAGGCGATGATCTCACCTGTCCTGTTTTCTGTACCGAGAAAAATATTGCGTTTTAAGCCCGTCAAGGTGGTTGGTAGAGTAAGTATGTTACCCACCGATACCGGACGGTTTGCAGCGTCAAAAAAGCCTGTTTTTCTTTCTTCTTGCCCCCGAAAATAACAGTTCAAGGCGGAATTATATTCCCAATTTTCGGCTTTCCCATTAGGGGTGCAGAGGAACTGACGCCGCAAAGATATTTTTTGTAAAAAATACACATAAGCTATTGAAAAAATTATCATTTTGTGGTATAATACATATAAATATCGTATCATGTACCGTATGAAGTTCGATCCTGCAGTCATTCATACAAGACTTCCGATGCTGCGGCTGCATGATACCCGGATATTTATAATTCAATTAAGGAGAGAAAATAAATATGAAGAACATTCTTGACACTATGCATGAGTACACCGAACAGACGCCGGGAACCGCCATACTGTTTGACGAAACGACTCCCAAAGGTTATACATACGCTCAGTTCGATGATATGACCGGCAGAGTCTACGGTTACCTTAAGAACCACGGCATCGGAAAAGAAGACTTCGTACTTATCAATATGCCCCGCGGAGTACTTCCTATAATTGCAATGGTCGGTATCTGGAAAGCCGGCGCTGCATGGGCTCTGGTCGAGGATACCTATGCTCCGGAACGTATAGATTATATCCGTAAAGACTGCGGCTGCAAGTTCGAGATCAACGTATCCAACTGGGACGAGGTAATGCAGACAGCTTACCTTGCAGGTCACGAGAATGCAGACGATCATGATGCAGCCTACGCTATCTACACATCGGGTACTACCGGAAATCCAAAGGGCGTTCTGCATGAATACGGCAATCTCCAGCGTGCAATTGAATCCATACGCATAAACGGCGAGAATCCTTTTACCGACAAGGACAGCCTTGCGCTGCTCGCTCCTATGAACTTTGTTGCCTCCATTATCGTTATTCTGGAGGTATTGAGCATACACTGCGGTAAAATGTATGTCGTTTCCTATACTACGATCAAAAACCCTGCCGCGCTTGCAAAATTCTTCCTGTTCAAGCGTATCACTATCACATTCCTTACCCCGTCGTACGTCAGAATGCTCGGCAACAAGACCGGTCCGTTCTTGAGAATGCTCTTCGTCGGAAGTGAGCCGGCAAACAACCTCTACAACAAAGACCTTGAACTTATCAATATTTACGCCTGCTCCGAGAGCGGTTTCGCTGTCGGCGTATTCCCGATCGACAAATCTTACGAGACCTGCCCTATCGGTAAGCCGGAGGTAGATACAAAGATGATGCTCCTCGGCGAGACCGGTGGTGAGGTAAGTGACGGTCAGACCGGTGAACTTTGCTTTGAGAACCCGTATGTAAGAGGATATATCAATCTTCCCGAAGAGTCCGGAAATGCCTTTGTTGACGGCTTCTATCGCTCCGGAGATCTGGCTCGCCAGGACGAAAACGGCAACTATGTGCTCCTCGGACGCAGCGGCGATATGATAAAGATAAACGGCAACCGTATCGAGCCCGCCGAGATCGAAGCGGCGGTCAAGTCCGTACTCGGCATAGACTGGGCAGCGGCACGCGGATTCGAGAACAACGGCAAGAGCTTCCTCTGCGCATACTATACCGCTGACATCGAAGTTGATACCGATGAGCTCCGCAAGGCGCTTGAGAGACGTCTGCCGTATTATATGATACCTTCTTACTTCATCAAGATCGACAAGGTACCGATGAAGGCAAACGGCAAGCTTGACAGAAAGGCGCTGCCCGAACCGGATCTGAGCAATTTCGTGAGCAACTACGTTGAACCGACAAACGATGTTGAAAGAGCGCTCTGCGACGCTATGGCAAAAGTCCTTAAGCTTCAGCAGGTCGGTATCAATGACGACTTCTACGAGCTGGGCGGAGACTCCCTTGCATCTATCAATCTCGTTACCGAGTGCGAATCCACACTTCCGCTGATAAACGCAGGTATCATCTTCCGCGGCAGAACGCCCGAAAAGACCGCAAAGCTTTATGCAGAGCAGGAGCAGAACAGCGACAGCGATCCCGATGAACAGAACGCGCTGGCTATGCAGACAGAGCACCCCCTGACTCAGGAACAGCTCTATATGATAGACTATCAGCTGTACACTCCGAGTTCAACAATGTACAACCTCTTCTCTGTTATGAGAATGGAAAAGGGGCTCTTTGAAGCGGAACAGGTCGCGCAAGCTCTTGAGGCAGCTATCAAGGCACACCCGGCTCTGCTGACCACCTTCTTCTTCCAGGACGACAATCTTATGCAGCACTATACGCCGGAGATCTTCCAGAGCATACAGGTCGAGCGACTTACAGAATTTGAATTCCGCTTTGTCAAGGATACGCTGGTATATCCTTTCAAGATAGTCGGCGGACGTCTGTATCGCTGCCGCGTATTTGAGACCGAGAAGGCTATCTATGTATTCTTCGATGTTCACCACTCGCTGTTCGACGGAACAAGTATGAAGGTATTCCTCAGCGGTGTCGGAAAGGCATTTATGGGCTCTCCTATCGATCCCGACTACTATTATCTTATGCTCCAGCGCCGTGAAGACGCGGAGAATACCAAGTTCTACGAGGAGAGCAGAAAGTACTTCGAGGAAAAATACGACAATATCGCATGGTCTTCTTATCCCGTTACAGACCATGTATCCCGCGCAAACGAAATGGGCGAGCTTTTCGCTCCGCTCGGCATCGAGCAGCCGCAGATGAAAGCTGTGGAACGCGCATACAAGATCAGCCGCAACGAGTTCTTTATCACTGTTGCCGCACTTGCTATCTCAATATACAACAATGCCCCGGATATAAAACTGAGCTGGATCTACAACGGACGTGAGGATCTGCAGAATATGACAACTGTCGGTCTGCTGTTCCGCGATCTGCCGATAGGAATCCGCTTCAACGACAACGAGACACTGCGAAATGTCTTCTCCGATGTTCACGATCAGGTACAGAAGGGCATCGAGCACAGCTGCTATCCTTATGTGGATATCCACAACCAGGTCGGCGGCGGCGAGAGCGCTTATCTGCTTTATCAGCAGGATATCCGCGATATGGGCGCAGCTGACGGACTGCCGGTTGAGACTGTGGACGTCCGCCAGAATCAGGCTGCAAGCCAGACGATACTCGATATGGAGATACTCGACGGTTCAGACGGACTCCAGCTTATGATCGACTTCGCCGCAAGCCGCTACGAAGAGTCCAGCATCGAGAAGTTCAAGGATCTGTATGTAAAGCTTGCACAGGCAATGGTTACCCACAATTCCCAGACCGATGTAACGATCGGTGAGATCAAGTCCAAACTGGAAGACAAACGTAATTTCTTCAAGACCATAACCGGTCTCTTCAGGAGGAAGCGCTGATGAGCAGTTTCAAAAACCGACAGAACGCTTTATATCGTGCAGAAGCACTCAAAAAATACGGTGAAAACAAACCGATCGATAACGACTATGACCGTTCTGTCGCTGTTGACTGCTTAAACGGCACCTTTGTCGGCAGACAGAATGACGGTGTGACTATATGGCTCGGCATACCGTATGCTATGCCCCCGCTGGACGAACTTCGCTGGCGGGCGCCGCAGCCGCCGAAAAATGACCGCGGCGTCTATGAGGCATACTATAACGGGAAAACGCCTATCCAGACTGAACTTGAATCGGAACAGGCATCATATTATCCCCAGGGTGAAGACTGCCTTTACCTCAATGTCTGGTCGGACACAAGCGTAAAGGAGCCTAAGGCTGTCATGGTTTTCTTCCATGGCGGCTCATACGGCTGGGGAGGCACGGCTGATCCGCTTTACGACGGATTTCAGCTCGTCAACGCTCATAGAGATGTGGTATATGTAACTGTCGGTTACCGTACCGGAATAATGGGATTTGTTGACTTTTCCGATGTTCCCGGCGGTGAAGATTATCCGGATGCTCCGAACCTCGGTATTCTGGATCAGATAGAAGCTCTCAGGTGGGTGCAGAAAAACATTTCTGCTTTCGGCGGCGATGCGCGCAATGTGACTATCGTAGGAGAGTCCGCCGGCGGCGGCAGTGTTTCACTGCTGCCCGTTATCCCTGCTGCAAGGTCTCTGTTCAGGAGAGTGATCGCACAGAGCGGATCGGTTGCGCTTTCTTATGCAAAAGATGAGTGCAAGGGATTCACGAAACGTCTGATGGCGGCTGCAGGAGCATCTTCCATGAAAGACCTGCTGTCGCTCAGCGAACGTGAGCTTAAGCTGATCAATGAAAAGGTCAACGACTACAACAATTTCCCGCAGCGTGACGGCAAGCTTATCCCGCTTGATCCGTATTCACCATACGACAACGGCGAAACTGCGGATATCGACATTCTGATAGGCACAAACGCGAACGAACTGAACTACTGGATAGGTGAACTCGGAGGTATCGTTCCTTATGGCATTGGTATGCCGGTAAGGCTGGACAACGATCTTCCGAAATTCAAAAAGGAAGATCAGAAGCGTATCAGGCAGTTCCTTAAAGAAACCAAAGGATCAAGACTTTGGCGCATCACAGAGTTTTACAATGAGATCATGTTCAGGCTTCCTGCCATTCGCCAGGCAGAGGGTCACTCCATGAACGGCGGACGGGTGTTCATGTACTATTGGACGCACCCGTCATCTATCCCATTCAGGGGAGCCTGTCACGCGGTAGAGCTTGCCTATGTATCCGGAAATACCGATCAGACGATCTACACCGGTGCAAATGTGAGCAAGGAGCTGTCCCGGATCGCTATGGCGGCATGGGTGCAGTTTGCCAAGACCGGCGATCCCAGCACCGAAGAGCTCAGATGGGAACCGTACAGTATTGAGGAACACAGACCTACAATGGTCCTCTCCGCGTCCCCGCATATACAGCGAAACGTGCTTGAGAGACAGCGGCAGCTGCTCAGACCGCTGCTGCGGTACTGGCTCAATGCCTCATACGCAGAGGTTTCATATAATGTTCCGTTTGTCCGTAAGACAGTCGCCCTCGGTGCGCTCACGGCAGCCGCTCTCGTAGTTGGCTGTGCTTTGATTAAAAGCGCAATGGACGATAAAAAATGACATGTCAGTTCACCTGATAGTTATATGACCGCTGCAATCAAATATCCACGATTAAGTGATATTGAATTGCCCGAATAATTCCGACTAAAACTTAACAGAAAAGTAACAAAAGCGGCTAAGAGCAATCTCAGTCGCTTTTTGTTATGCAGTATTTAACCCGGCGTCAGCGCCCGCTCCTGTTGCATCGAACATAATGGAGTGAACGCAGCAGGTTTTGCAGTGAGAACAATTACCATGCATAGTGTGATATGACAGACGGTATCACTGCAAGATCACTTGCGGCAACAGATCTGTATTGTTTTACAGATGTTACCCTTTCCTTTGCACTGTTATTTCTGCTTACAGCGAAGCGTGAGCCGCAATTCTGTAAATCTCGGTCACATCGTTCCTGTCAAGTTCCATAAATCCGCCGAATTTTCCGTCGCCTATGCCTATCTTTTCCACAAGTACCGGGATATCCTCTTCCTTCGCGCCGAGTTCTGCAAAATTTATCGGCATACCGATGCTGTGCAGGAATGAACGGAAACGATGAATTCCTTCAAGCGCAGTAACTTCGGGGTTCTCGAAGTTCATCTGACAGCCGAACACCCGTGTTGCCATCTGGCAGAACCGCAGAACATTATGCTTATACACATACTCCATCCATGACGGCATTATGACCGCAAGTCCTGCGCCGTGCGCCACATCGTACAGACCCGATAGTTCATGCTCAAGCCCGTGGCTGTTCCAGTCCTGCTGTCTGCCGACACCGACTATGTTGTTGTGTGCAACCATTCCTGCCCACATAATATTTGCGCGTGCATCGTAATTGTCGGGGTCAGCGATAACACGGGGAGCTTCCTTCACCATTGTGATGAGGACTGCTTCACAGAGACGGTCTGTGATCTCAACTTCCTTCGTGTTCGTGAAATAACGCTCGAAAACGTGAGCCATAATATCGGTAGCTCCGCATGCCGTCTGATACGCAGGCAATGTCTGTGTGAGCGCGGGATCCATTACCGAGAATTTCGGACGCAGATGATCCGAGCCAACCGCCCGCTTCAGCATTCCGTCCTCTTTGGTGATGACTGAGTCGCCGGAACCTTCGCTTCCGGCTGCCGCAATAGTAAGGACTGTTGCCACAGGGAGTGCCTTTTCGGGAGCTTTGCCGCAGTACATATCCCAGAAGTCACCATTATACGGCACGCCGATCGCAATGCCTTTTGCGGAGTCTATGACCGAACCGCCGCCGACTGCAAGAATGAAGTCAACACCCTCGTTCCTGCACAGGTCAATGCCTTTGTAAACGAGTGTATCGCGCGGATTGGGCTGAACGCCGCCAAGTTCGCAGTACTGTATCCCTGCTTCATCAAGAGACTTCTTTACGATTCCGATAAGACCCGACTTTACAGCCGAGCCTCCGCCGTAATGTATCAGGACCTTCGTACCGCCGTATTTCTTCACGAAGTGTCCGGTTTCCGCTGCACGGCCTTTGCCAAAGACGAATTCTGTGGGACTGTAGAAATTGAAATTTTCCATTATAGCTTGCCTCCGTCATGTGTTGTTTAAAGCTTAAAGCCTCTGCATTTATTGTACCATAATTATTTGAAAAAATCAATATGATCAATAAATTTTAAATGAGCTTACAAAGACATGTCCGTTCCGGGGAAATAATGTCCGAGCGATCAACAGAATATAATAAAACCCGCCGAACGTTTCAGATTCTTAGCTGTAATTGGAAACGATGGTTCGAATCGTGTCCGTTTCCGACTTATGTTCAAAAAATCCAGACTTGAGACCAGAATTTCAAAAAAATTCCCAAAAAGAAAAAATGCCGCACTCCCGTTGTTTAAGGCTGTTCGGAGAAATGAAAAGTCCGCAGTCCGGACTGCGGATTTCAAATTGTGTACTATTATCAATTGACTTTTTTATTTGGTAGTGCTATAATAATATAATAGTCTGCAACCGTAAATTGGATTTGCAGAGTGAAGAAATGTATCTTCATCATAATGATAAAGTCATCTATATTATAACTTTACTGGAGGTTGAATTTATGGAAAGCATCAAAGAAATGGCTGCTCGTATACGAGAATTGCGAGAAGTGTGTGATTACACTCAGGAAAAGCTTGCGGCTGAACTCGGTATTGCCGCTGAAATATATGCCGGCTATGAGCAGAACGGAGATTTTCCGATAAGCGTCATCTATGAGATCGCTAACAAATTCGGAGTCGATTTAAACGAACTTATTACCGGAGAACCAAGTCGTATAAATACTTATCAGGTCGTCCGGCGCGGACAGGGAAAAACAGTCAGCCGTTTTCCCGGATATCGTTTCAAGGATCTGGCATTCCGCTATGCGGACAAGATCATGCAGCCCCTCCTTGTTACGCTTGAACCTTCCGATGAGCCTGCTGAGCTCGTTACTCATGCCGGTCAGGAATTCAACCTCGTCCTCAAGGGCAGCATAGATGTTGTTTTCGAGGACAAGATAATTAATCTGGGTGAGGGAGATTCTATCTACTTCAATCCCTCATACCCTCATGGTCAGCGCTGCCACGGCGATACCAAGGCAAGATTTCTTACAGTGATCTCTGAATGATTCGCTGAACTTATCTGATAAAGGAGAGATTTGTTAAAATGCTTTTAGACCGATATCTTCCCCGTATAGAATTCGATTCATACGAGGATTTCGTAGAAAACTACCGTGTAAATGTACCTGAAAACTTCAATTTCGGCTGGGATATTGTTGACGAATGGGCTAAGCAGGAACCCGACAAAAAAGCTATGCTCTGGCTCAGTCACGACAAGCAGGAGCGCACTTTCACTTTCACTGATATATCCAGGCTCTCAAACCAGACCTGCCACTATTTCCGCAGTCTCGGACTTAAAAAAGGCGATGTTGTTCTTCTTATTCTACGGCGCCGCTGGGAGTATTGGATAATAGCTACGGCTCTGCATAAGCTTGGAATTATCCTTATACCGGGCAACCTTCTTTTTACTGCTCATGATATTGCCTACCGCGGAAATATGGCAGGAATATCTGCGATCATCGCCTGTGATGATGAGTATATCCGTACTCAGATAGACAGTGCCGCTCCCGAGATAAAAACTCTTCGCAAGAAAATAGCCGTTGCCGAACCACGTGACGGCTGGGATTTCTTTGAGGACGAGATAGCTAAGTATCCTGATACTTTCGAACGTCCTGCTGACGATCAGGCTACAAAAGCTTCCGATATCATGCTCATATACTTCACTTCCGGCTCTACGGGCATGCCGAAAATGGTGTGCCATAACTTCTCATACCCTCTCGGTCACATCGTTACCGCAAAGTACTGGCATCAGGTGCAGGAAAACAAGCTTCACATGTCTATTTCGGATTCAGGCTGGGCTAAATTCGGCTGGGGCAAGATCTACGGTCAGTGGATCTGCGGTGCTGTACAGTTCGTTTATGACTTCACCGGACGCTTCGATGCAAAGGACATGCTCTCTGTTATAAGCAAGTACAAGCTCACTACTTTCTGCGCTCCTCCTACTATGTACCGCTTCATGCTGCAGGAGGATATGACTCAGTATGACCTCTCAACTATCGAAAACTTCTGCAACGCCGGTGAACCTCTTAACCCTGAGGTATTCAACCGTATCTATGAGCTGACCGGCAAGAAAATGCGCGAAGGTTTCGGTCAGACTGAAGGTTCTGTACTTATTGCCAACTTCCCATGGATAGATCCTAAACCGGGTTCGACCGGAAAGCCCTCTCCGCTTTATAATATCCGCCTTCTCCGCCCAGACGGCACCGAGACCGAAGACGGTGAAGAAGGAAGCATCACAGCCTGCGATATTGACAAACATCACCCCACCGGACTTTTCTGCGAATATTACAAAAATCCTGAGCTGACCAAGGCTGTACTTGGCGGTGCTAACTATGATACCGGCGACGTTGCGTGGCGCGATTCTAATGGATACTACTGGTTCGTAGGCAGAAACGACGACGTTATCAAATGCTCCGGATACCGTATCGGACCGTTCGAGGTAGAAAGCGCACTGCTCACTCACCCAGCAGTAGTTGAGTCTGCCATAACCGGCGCACCCGATCCTATAAGAGGTCAGGTCGTAAAGGCTACCGTAGTTCTCGCAAAAGGCTACTCTCCTTCCCCGGAGCTTACAAAGGAATTGCAGGATCACGTTAAGCGTGAAACCGCTCCCTACAAGTACCCTCGTGTTATCGAATACGTTGATGAGCTTCCGAAAACTCTCGGCGGTAAGATAAAACGTGCCCAGATCAGACATCACGATGAGGAAAACTCAAAATAATTGCAAAGAGATCACCGAGTAGTATTTAATAATATCTACTTACCTGACCTTGCTATAAAAGCCTGCCCCGCCGAGGTTTTCGCCTCGGCGGGGCTATCTTATGAGACTATTCAATCACCTGCCCTGTCCGGGAGCCGCCGAAGATTATGATCCGGAGGGAATGCTTTTTATATTTGCTTTAATACCTCTTTAATATCCCCGTCAATACATATCGCCATGTCTGCAATCTCGTCGGGAGCATACGCCTGACCGTAGTTTATGCAGGCATATACGGCATTCGCGTTCTTCGCTGTCATTTTCCAGAACGGGAATTTGATAATGCCCGGGGTATTCATTCCTACGCCAAGTTCAAGAAACAGGATATGCTGTCCGTCATGCTCGCCTAAGAAATACTCGTAATTCAGCGAAGCCCGGTGCCAGCCCTCGTCCTCAACGAAAGTATCATCAGCGCGGAGGTTCATGCTCATGGGTTTTCCGCAGACGGGGCACTTTGGTACAAGCTCCGATGGAACACGCATATCCTTCTGCTGTTCAAACATCGCCCTGACAGTTTCCTCGTTGTCGTAAGTCTGATCGTGACATGGCTCACTGCACTGCCACAAGCCGTAATCGCCCTGTGTGTAGAACATACGGCTCTTGTCAAATCCTGCCTTCTGAAACTGGTGATCGACATTTGTGGTGAGAACAAAATAGTCCTTGTCCTTCATCAGCTCAAACAGCCGCCTGTATGTGCCGTTGTCAACATTCATATAGCGATTGATGCAGATATAGCGTGACCAGTACGCCCACAGTTCTTCGGGCGTTTCAAAGGGGTAGAAGCCGCCGGAATACATATCCCGGAAGCCGTACTTTTCCACAAAGTCACCGAAGTATTTCTGCAAACGCTCTCCCGAATAGGTAAAGCCTGCGGCGGTGGAAAGACCTGCACCGGCACCGATGACAATTGCATCTGCCGTTTCAATCTCATTTTTCAGACGGTCAATTTCCGCCGAGTAATCTCTTGTATATTTCATGATCGTCCTCCTTGAACACGTTGAAGATCACCTGTATATCGTGTGTTTTTCGGAACTCTCTGACGGTACGCACTGCGATCTCCGACGCCTTATCCTGCGGGAATCCGAATATACCCGTTGAGATACAGCAGAAAGCTATTGACTGCACATTGTTTTGTACCGCAATTTCAAGACAGCTTTTGTAGGAGCTTTCCAGCAGCCGGCAATGCTCCTCGGTGAGCCGTCCCTGCACGATCGGTCCGACGGTATGTATCACATAGTCGCATGGCAGATTATAGGCAGGAGTGATCTTCGCTTTGCCTGTGGGTTCCTCATATCCCTGCGCTTCCATTATCTGACCGCACTTATACCGCAGACGCACCCCCGCAAATGTGTGTATGCAGTTGTCGATACAGCTGTGACAGGGCTGCCAGCAGCCTGTCATTCCCGAATTGGCGGCGTTGACGATCGCACCGCATCGGAGCGTTGTAATATCGCCTTTCCAGAGGTAAATACCGTTCTCTATGGGCGATAAGTCTGTAATATCTGTGATACCCTTGCTCTCGGTCAGAGCTGTGAGATATTCGTCCTCGGCTTGCAGATAGTCATCACTTGCTTTCACAGCGGGGCGGATATTCACAAGGCTTCTGTAAAGGCGGAACTTGTCCGCATCATTGTCGGGTATCTCTATCCTGCCAATATCGTTTCTTTCCGAAAACAGATAGTTTATCAAAAAATCAAGTTTCTCCATGCGATCATCTCCCTATGAAAAGAGTGTGCCGATTTTTTCAGCACACTCTCTTTTTATTCTTCGTCGATTATTTTCCGTGTATCCGCAACGACTTCGGCAAGTGTAGTGCTTTTCAGCTCGTTTTCAAGAGCCGTTTGTGCCGCATCAAGTCTGCTGTCCATAGCCTTATGGATATTGCGTCCCACCGGACAGTCCACATTGGGATTTTCATGGAAATGGAACAGACCCTCATCATCTACGCAGTCAACAGCCTTGTAAATATCGTACAGCGTTATTTCGTCAAGTGCTTTTGCAAGGTGCGCGCCGCCGCTTCCCTGACGAGTCTCAACTATCCCTGCATTGCGTAGCTGTCCGAGGACGTTGCGGACTATCACTGCATTTACCCCTGTACTGCCTGACAGAAAATCGCTTGTCACTCTCATCTGACCGTCAAAAAAGTCGATACAAGTGAGAATATGCACAGCCACCGTGAATTTACTTGTGATCTGCATAGATGTTCATCTCTCTTTACTCTCTTACCACGCTGATACGCTGCCTGATGTGATCGCCCTTTTCGATCTCGTCCACCATAGCAATAGCGTAATCTGCATAGCTGATAATGCTCTCGCCCTTAGAGTTGAGTGTCAGCTCCTCGCCTGCGAGAATGTACTTGCCCGAGCGTTCGCCGTCAGCCTGAAAATCTCCTGCGGGGCTGATGTATGTCCACTTTACGTCATTTCTCTGACGGAGTTCGCCAAGTGCCTTTGCCATAGCAGAAGCCAGCGGCTTGAACACTTCGGGAAAATCAGCGCCGTCAGAAACACAGTCGGTATGCTCTTTGTTCACATACAGGCTTCCTGCACCGCCCACAACGAGAAGCCTTGTATCAGTTCCCGAAAGAACGTTGCACAAGTGAGCAAGTGAAGTGGAGTGCTGAGGAAGTGTCTCGGGTGTCCATGCGCCGAAAGCGTCTACAACAGCGTCAAAGCCTGCAAGGTCAGCTGCTGTCAGATCGAACAGGTCTTTCACGATAACATTCTGGGCAGCGGACTTGTTCTCTCCCTTGACAACTGCGGTAACATCAAGCCCTCTGTTTACTGCCTCTTTGACGATGAGGTTACCTGCCTTGCCGTTTGCACAAACTACTGCGATTTTCATAATAAGTACCTCCTGATTATAACATTATTTTGGTGATTTGTAAAGTTGTAATCATAGTTGTTTCAACTTTCTGATGTCAGTATATCACACGAACATCAAGTTGTCAATAGAAATATTACATCTTTGGAGAATTGCACAAAAATCAAAAACATTTATGCGCATATTGAACATATTTCATTGAGTTCTGTCAAACAGAGATCGGCTCTGCTTGACACCTCCTCAGAGCCGTCCGAGCCTATATATCGTACTCCGCGACCGGGTCGAGAGCGGCGGTATATCAAAGAAGCAGAGGCAAGGCACAGTTCGGAGTTAACCGAAAAGATCACTGCCGCTCTCGGTCTGAAAGACAAAGGGAACACAAATAAGAAGGAATCCCCGGAAGACGGAAAACAGCGCCCCGAAAGCACCTGAGAGCACTGTAAAACCCAAAATAAACCCCATTTTGACAGCCTGGCAAATAGAAAAGCCTTATGAAAGGCTTTGTTGAGCCAAACACAAGGCATAATCTTTGGTCTGAGTGACGGGACTTGAATGGGCTAAACATACTTGTTTAGCTTTTCGTAAATTGCTCTATCCCTTTATTTAAGCAGGTTGAGCTTGCCTTAACTTTTAAGCTTAACGGGTGTTTTTTAGCAAGTTTTTGTAACAATAATGGACAAATAATGGACAAGACTTTCGACATCTTTACAGAAATAACAACCTACGACAAGTTGGAGGAAACACTATGAAAAGTTTTATCGAAAGTCTTTACTATGGAGAAATCAGTCCCTGCTCAATGCCGGTTC
Source organism: Ruminiclostridium sp. (assembly GCA_017479645.1). Classification (GTDB taxonomy): domain Bacteria; phylum Bacillota; class Clostridia; order Oscillospirales; family Ruminococcaceae; genus Ruminiclostridium_E. The sequence continues at coordinate 20,378 of JAFVBZ010000263.1, read as the reverse complement.
CAAATACCAAACAATATATTGACGCACGAGAAGAAATCGACGAGTACGAAACGGAAATTCTGAAAAAGCACTCCGATTGCAAGGAACTTCTCGAAAAATATTCGGACGCAATACACGTTACAACTGCCTGCGAGAGTTTGCAGGATTTTGAGAGAGGCTTCCGGCTTGGAGCAGCTTTCATGCTCGACATATTCAAAGACTAACATCATCAGCCGCTTGTCCTGCCATCAGGACAGGTGGCATTTAATTTGTGTAATCGGATATTCCTGTTAATTGCTGTATCTTATCGTTATTCCAGAATTCATTTGCCCAATGATAATAAATATCCTTACGCTTTTTGAAGATACGGAAAGGTTCTATGGTGTTGTCGTAGATGTGAACAATATCGCTGATCTCCACAAGCTGCGGAATAAGCGCAAGTGCCTTTGTGTAGCGGCTTTTTATTTTATCTATCGGAACACTATGTCCCCCGGAAGCTGATCGTACATTTACACGGGTTATATTGACCTCCGGCATTGCAGTCAGGACATATATTGCACGAATAAAATAACCTTCATCTTTTGCTCTCTGTAACAGTCTCAGGTTCCTGTCTGTCGATAACACGGTCTCGAAAGTAAAATCCTTGTGTTCATCTATTGCAGCATTTCTTAATTTCTCTGCTTGTAAGGCAGCTTCCATATCTGTACACAAAGTCGCTTTCTTAATATCATCGGCATTGATGTAATCACCGACTGTTCGTGCCATTTTGGTAATCGTAGTTTTGCCGCTGCCATTCGGACCAGCAAACACGATAACTTCCGGTTTCAGCAGTTTATTCTCCGACATACTCGCGTCTCCCGTCCGGATATTCTATATAAGGCTTTTTCTTTTCAGTATCAAATTTTGCTACTGGCAGCCCTTTTATCCTGCGTATCTCATTGTCAATGCGTATTGACTCCTTGAAACGCTCGGTCAGTTCGTCATCTGTCAAGCCGCAGGTGCGGTCTAAATCGTTTGCTGTCATCTAAACACCTTCCTTGCGAATTAAATTAGTTATTGGGTAAAAAACTATTTATAAAATTATATATGCTTGGGTTCCCAGATAATGCTATTGTTGCAAGAAGTGTTAATAGTGCAACAATCAGCGTCCATTTAACAATTCTATAATTGTATCTACTTTCAATGATTTTTAGATTATCTTCAAAGTGACTATAAATTGATTCCATTAGTTTATAATTGTTATTTATATCATAATACAACGATTTTACCACAGCAGGGAATGCAAATCCTGTTTTATACTTTGGATTATTATCATTAAATTGATTTAAAAACACATTATTATATTGACTAATATTATAGTTCACTTTATCATCCAAGTTAGGACTAGAGCATAATTCCTTATATAAGCGACGATAGAAATATAATTGTTTATCCACTTCCAGTTTAATATTAAGCAGCGTTCTATATTTACCTTTCTTATAAATACTTTTGTCAATTCTTCGTTGGGCTTTATATATCAATTCAGTTGCAATTCTGTTTACACTATTTAATATAAAATAATCCGTACAATAATGGCGCAAAACATCATCTATTTCTAGAAAAGGATATAGCCCATGCTCATCGTCTTCAAATTGACTTGAATCGGCAACAATTATAGAGTTGTTCAACGGTTTATTAAAACTCCAATTTGAACTAAATGGTGAAAAGAATATTTTACTAGTTTTATTATACTCAAGACACGGGTTTTTACAAGAAAGAATTGTTAGTATATCTGTTGATTTTTCATCTAATGTTTTAGAAGAATAGATTTCAACACTCGGGGGAATATTATCCCAAGAAAAAAAGTGAGTAAACAAGTGGGTACTTAATTCTTTCCAAAATATCGCTTTAAGTTCTAATACAAAATCTTCTATAGTGTCAGCTTTTGCACTTTCTCCAATATTGTATGGATGACATCCTGCAAAACTGTCTTTCCTCCACCATTTGTCTTTAGAGATACAGATTGCTTCTTTATAGATTTTAGATTTCAGTATTCTATCAAGTAATTTATTAGCTGATTCATTTATTTCTAAGATATATCTAATAGTATAAAATGAATCAGTCAGCCCAATAAATTCAACAGCAAGTCGATCAAATGCCGCTCCTAGAGGTGTGTTTTCTTTTATATTAAAAAAATCAAGGTAAAAAATTGTTCCGGCGGAGCAAGAACTTTCCATTTGTGAAAATGAGCTTAATACACGTAATTTATCTCTATTATGAATGTATGAAGTCTCATATCTATCTTTGAACTTTAAATATTTTCTTTTATACTCACTAAGGTATTCTTTTGGAAACAGATCATAAATTATAAGTTTCTTTAGCTGTAAATCTTTTTGAGTAAGTCTTATACATTTAGATAAACGTGATTTTTCGTAATCATTAGGCACCCTGTTTCTCCGACTCCATAAGTCATCGAGTGTTAAAAACCAACTACTATTTTTCTCACGCTTAAATAAATGAAAGGTTTTTATTATTTTGTATTTTAATTTGAGATATAATGTTAAATTTCGATCATTTTTGGATATTTTTTTGGGGGTAAACTTATTTTTAAATATAAATTCATTACCCTGTTTAGTTTTTTTAATTTTCACAGAAAACATTAAATATCCCCCTAGGAAATTCCCATTATTGTATTAACAACCTATTCGTTTATACTTTATTTCCCCTCCGTTATCTCCCGATACTTCTCGAACAGGAACGCCACGCACCCCGCCTCGGTAACATCGCCTTTGGTGCTCAGACCATACGCTTTCATGACCGCGACATCATTCGTCTGATGTGCCTTGCGGAGTTCCGGCGGCATAGTGACTTCATCGTACAGATCGGCAAGAGAGCAGTCGGGATATTTTGCTCTCGCATCGAGGATTCCCTGTGCCGTTTCCTCTATCTTTGCTTTCTGCTCCGGAGTAGGGTCACACCACGGGAAGTTGTTATACACTATGTCTTTTGAGTAGCGATAGTCGCTTTTAATACGTCCGCATATTGCTCTTGTCCACGCATTATGAACATTTGATATAAGAATACCGAAGTGGTAGAGAGTTGCATTTTGTATGATAAGATTTGCATTTGTTGAAATTGTATTGCCATCAGAATACCCAATAGGTATATATTTTCGTGCTTCTGAAGAGTGGCTGGGAATAATGATATAATTATCGAGATTATACGTTTCCCTGAAAAGTGTAGGCGTTAAAGCAAGCTTTTGTGTACCTTTATCAGAGCTTTTCTCCCTCATCTCTTTACATTTTTGAACCCGCTCTTTAACTAACGGCATAGATTTTATATCAGCAGGAGAAGCGTCAACAAGCCATAAGCAGTACCTATCTACGTTATGCAAAAACTCGTGAGCACCAACAAGTTTTTTAATATACTTTATTGAGTTTGGCTCTCTTTTGATAAAATCTTCATAATCTTCTGCTTCAATAATAAGGTTGCCACCGTCCGTAGGTTGACAGCCTTTCGTTATTTTCGGCACGTCACATATAGGTTTATTTCTTCTTTCAATGAATATATCTGGAGCATCAATCAGATAGCCATTTATATTATTAACGTTGTGGGGTGCTTGTCCGGTAAATATTCTCTTTTGCTCTTTCGTTCTGCTAAATCCAACAATTACACAATGAACGTGCGCCTTCATAGAGGCTTCGCTATCCCAAATAAAAGTACGATAGGCATAGTTTATATGTATGCCCCTCTCAAAAATAGGTTTCCAAAGAATAGCAACTTGCTCACCTTGAGTGATTGAATTAGTAGATACAAATGCTGCTTTAATCTTAGTATTAGATATAAAGTCAGTAGCTTTAATATACCAACCAGCAACATAATCCAGTAACCCGGCTTTGCTTTTATCTCCGAATAAATCAAATAACTCCGCTTTCTGTTCTTTTGAAACATTATTTGCACCCACAAACGGCGGATTACCCATAATATAATTCAGCTTTTCGGGCGCGATAACATCTTTCCAGTCAATGCGGAGAGCATTTCCCTCGGTGATGTTCGTGTAGGATTTCAGCGGCAGGAAATCTATCGGCTGATGAACGATAGTCTCCGTCTCGCGTATCATCTGATGTTCAGCAATCCACAGAGCCGTTTTTGCGACAGTCGCCGCGAAGTCGTTTATCTCAATACCGTAGAACTGCCCGATACCTACCTTGATCATATCGCCCGTGTCGAAAACTATCTGATTGCCGAGTTTAAGCGACAGCGCCTTGTTTTCGAGATTACGCAGTGACAGGAATGTTTCCGTGAGGAAGTTTCCCGAACCGCAGGCAGGGTCAAGGAATGTGAGACGTGACAGCTTATCCGTGAACTCGTCAAGCCGTGTCATCAGTGTTTTATTGACCTTGATCTCGGATATCTGTTCAAGTTCGGCAGTCAGATCGTCGAGGAACAGCGGGTCAATGACCTTGTGAATGTTTTGTATCGAAGTGTAATGCATACCGCCGCTTCTGCGGGTTTCGGGGTTCAATGTACTTTCAAACACCGCACCGAAGATTGTCGGGGAGATCTCCGACCAGTCGAATCCGGCGCTTGCCTTATCGAGCAGCAAATCAACGATCTCTTCCGTAAAGCGCGGTATTTCGATATTCTCGTCCGCGAACAGTCCGCCGTTGACATAAGGGAATGCGGCGAGATCATCGTCGAGATATGGATCACGTTCTTCGGGCTTCTGATCGAGAACACGGAAAAGCTCGATCAGTTTAGGGCGTACTTCGCTTGCGGGAAACTTCCGGAGATACTGCCCGAACATTTCGTGCGAACCGAACACGCCTGCATCCTCTGCATAAAGGCAGAAAACGAGACGCACGCACAGCATATTCAGGCTGCGGAGGGTGTCTTTCGCAGTCGGGTCTTTGTACTGTTTCAGAATTGCATCATACAGCTTGCCGACAAGCTCACCGGCTTTCAACGAGATCTCCATTTCGCGTTTGAGCATCTCGCTTCCCGTATCTGCAAGGAACTGCAAACGGTAGTAGTCCTTCGATAAGTCTTTGAGCAGTATGCGCTCCGGCTCTCCGTTCGGCTTTTCCATATCGTAAACGAGAAACTCCGCAAAGTTGCATACTACGACCCAGCGCGGGTGCAGCGACACGGGCAGCTCGGTTATGTATCGTTTCGCCTGCTGAAATGGTGTGAGCAGCGTCCCGTCAGACTGCTTTATCGGCTTGCTCAGGTCTTTGTCAAGGCTTTTCTGTTCAATCATTACTTTGGTGTCCTTGATGTAGCCGTCAATGAACGATGTATGGTCGAGGTGGACCTGATCTTCAAAGCTGATGAACTGTTCAGGGTGTTCTACTCCGAGTATATCGCGCAGCAGCGACAACCAAAACGGCTGCGACTGTCCTTTTTCGTAACCTTTGCCCGCCCAATACTCTGCATACTCCTTTGCAGCGGCTTTCTGTTGTTTATCTGTAAGTGCCATGTTAAGCCTCCGAGTGATACTTTGTACAAGTTATAATAACCCAATTATATTTTACTCCAAATCTTTGTTTTTGTCAAACGCTCTCTCAAATTTATGTGCTCTTTGGGTAATTATCAATTACAATTTAAGTCAAAACAGGTTAATATAATTTACGGTAATACAAACAAAAACAACGCATTAAAATGCCGAGCGATTGTGCCTTACGACAATTTTCTCTAAAAAAATAACCAAAAATCAAAAATACCGCAAAAAATGCCTTAAAAAAACGCCCTTTTTTGTCCCTATATATGAGAGGACTTTTTTTCGAGCCATAAATATGCACAACACAAGCGGCGATGTTTTGTACAGATTTACGAATATGATAAAACACATCATTTCAGAAAAAGTTTCTCTCGAAATTAGAGAAAGTCCGGAAAGGTAATGTGCAATTCTGCCAACCGAAGATATGCCAAATCATTTTCTTTTGACGTATTTTTAGAAATTGCCAAAAGGGATCTACAGAAAACGTTTACAAAACCCCTATATTATTGGAAGGAAAAATAAAAACATTCCTTTCCGGACAAGAAAAACAATGAAATGTCAAGGAGGAGAAACACATGACAAGAAGAGAGAAGAATGTGATCATCACAAAGATCAACGAGTGGCTGGAGCGCGAGCTTGTCGCCGAGGACGAGAGCGTAGAGCAGGAAGCACCGACACCAACGCAGCCGCCGGAAATGCTCACGCTCAAAGAGTGTGCCGAAACAGTCAAGGGGCTGTCAGAGCACACTGTCCGTCAGCTCGTATTGCAGGGCAAACTGCCGTACATCAGAACCGGAGCCGGGAAGAACGGCAAGATACTGGTGAACAAGGCAGCACTGCTCAGCTTTGTTGGAGGTGCTGCATAATGGCTTCAGAAATACCGATCTGGCTCAACGAGAAAGGTGTCGTCAACGAAGTCGTGTTCTGCAATATGTTCGTAGAGCAAATGCCCTTGAAGTACATCAAGGGCAGGTTCTACGGGCTTGACGGTCTCATTTCCGATGACATCATCAGTCACGACATCTGCATCATGCTCACTGAATACGTCAGCACAAACATCTCACGTAAAGTGAATTCGCTGTTGGAAGCACTTAAGCTGAAATGCTTAAGTGAACCGCTGGAGCCAAACCCGAACGAGATACACCTGCAAAACGGCTTTATCAACATCGACGGGCAGTTTACTCCCGAAAAGCGTTTCTGTATCAGTCGTATGAACGTTACTTATGACCCGCTGACTAATGCGCCGCCGTCCCCTTCACGGTTCATACAATTTCTGAAAGAGCTGTTATACCCGGAGGATATACCGACATTACAGGAATTTCTCGGCTACTGTCTGATACCGTCCACCAAAGGTCAGGCTATGATGTTCCTTATCGGAAACGGCGAGGAAGGCAAAAGTCGCATTGGTAAGATCATGAGCGCGATATGGGGCAGCGCCATGCTTGAAGGCAAGTTCCAGCGTATTGAGACCGACAAGTTCTTCCGGTATAACCTCGTGGACAAGCTGGTCATGGTCGATGATGATATGCAGCTGAACGCGCTGTCGAGCACGGGGTACATAAAAAGTCTTGCAACTGCTGAGATTCCGATAGACATAGAAGCCAAAGGGCGTCAGTCAGAACAGGCGCACGTTTACACAAGGATCCTCGGTTTCGGCAACGGCTCCCCGAAAGCACTCTATGACAAGTCAGAGGGATTCGCTCGCCGTCTGCTCATTCTTTCGGTAAGGCCCAAGCTACCGGACAGAGTGAATGACCCGTACCTCGCGGATAAGCTGATATGCGAAAAGAACGAAATTTTCCGCTGGCTTCTCGAAGGGTTACAGCGTTTGGTGATGAACCGGTTTATGTTTACAGTCTCCGAGCGCACCAAAAAGAATGTGTCGGACGCAGTATCGGATAGCTGTAACATCATAGATTTTTTGCAGGACGATCAGATCGTCGCTTTCGGCAGTGACTTGCAGACAAGCTGCACGGAGCTGTACGCCGGTTACTGCTTCTGGTGCCGCCGCAACGGAATGACTGAAATGAAGCGCGATTCTTTTATCGGCTGGCTCAAAAACAATGAAAGTCGTTTCAACATCAAATACGACTTCCACATAACCAATAAAGACGGCGGACGCGTCCGGGGTTTCAAAGGAATAAAAACAAAATATGTAGCATATGTCGAATAAAGGCGTGCACGCGTGCAGGCACGACCTATGCACGTCCACAAACAGCGTAGTGAAGCGATTCGCACGCCTGCACGCGAAAACAAAGGTAGCGTGCTTGTGGCGTGCGAGGACGAGCAGATGAACGGAGAACATTTTGGATCCATTAAGCATATTTGCATAAGCACTTATATTCTCCTGCAAGGGGTCAGGCACTTTTAAAACACAATCTCTGAGATATTCTTCAGGGGATCACGATTTTTTGAAAAAAGGAGCTGAACACACTCTCTTCGCAGAGAACTATACCTGCGGGATAGTTGTAACCCACTAGGACTATTTGCAAGCAAATAGTCCCAGCGGGGCAGCGGTTCCTCTGCACCCCTCAAAAAAAGCGGCATACGCCGCGAAAACAAAACGGGCAGAGCCCGAAGAAAAAGCAATGAAAGGAGACGAAATAAACATGAGTTTTGCAATTATCAGAAATCAAAATCACAAGGTCGGAGCTGTCGGACTTGTCGAGCGGCATAACGAACGCCGCAACAAAAATTACAGCAACCCCGACATAAAGCACGAACGTTCGTGTGAGAATTATCACATCAAGTCCCCGCAGGGCAGTTATTGGGAGACCTTCAACAAGATACGCGACCGTCATCAGCTCAAAGGCAATCTCCGGTTAAAGGGAGAGAAGCAAAGCACGGTTCTTTGTGAGTTCATTATCACATCGGACAAGTCGTTTTTTGACCGGCTCGGAGCCGAACGGACAAAACGCTTTTTCGAGGACGCATACCAGTTTGTTACAGCTAAAGTCGGCGGCGAACAGTTTGTGGTGGCAGCAGTCGTTCACATGGACGAAGCTACCCCGCACATGCACATCACGTTTATCCCGACGGTGTTGGGCAAAGACAGAAAAGGTCAGCCGTGCCGCAGGATAAACTGTTCGGAGTTCTGGAAAGGTCGTGACAGCTATGCGCGCTTGCAGGACGAGTGGTACGACTGGATCGCGCACACCTGTAATTACGACCTTGAGCGCGGTATCAAAGGCAGCGCCGCCGAGCATTTGTTTGTTGCCGAATATAAACTCAAAAAGACGCAGGAGCAGTTAGAGCAGACCGAACGTCAGTCGCAGGAGATTGGGAGCATAGAAAGCATTTCTGCCAAAAATCTTCCGCTGAATACAGTCGCATTGAAGCGTACCGACTACGACAAGCTGAAAGCTTCTGCCGAAGCCTACATCACGACCCGTGATACTGCCGACAAGACCGCAGCAGAAAATGCAGAGCTGCATAAACAGGTGGACAAGCTGCACGAAGAAAAGGAAGCTCTCCGGTACGAACGCGATGTCCTCACAGATCAGCTTTATAATGTCAATCAGAGCTTTGAGCGCTTTTATGATGAAGTCGGGGATAATCAGGTCTTGTATGAACGCAACAAACAGCTTACCCGTGAAAACGAAACTATCGGTAATCAGGTACACGAGTTGACGGACGAGATAAAGGCTTTGAAAGAACAATATTCTAAGATGTCCGAGAACAACGAAAATCTTACCAAGACAGTTGAAGAAAAGACTGCCGAGGTCGTCCGTTTGACGGGTGAGCTCACCGCCCTGCAAAAGCTGCACAAGGAATTGCAGGATAAATGGGAGAAGGTTATGAAGTTCATACAGGAACACAGACTTAAAGAGCAGTGGGAGAAATACATAGCTGCTCCGATCAGAAAAAAGCTGTCAATATAAATATTACAGACAGCATTACCATTAACACAATGAAATAATGGGGGCTTACGAACTTTGCAAATCCCTTTGTAGTACAGAAAAGTCTTGACTTTAAATCGTAAAAGTGCTATAATGAAATTTGTAAAGATGTCGTAAGTCTGGAACAGGAGGATTCAGATTATGGCAAATATCAGAAAGCGCGGCAATTCGTATCAGATACGGGTCAGCTGCGGTTACGATACAAAGGGAAATCAGGTTTCCAAAACTATGACATGGAAACCTCCGGAAGGTATGACCGAGAGACAGGCAGAAAAGGAAGCGTACAAGCAGGCGATACTCTTTGAGGAAAAATGTTTGATGTGCGCAGCTCCTGTCGCTATGAAGTTTGAGGAGCTTGCTGAAAAATGGTTCGAGGAGTATGCGCGGCTAAATCTCCGTAATACTACATACGAGCGCATGAAGCAGGTCACAAAGCGTGTTTATCCGGCAATCGGCTACATGAAGGTCAATAAGATCACAAGCCGCCACATTCAGCAGTTCGTGAACGACCTTGTGTTCAATGGAAAGAATATGCAGACCGGAAAGCCGCTGGCGCGCAAAACCGTGATACATCATCTCAGCTTCATATCAGACGTATTCAGCTATGCGGTCAAAATGTCAATGGTTCCTGATAATCCTTGCAGCCGCGTTTCTATTCCGAAGGGCGAACGCAAGGAAAAGGAGATCTATTCGATCGAAGATATAGAGCGTCTGTTTGAGCTTCTGGAAGAGGACGCACCGTTAAAGTATCGTGTATGTATTATTCTTGCAGTGTACAGCGGATTCCGTCGCGGTGAGATCATGGGGCTTGAATGGAAAGATGTTGACTTTAATGATAACATCATCAGCGTGCGGCGCACTTCAAACTACACCAAGGCAAACGGGTACTATACCGATACCACCAAGACTCGCAAGTCCCAGCGCTCGCTCAAGTTTCCGGAGATGGTAATGAACCTGCTCAAAGAGTTGAAGGCAGATCAGGAACGTCAGGCGAAGCTCATGGGCAGTAAGTGGATTGACAGTGACCGTCTGTTCATAAAGGACAACGGAGAACCGCTGTTCTGCGGTATGCCGTACTTGTGGCTTGAACGTTTCTGCAAAAAGCACAAGATACCGTTCTACGGATTGCATAGTATTCGTCATTTCTTCGCTAGCTCGCTTATCCATGCGAATGTAGATATTGCAGCAGTTTCCAGCGCATTAGGACACAGCGCGATCACGACCACGAGCTCAATATATCTGCACGCTTTTCAGGACGCAAACGCCCGTGCAAGTGAAGCAATCGCATCGGTGCTGGACTTCTCAAAGAAGAAGAGAAACGATCCCGATGACGGTAATTTGCAGGCTATGGCAAGTTAGAACAAGTGACACCCTATTTGACACCCATCGGCGAGTTGGACAACAATGGACAAATAATGGACAAAACCAGATTTCAGAAAAATAAAAATCCGTGAAGTCGCTCTACAAGCGACCTCACGGACACGAGATATGGTCTGAGTGACGGGACTTGAAGTATCACATTTTTTTGAAGCCTTTTTTCGCAAAGTTTGATAAATGCGATTACAATGCGTTTTGTCCGTATTCGTGTTTCAGCTGTTTTAAATAATTTACAGCGAAATAAGGTACATTTTAGTAAAAACAAGGTACAAATAAGGTACAAGTTTCGAGGCTATTCCTGTATATTTTCTAATCATTTTAATAACACAAAAATATACAGGAGGATACCGCAAATGACAAATATCATCAATAAACTCTACCTATCGTTGTCGAAATAATGTTTTATGACATCACTTCGCAAGTGTCGATAGTGATGTCAAAGATGCCTGCTAACGGCACGTTTTTAACGGAATAGACTACCTTATAGGCAAACGGAACACCGTTGAGAAAAATCTGCAAAACCGGATACTCCGGAACTATGATTTTATTTATCATCGAGCGGTAGAGTTCCTTATTGTCACCGTCCGTATCGGTGTCAGATAACTTTCCGATATACTCAATTGCCTTTTCAATTTCCGAAAGCTGATTGCGCTGGTTTTCAGCTACGTTCTGCAATTTAGTGATTTCTTCCGTCAGTCTTACTATCTCGCTGTCATAGAATGTAGTCTGCTTAGTCAGGTCATCCTTTGATATAAGCCCGTCAAGTACAAGGTCAATTGCCTTGCGCTTTTTATTTTCGTAGCTTTCGATTTCAGCCCTCAAAGGTGCAGGGTCAAAATCTTTTTTGCACTTTTCAAGTCTCCTGACTTCCGAGAGCATTTCCTGTTCAAGCAATAAGCGAAGTTCGCTCATCTGAGAGACAATTGATTCCATAGCTTTAATAACAATTCGTTCGTCTACGGAATGATTGTCACAGCCGACGAGTTCTCCGTTAGGCGCAGAACGCCTTTCTTTGCCGTACGCGATTCTGTTGCGGCAGCTTACAGCGCGAAATTTCTTTTGGGAAGAACTACAGCGAACATAGCTGTATCCGCATTTGCCGCATTGGATCTTACCACTGAGCCAGAAATTGTGTGAATGCTTTTTGCCTAACATAGCAAGATTGCTTCTTCTTGCTAATTCAGCCTGAACCTGTTCCCACATTTCCTTTGAAATAATAGGTTCGTGATGATTTTTGACGGTTATGAGCGGTGCGTCCGGATTATCGCCACGATTTGTAAGCATCTTATCGGAGAGAACATTGGGCTTATATACCTTCCACTGCGTAAGATCACCACAATACTTCTCATTTTTCAGTATTTTAAGAATGAGCTGCGAACTCCATACTCTGTTTTTTAATGTAGGAATACCTCTGTTGTCTAATTCGTGTGCAATAGCGGTTGAACCCATACCGTCATACAGATACATATTATATATATCCTTGACGATTTCCGCTTCCTTCGGAACGATTTCGAGTTTCCCGTCAATGACCTTGAATCCATAGATGCGACCACAGCCGAGAACTTGACCATTTTCCATACGGCGTTTCATACCCCACTTTAAACGCTCGGACATTTTACGGGATTCCTCCTGCGCTATGCTCGCCATAATGGATAAGCGGAGCTCGCCGTCCTTGTCGTTTGTGTCAATACCGTCATTCATAAAAATGATACGGATATGCAAGTCTGTAAGCTTACGGGTGTAGGTTAGGGTGTCAACAGTATTTCTTGCAAAGCGCGATACTTCTTTTGTAAGGATAAGCTGTATCTTTCCGGCTTCACAGTCTGCGATCATACGATTGAAACCGTCACGCTTTTTTGTCGAAGTTCCGGTAATGCCTTCATCGTAATAAACTTCGATAAGCTCCCAATCTTCCTGATTGCTGATGTACTCGGTGAAGTATCCGATCTGGACGGATAGCGAATTAAGCTGGTCTTCGCAATCTGTTGAAACTCTGCAATATGCAGCGACTTTTGTTTTAGTGTTCATTTTCCTCCTTCCCCCATTTATCGGGGACACAAATCCCCCTGCAAGTATATTTTACTCCTTTAAAGCAACTTTGTCAAGTGGTATTTTTGCTTGCAAGGGGATATTTTTATTGTCTAATTTTTATTTTGAGTTATGCAGCGGGCTTATTATCGTCCGCTATATATTCTTTCTGCATTGCGAGAAGCTGTTCAAGCTGGTCGGCGGTAATAATGCCACGCTTATAAAAATCCCTGTAATAAGCGATTTTCATTGCCGTGACAAGAGCCTGTTTCTGCTCCCCTGTAAGTGTTGTTTCCGTTGCCGCAGATGTTGTGTTATTGCTATCTACGGCGGTATTCGTAAGTTCATTTCTGATCATTGATCCTCCAATCTGAAAAAATACATTTCCTTGTCCCATAACTTTTGATTGATTTTCTATGTCTGTTGTGCTATAATGGTATAAGTTGATAGTTGCAGCGAGGTGAGATAAATGGATAGATGCGATTTCAGTTCCGTGTGCAGAACGATATTAGATAGTGCTACTCTGAATCAAGTGGAATTTCTTGAATTTCTCTTTGACGATTATGCAAGGACAAATCTGTTCTTTTTCAATGCGGGATTATCTAACCGCTGGCTGCGCGGATTAAAGCCGTTAAGCTCTGCTATCATAAAGTATTACGGCGCTGATGATAAAGCGGATAATTTGATGCGTAATTTCAGCAAATCCATAATTCCGCAAATCAACGATTATAATAATCTCACGAAAGCCCTGCACGATCTCGTCCTTAATGATGTGAGCATATCCGATGATTTCAAAAAAGAATTGCTCGGTTATTATCCCTGCGCGAACAAATCCGAAGCCGTTGAGTTCATCTGCAACATTCTGTTATTCGCAATGTCCCGCCCGTTCGTTACCCGTGATACAAAAATAATTGAAAAGCATACATCTTCCGGTGTGCTGTCGCCTATCGTTTCCGAGCGTATTTTTGGTGCAGAGATTCCTGCACCGTGCAAGCATTTTTCGGGAAGAAATAAAGAGCTTGAGGAGCTGCACGATATACTGTCCGAAAACAATAAAGTGTTCGTGAACGGTGTGGGCGGCATTGGTAAGAGCGAATTCGTGAAAGCGTTTGCGAGAGAGTACAGAAAAGACTTTACAAACATTCTTTATTTCTACTACGACACCGATCTGAAAAATCTTATTGCCGATATTGGTTTTTCCGATGATCGTCCGGAAGATACCGACGACGAAAAGTTCAAGCGTCATAACCGTTATCTGCGCTCGCTCAAAGATGATACTTTGATTGTGATCGACAACTTTGATACAACGGCATCTGACGAGGAACTGCTTGATGTCGTGATGAAATACAAATGAAAAGTGATATTCACGACACGAAGTTATTTCGACTGCGGTTATACATATTCGCTTAATGAGATTTTCGACATTGATAGTCTTTTTGAACTATTCAGCAAACTGTATTCCAATGCCGATAAAAACCGCGATACCGTTATAAAAATAATTGAAGCTGTCAACCGTCACACCCTGTCTGTTGAGCTTGCGGCGCGGTTGCTTGAAAAAGGATTATTGAGCGCCGATGATGTTTTGGAGAAACTGAACGAGTGCAGCGTTGATCCCGAAACATCTGACAGAATAAATGTGAAGAAGGACGGAAAGAGCGTAAAGGCTACATTCTATGAGCATATCCGAACGCTGTTTTCGCTTTTCAAGATGTCGGACGAGTATCAGTTTATTCTCCGCTGTCTGACATTCGTGCGCGTGTTTGGTATAGGCCCTCGGCTGTTTGCACACTTCCTCTCGCTCTCAGATATGAATGATATAAACGATCTCGAAGAGCTGGGGCTTATCAAGGTCGAGAGTAACAGAATATCATTGCAGCCGATTGTCAAGGATATTGCGATTGCTGACCTTGTACCGTCCGTGAATAACTGCCGTAAAATGCTCACGAATCTCCAAAATATTAGCTTACATCACGGTGTTGATATTCCGTATTATCAGACGCTTTTCCTGTACATCGAAGATGTTGTTACCGACATAAAGAATGATGATCCTGACTTCTATATCCGCTTTATAGAGGACGCTTTCTCGTATATGGAAAAGTATCAGTATGAAAGCGGTATGCGCCTGATACGCTCTGTAATGAAGTCGTACAGCAAAGCTCTTAAACCCAATGACTTGGCGTTATACTACGACTTTGAATCTGCTATCGCAGGAATGTTTGATAAGGATTTCAAGAAAGCAATATTGTTCTCGCAAACTGCGCTCGACACCTGCGTTCCGGAAGATGATCTGCACCTTGCGGCAAATCTCAACATGAACTTGGGGTATAACTATCACCTCGCGGGACAGCTTGAACCGGCGCGCGAATATATGGAGCGCGCGATTTCGCTGATGTCCGAATACGGCAAGCCGAACAATGATATGCTGATAATCTACCACAATTACGCGAACCTTATGGACGATTGCGGCGAGCCTATGAAAGCTATCCGCGCTATGAAAAAGTGCGCGGAGTTTATAAAGGACGCGAACGGAGAAAGCGCGGACTATGCCGATTTCCGGTTGGATATGGGAAAGATGTACTTGAAAATCGGCAATGTCCAAAATGCAAAAGATAATTTCTCTATCGCCTTTAACATTTATGCTTCACTGTTCGGCACGGATTCCGAAATGTTTGAAGGTAAGCTCGCGGAGCTTGTCCAGTTTGCTGAAAGTCGCGGCATTCCGTTTAATAAAAACTTGATTACTGAATAAAGAATGTCACTACCTTGAATATCACATATCCGATAATGCTGACCGGAGCTATGAAGTAAAAACGGTCAAGCCAATTGTCCAAATCCCTCGAACATCTGAAAGCAGTCCACAAATCAGTAGTTTGTTTTTTACATAATTCTGTGCTTTGGTCTATCTCGCTTTTCAATTCGGCTATCGTCTTTTTAAGCTCTTCGGCAACATCATCAAATGCCTTTTTCTGCTTTTCCTTGAAACGAGAATAAACATCATAGACCGATCTGCTGACATTATCTCGAACGCTTTTTGCGTATAGTTCCTGTTCGCTGAGGAGTTGGAGCTGATTGCTGTTCATTGTCTCCATTTCTTCCTTTGTATCGCTCAAAAAATTCGCTAAGACTGCGTTCTGTTCCCTGACCGTTGCGATTATCAGCGCCAGACGATACTTCGTTTCTGCGTCCGTAAGGTTCTGTTGTGACAGGAGAAGGAGTTCTTCCGACATTCTGTCCAGAGCTGAACGGTAATCCTCCGGTTTCGTTTCCGTAGGCTGCTGCGGCTCTGCCTGCTGTGATTTCTGTTCCGCTGATATGGTGTGAATTTGATCCAATATCGACGGCTTGCGTGTGTCCTGATCTACTCTTGGCAATTTCATGTTCTATCCCCTTTCTTGTATAGAGTTCTCCTAACTTGTTTCCTCTGACGGAAACAAGTTTACCGTTTTTGTCCTTGTACAGCGGGTGGCGATAAGATACCGTGTTTCCCGCAACTCTGCACTCGACACCATAATGCTTTTCAAGTGCATTTATGACATCTTCAAATGTGCGGTTGGCGGGGTCTGCGATCTCTTCTCTGATAACCTCCCGAAGTTCATCTTTGAATGTGTCCGCCCCTCGTTTTTTCATCTGCGTTTCGGCAAATGTTTCCTTGTCCCGGACGGTTTCCAAATTCCGATTGTAAAAGTTATCCCTGATTGAATTTGTTAAACCGTAACGCCGACATTGTTCACCAAAGTATTCCGACATTTCATGAAGGTCGTGTGCACTGCGGCGATAAGATTTTCCGGTTTCCATATTGCAGTTGGAAATAAGGAAATGCACATGAATGTGATCGGTATCTGTATGCACCGCAAACAACACTTCGTAACCTTTGCTGTGAATGAAATGCTCTGCGAATTCCTGCGCGATCTTGAATGCCAATTTGTAATCAAGTTTCCCGTTGTCATCGGGGTGGAACGATATTGACATCTTGTGCGCGAGAATCGTGTCCGGCTTGTGCTTGCTATAACTTTTTCCGTTAAGTTTTCGCGTGACGAGAATGTCATTGGCAAAGTTCTTACGGTTGCAGCCGAGCGCGGCATACAAGTCATCACGGTTCTTGACAATTCCCTCGCGGCGCTGCTCCGGTTTCATTCCCAGCATATACAGCGCCGCGGACTTTAGCTGCCCGACAGATTTACAAGGTGCGTAATCAACATTAACATTTCCGAACGGCAATCAATCACCGTCCTTTTTCGTCGGAACTTCAATGATCGTTGCGTTTATCATCGGGTTGTCGATGAATTTCTGAAACTTGTTCATCATGTTCATAAACTCCTGATACATAGCGTCGATCTCTCGGGCGGCAACGTCAAAGCGGTCAACGTTTACGAGATATGCCGCCTGATTGAGATTACCGCCGATGTGGCGCAGCTCGTTGTACAAAAGTTTCAAGCTCTCGTTGAAGCTGTACACTTTTATGCGGGTGCTTTTCAGCATTTTCAGAAAGAACTCAGTCTTGCCCATGCCGCTTGCGGACTGCTTACTGTTCCAAAGCGCAAGCTCGGAATCAGACAAGCGGATTGCAAACTGATTGTTTCTTTTTCTCAAAGTTTTCTTCTCCAAATATTTTTCCTCCGATCATTTCATTTGCGCGGCGCTCCTGCGCCGCTTTCCCGGTCGCCCGAGCGACCGAACTTTGGGGTAGGTCTCGGGAGGGTTCTCCCTCCTGAGCAGGTAGTACCGCGCAGTCTATGCAAATCCCGCCGTTAGTCGGGATTTGTATAGCCAGCGGTGCTACCTGCCTATCGCCTCTGACCGCCGTAAATTTATTTGTTTGGCTATACTCCGGCGGTCAGAGGCGATGAAAATGTGCTGCGCTACCGATTTTTCGCAGATTTGGTATATGTGCAGTACCATTTTCTGCACCGATTGGTATATACTTTTCACGGCGCAGAAAATCGGTATCAAATCTGCACGGAACCGGTATCTGTCGCGGAGAAATTGGTGCAGCAGAGGGAGCTTTTTGCTATCCTCCGATAAAGTCGAGATCAACGTCCGAAATGTCGTCATTTTCGGCTTTTTCGGCAGGTGCGGAATTCTGTGTGGGTACGCCGATATTTCCGTTACTGTTCAGAATTTCCGCGATACAGACGGCGAGAAAAGACGGAAGCGCTTTTTCTGCTGACCGCTCCACCGCCGCCACGATCTCCGTGACGAATTTTTCCTCGCGCTCACGGGTTTCGAGATACGGATCGTCTTTCCGAAGAAAATATCTGCCGAAATAGTCATTGACCGCCGCGACAATCGCGGAAGTGTAAGACTTGAACTCCGTACCGTCGAGCGCCTGCAAATAATCCCATGCTTGACGATGTTCGGGTTTATCAAGATTCAGTCGGAGACTGGTCGCTCTGATCGTCGGCATTGTCCGTCACCTCCTGCGTTTTATTCTCAGAACTGTCATCGGGTCCTGCCGCCTTCGGCTTGACAGACTTCTTCGGCTGTTCGCTCTCCTTGAGAAGCGCATTGTACGCGAGCTTTTCATAGCCTTTCGCTGTGGCGCATATATCCTCGATGAAAATTACCCTGTCCTCGTCAAAGCTGCCGAAATTCTTGATAAGTGCAGCACCGCCGCCCGTGATATACAGCCGCATAAGCTCGCTGTCGTATTCATACTTGCGGAGCGTTTCAAATATATACGCGCTGTACTCCTTGATCGCGTCCGTAATGCAGTCGAGATACTTTACCCCGATGTCCGCCGTTCCTGTGCGAATCATCTGCTCGATGATCGTTTCATCGAGTATCGTCCCGAAACGGTCGAGCACCATTCCCGAAGCCTTGATGACGCACTGGTTTACTCCGAGCTTTTCCGTGAAGCACTTGCTCTCAACGGGCTTCTTGTTGTTGATGTACATGATGTTCATTGTGCCGTTTCAGATGTCTGCTAGCATATTCACTCCGTTCATCTCGGAAAGCCTGTCGATGACCGCCGTGTAGCCCTGAGGATAAACCGAAGCTCCCACTATCCTGATGCTGTACGGCTTGTCCCGGAAAGTAAACTTGATCTTGCTGTTTTTCGTGATATACTTGCGGAATTCTTCGCGCTGGGTTTTCACCCATGTAAGCGGAAGCCCTGCGGCGATGTGTACATCTGCTGTTGTGATGCCCTCAATGTCGAGCTCCTTAGCAATTGCGGCAAGGTTGAGAACATAGAAATCCTCGTCCATTGTCTTGTCGGAGAGGAAAGGCTTGTGTCCCTCTCCTATGCGGTAATACTTCCCGCTGTACTGCAAGATGTCGCCCGTGAAGGTCGGCTCCGTGTCGTAGGCGGTAATGCCCGTCGGCGTTACCGTGTTGACTGTCTTGATGTTTCCGTAGCCGTGATCTACGGCTATGACCATTGTGTTGTTGAGTTTTCTCATAATGTTTTCCTCCTTTTGTCTGTAGGTTTAACTTCTTCGGCAAATCGGTATCGAAGTCCGGACAATTCGTACCGATCTGTCACTTACACTATACCAAGAAATGCACCCGATCCCTATGACCAAAAATTTACCAAAAATATACCAATTCCGCGATTAAAAATATACTATTATAAAATATATGTCCATTTTCAAGTGTCCCGAAAAAGGTATTGTGTTTTTCGACGATCTATGATAAAATAGTCCTTGAAAGATACGGTGATGCTATGGAAAGGACAAATGAAGAATTATGTCTGCTGATACAGTCCGGCGACGGGCAGGCAAAGCAGGAGTTGTGCATAAAAAATCAGCGGCTTGTCAAAAAAGTCGCTGTAAAGTATTATGGAGCTTACGGGAATAGCCTTGACCGCGAGGATTTAGAGCAGGTCGGGTATCTCGGATTGCTGACTGCCGCCGAAAAGTATGACGCGGACAGCGGAGCGAAATTCAGCACCTATGCGGTAAAATGGATAAAACATTCGATGCTGCGCGAGATAGAGGAGCACGGCTTCTCGATACGGCTTCCCGCCAATGTGGTAGAGAACATCGGGAAGTGCATTAAACTCGACACTTCATTTATGCAGCAGGGCGTAGAACGCGACGCGCGCTTGCAGCTTATCGCAGATACTCTCGACATGACGATCGCGGAAGTCAAAAAGTACCTTTCCATGCGGAAGCGTTATCAGCTTTATGTTTCGCTCAATACCGTTGTTGATGAGAAAAGTCTGACCGAAGTGTATGAGCTGGTCGAGGACAAGGATACTCCGCGCGTCGAAGATGTTGCAGAAAAGAATGACCTTATAGAGAGGCTTCACGCCGTTTTAGCCGAACTCAATGAGCAGGAGCAGGACATCATCAAGCACCGTTACGGCATTGACGGGTTTGAAATGCTGTCCTACGCCGAGCTCGCTGCAAAGCACAAGCTTAGCGAGGAGCGCATAAGGCAGATCGAAGATAAAGCTCTGCGGAAGATGAGATACAAATTAGATACATAAATGCCGTTTTCGAGCGATTTTGCTCGAAAACGGCGGCTTTTTTTGAAAAGCCCTTTACAAACGCCCTTGTATATGCTATAATGTATTGTGTATTATTATAAAATTTCATCAAAATTTCACACAAGAGGGGTTGACAGAGCTATGTTCGGGTGCTACGATTTAAGCAAGCAAGCAAGCAAGCAAG